>DATLBC010000165.1:0-17238 GCA_035527095.1 Ilumatobacteraceae bacterium | reverse complement strand
GCCCTGATGGCACGTCCGCACGACCTGACGCTGCGCGCCGACGCCAGCGGGCCCGATCAGGTCACCGCCCGCCGATACCTCGGCGCCGCGTGGCGGTACTCGGTCCGGCGAGCAGACGGCACCGATGTCGATGTCGACCTGACAGGAGGCCCCGCGACGACGCCGTTGAGTGTCGGCGACCCCTGCACGGTCGTGGTCGACGCGGGCCATCCGCTGCACCGCCTTCCGGCCTGATCGATCGACACGTCTACGGTTCCGCCGATGGAACTGCTAGATCGAGTTGTCGTCGTCACCGGAGCCGGGTCGGGGATCGGTGAAGCCATCGCCCGTGCCGCCCACGCTGCGGGTGCCCGCCACGTGGTGGTCGCCGACCTGCACGCCGCCGAGGCCGAGCGCGTTGCGAGCGACATCGGTGGCACTGCGGTGGGAATCGATGTGCGCAACGAGGCTGCGATCGTTGCGATGGTCGAGGCGACGCTCGACGCGCACGGTCCGATCGACCTGTTCGTGTCGAACGCGGGCTTCGTCACCGCCGCCGGGGTGGAGGATTCGAACGAGGCGATCCAGACGATGTGGGAGGTGCACTGCATGGCCCACATCTACGCGGCTCGTGCCGTACTGCCGTCGATGATCGCCCGCGGCGAGGGCTACATCTTGAGCACGGCGTCGGCGGCCGGGCTGCTGACGCAGATCGGTTCGATGGCGTACTCGATGACGAAGGCGGCGGCCATCTCGCTGGCCGAGTGGCTGTCGATCAGTCATCACCACCAGGGGATCCGATTCTCCGTGCTGTGCCCGCAGGCCGTGGCGACGAACATCGTTGCGAACAGCCCGCAGCACACGATGGCGGCTCGGGCCGATGGCGACGACAACGGCTTCGAAGGTGGAGTCGCGAGCGGCGATGGTGTGCTCGACCCTGCCGACGTGGCGCAGCTGTGTCTGGCAGCGATCCGCGACGAGCAGTTCCTGATCCTTCCGCACGCCGAGGTGGCCACCTACGTCGAGCGCAAGGCAACCGATCGCGACCGCTGGCTCGCCGGCATGCGCCGCTTCCAGGCGGCGCTGCATCCCGACGGCAACCTCCCCGGCAACGCGATTACATCAGGGGTCTGACCCCTGATGTAATCGCAGGTGGGGAGGGGTGCTTGACTGACGCACATGACTGCGATCTCCGAATCCGTCCGCCTCGAGACCGTCGCCGCCGATGTCGGCGACATCGCCCTCGTCATCGTCGACAATCCGCCGGTCAACGCGCTCAGCTGGCACGTCCGCCAGGGCCTGTTCGACGGCATCAACCAGGCGGTCGAAGCCGGCGCCAAGGCGATCGTCGTGATCTGCGACGGTCGCACCTTCATCGCCGGCGCCGACATCAGCGAGTTCGGCGGCAACGTGCCCCAGGCCGCCGGCCTCCACGAGGTGCAGGCGGCGATGGAGAACGCTTCCGTGCCGGTGATCGCCGCGATCCACGGCACGGCGCTGGGTGGCGGCCTCGAAGTCGCGCTCTGCGCGCATTACCGCGTTGCTGTCGACGCCGCGAAGTTCGGCCTCCCCGAGGTCAACCTCGGCCTGCTCCCGGGCGCCGGGGGCACGCAGCGACTCCCCCGCCTCGTCGGCGTTCCGAAGGCGCTCGAAATGATGACGTCGGGGCGACACATCGGCACCGGCGAAGCGCTCGAGGCCGGGCTGATCGACGATGTCACCGCCGGTGGCCCCGCCGAACTGCGCGACGCAGCGATCGCGTTCGCGAACAAGGCGGTCGCCGAGAACCTGCCGTTGGCTCGAGTTCGCGACCGCGACGAGAAGGTGCTCGACGCCCGCGGCAACGACAAACTCTTCGCCGATTTCCGGGCCTCGATCGCCCGCAAGACCCGTGGCTTCCTCGCCCCCGAGTACAACATCCGGTGCATCGAAGCTGCTGCGAACCTGCCGTTCGACGAGGGTCTCAAGGTCGAGGGCAAGCGCTTCATGGAGCTGATGACCGGCCCGCAGTCGGGAGCCCAGCGCTACGCGTTTTTCGCCGAGCGTGCCGCCAACAAGATCCCGGACATCGCCAAGGACACCCCGCTGATCGATGTGCAGAAATGCGGTGTGCTCGGCGCCGGAACGATGGGTGGTGGCATCGCCATGAACTTCGCCAACGTCGGCATCCCGGTCACGATCGTCGAGCGCGACCAAGCCGCACTCGATCGCGGGCTCGGCGTGGTTCGCAAGAACTACGAACGGTCGGCATCTCGTGGCTCGATCCCACCCGAGGCGGTCGAGCAGCGCATGGGGCTGATCACCGGTTCGACCGACAAGGCCGACTTCGCCGACTGTGACATGGTGATCGAGGCCGTGTTCGAGGACATGGACTTGAAGAAGTCGATCTTCCGTGAGCTCGACGAGATCTGCAAGCCGGGTGCCGTACTCGCGTCGAACACCTCGGCGCTCGACATCAACGAAATCGCGTCGGTCACCTCACGCCCCGAAAGCGTCATCGGGATGCACTTCTTCTCCCCGGCGAACGTGATGAAGCTGCTCGAGAACGTGCGCGGCGACACTTCGTCGGACAGCGTCGTGGCCACCACGATGGCGATCGGCAAGAAGATCGGAAAGGTGCCGGTGATGGTCGGCGTGTGCCGGGGCTTCGTCGGCAACCGCATGCTGTTCATGCGTGGTGCCGAGGCCGAGCGGATGATCCTCGAAGGTGCCACCCCTGCCCAGGTCGACAACGTGCTCTACGAGTTCGGCTTTCCGATGGGGCCGTTCGCCATGAGCGACCTCGCCGGCCTCGACATCGGCTGGAAGGAGGAGACATCGTCGAGTTCCACCATCCGCGAGGTGCTGTGCGAGAACGGTCGCCGCGGCCAGAAGAACGGTCGCGGCTACTACACCTACGACCCGGACACCCGAGCGTCCACACCGGATGCCGAGGTGGTCGAACTGATCAAGACCTTCGCGGTCGGCAAGGGCATCGAGCAGCGCGAGGTCACCGACCAGGAAGTCCTGGAACGCCTGCTCTACCCGATGGTCAACGAGGGCGCGAAGATCCTCGACGAGGGCATCGCCATCCGTGGCAGCGACATCGACGTGGTGTGGGTCAACGGCTACGGCTGGCCGGTGTACCGGGGCGGCCCGATGTACTGGGCCGATCAGGTCGGTCTGGCCGAGATCGTCGACAAGATCAAGCACCACAGCGAGTCGCTCGGCGGCAACCACTGGAACCTCTCACCGCTGCTCGAACGCCTCGCCTCCGAGGGCGGCGCGCTCCACCAGTTCTCCAACTGACCCGGGGGCGTCCGACTCCAGACCATGCCGACAGCCGACGTACACGACGTGCCGCGCACATCTCCGACGTCCGCGTGGCGGTCACGGTGGCGGTCGCCCCGTGACACCCGGCGGGCGGGACGGATCATGATCGGCGTCGGCCTCGCCGGGATGCTGATCGCCGTGTTCGGCATGATCGTCGGATGGATCTTCGTCGGACAGCTCGCGACCGCCTCCGATGACACGCTCGAGGTGACGCTGCAGTCGCTCGACGCGATCGATGACACGATCGACCTCGCCGACGAGGTGCTGGGCTCGTCGACCGACGCCGTAGCGGCCCTCGCCGGCAGCCTGAGCGCAGTGTCGGGATCGTTCGACGCGGGGACACAGGCCATCGAGGACATCGCCGGGCTCGCCACCACGATTGGGCCGTCGCTCGAGGACGCCGGGCGCACCGTGCGCAGGTTGGAGAACATCGGCGACGACATCGACTCGGTCCTCGACGCGCTGTCGAACCTCCCGCTCGCCCCCGACTACGACCCCGACGCCGGATTGGGCGACACCTTCGGCCAGCTCGCCGACACCCTCGAAACGCTCCCGGGTCAACTCGAGTCGACGGCGACCAGCCTGACCGACTTCACCGGATCGGCCGACGAACTCCAGCAGCAGCTCGACGACCTCGCCGCGGCGGTCGGCTCGATCAGCGACGACCTCGCCGACACCGACGCACTGGTCGAGCAGTACCGGGCGAGCGTCGCCGACGCCCGCACACTCGCGCTGTCGGCCAATGACGATCTCGACACCGGCGTCGTGCTCATGCGCATCCTGCTCGTCATCGGCGGCGTCACGCTCCTGGTGGGCCAGATCGTGCCCTTGTGGCTCGGCCGGTCCCTTCTCGACGACGCCGACGCACATGACGCGCCGGGCGCAGTTCGTGCGCCGGGCACGCCAGCCTGAGTCAGGAGGGCGAATCGAGGGTGGGCACACCCGCTGCGAGATCGAGGTCGTGCCAGAGGTCGACGAGCCAAGGCGGGCGAACATCACCAAGGTCGGCGGCCACGAGCTCCGCGAGCCATTGCCGCTCCACCGCCGCTGAAGCCACGAACGCGAGCTCACTCTCGGGTGGATCATCGATCCACGTGCGTTCGAGCGCATCCCGCTCGGCGGCAAACCTGCCGACGGACGCTTCGTGGTCTCGCAACACCCGACGGTGGAGCAGCTCGTGGGTCCACCAACGGCTGGCGGCATCGAAACGGTTGGTCGGATCGCCGAACGGTGCAGCCCGATCGATGGGCTGATCGACGCGCACGGGGTGGAACGTCGATGTGCACGGCGCCGAGGTCGCCGTCACCCAGTGCAACGGGTCGCTTCGGAGGTCACTCACCCACGAGGCCGTGCTCTGCGACGACGACACTTCACCACCGGCATGGACGCAGGGAGCCCCCATCGCCCCGTCGGTCACTGACCAAACCGGGGCCGCGCCACCGCCGTGGTCGCGCAGCGCGGCGAACAGGTCGGCGACCCCCACCGCTGCTTCGGCCGCAGGCTGGGTGCGAGCGCGCCGCATCGTGCACGAGGTGTTGCGCGCCGCCGTGGTCGAGGTGAACTCGTCGGCGAATCCGGCGATGGTGAGACCGTTGGAGATCGAACGTCCCCGCCCGGTCACCGTCTCGACCGCCCAGTTGGTGCCGGCAGTCTCCAGCACGATCGCACCCGTCGGATCCGCCACCAGGAAACTGTTGTGGTACGCGAAGCCGGGCTTCTCGTGGCTGCAGGGGCCGCCCTGGCCGTGGCGCTCGAGCAGGTCGACGATCACCGCGACTGCGTCGTCGGCGGTCGCAGCACGTTCGAGTGCGAGGCGCAGCAGGTCCATCCCCAGCAGCGCTGCATCGCCGAGCGGCTGGTTCGTGAACACGGCCTCGTTGCCGATGACGACGCCGTGCTCGTTGGCTCCCATTTCGGCGCCCCACATCCACCACGGCTGCGACAGCAGAACGGCATGGGTGTGTTCGACCTGCGGGATCGAGATCCACGTGCAGTCGATGTCGCCCGGTGCCGAATCGTGATCGGCCGCCGGATACCACCGCGGGATCTGCGCTTCGTTCGGGTCGCGATCGCTGTTCTTCGCGAACAAGACCCCGTCCGACGTGATCGAGACGAGGGTGTCACACACGCCGCCGACGCTAGCTCCCCCGTGGTTCCCCCAGCCCGGGTCTGCAGGAACCAACGAACGTCGCGTCAGGCACGGCACGGTGTGACGTTTGCTGGATGTGTTATCACGGGCGAATGACGATGGATTTCCACGAGGCGTGCGCGGCGGTCTGCGCGCCGGGTACCAGGTTCGAGATCCAGGAAGCCGACGTGTTCGGTGTGCCGACCAAGGTGTTCACCGGCACACCACCGAACGTCCGTCACCTCTACGCCGGTGCTGCAGCCCGCACCGACGACTTCATCGTCTTCGAGGACGAGCGTTGGCCGATGCCGCGGCTCACCGACCTGATCGCACGGATCGGCCACGCGCTGGTGCACGAACTCGGGGTCGCCAACGGCGACCGCGTCGCGATCGCGATGCGTAACTACCCCGAGTGGATCGCAGCGTTTGCGGCCATCACCTCCGTAGGGGCGGTGGCCGTCCCGATGAACGCATGGTGGCAGACCGACGAGATGGTGTTCGCCCTCGACGACTCCGACTCGAAGGTCGTGATCGCCGACGCCGATCGCCTCACTCGGATGCGCGCCGCCGAACCCGGGTCGATCACCGCCACCGTGGTCACTGTCCGCGAGGGCGCCGCGCCCCTCGCCAACGACGCCTTCCGCGTGGTCGCGCTGGACGACCTCCTGAGCGACGACGCCACACTCCCCGACGTCGACATCGACCCCGACGACGACGTCACGATCCTCTACACCTCCGGCACCACCGGCCACCCGAAGGGAGCCGTGTCAACGCACCGCGCAGTGCTCAGCTCCCTGATGGCCTTCGCGGCGCGCGGCGCCGTGAACGCGCTCCGCCAACCACCGGAGGCCAAGGCGGATCAGAGCACGGCAAAGCCGGCGATCATGCTGTGCGTCCCGCTGTTCCACGTGACGGGTCTGGTGCCGGTGATGCTCGGAGCGTTCGTCGGCGGCTCGAAGCTGGTGATGACGTACAAGTGGGATCCGGACCGTGCCTTGGAGTTGATCGAACGCGAGCGCGTCACGAACTTCGTCGGCGTGCCCACGATGAGTTGGGATCTGCTCGAGGCGCCATCGTTCGCCCAGCGCGACACGTCCAGCCTGCTCGCTGTCGGCGGGGGCGGAGCGCCGATGCCACCTGAGTTGGTGAAGCGCATCGAGGACAACTTCTCCAAGGGCCGACCCAGCCTTGGCTACGGCATGACCGAGACGAATGCCTACGGCCCCGGCAACGCCGGCGACGACTTCATCGCCCATCCGACGTCGACCGGGCGAGCCATCCCGTTGATGGACCTGCGGGTCACCGATCCGCTCGGCGACGTGCTGCCCACCGGCGAGACCGGCGAGATCTGGTTCCGTGGCCCGATGCTGATCCGCGGCTACTGGAACCGGCCCGACGCGACCGCCGACACCATCATCGACGGCTGGCTACGTTCGGGCGACATCGGGCGCATCGACGACGACGGCTTCGTGTACGTCAGCGACCGGGCGAAGGACATGGTGTTGCGCGGCGGCGAGAACATCTACTCCGCCGAGGTCGAAGCTGCGATCTACGAGCACCCGGCGGTCTACGAGGCCGCGGTCTACGGCCTCCCCCACGAACGTCTCGGCGAGGAACTGGCCTGCCATGTGATGGTCAAGCCTGGTGCGTCGCTCGACGCCGCCGACCTCCAGCGATTCGTCGGCGAACGCCTCGCCAACTTCAAGGTGCCGACCAGAATCACGATCGTCGCCGAGCAACTCCCCCGCAATGCCTCCGGCAAGATCCTCAAACGCGAGCTGCGCGACGCCGTACTCGCCACCTGACAGGAGCATCCAATGACTCGCATTCTCATCACCGGCAGCAACAGCGGCTTCGGCGAGCTCGCCGCGCTCACGCTTGCCCGCCAGGGCCACGACGTGATCGCCACGATGCGCACCCTCGCCAAGGGCGACGATCTCCGGTCGGCGATCGAGGCCGAGCACTTGCCGATCGAGATCCGACGGCTCGACGTCAGCAACCCGGCGTCGGTCGCCGAAGGCGTGGGTGACCCGACCGAGATCGACGTCATCGTCAACAACGCCGGCTTCGAGGTCACCGGTGCCTTGGAGTTGGTCGACGACGACCTCTGGACGCGCCAACTCGACACGAATGTGCTCGGACCGATGCGCGTGATCCGCGCGGTGCTCCCCGCCTGGCGAGCGCGCGGCAGCGGCACGATCGTCAACGTGTCGAGCATCGCCGGCGTCGTCGGGTCCCCATTCGGAGGGGCGTACTCGGCGTCCAAGCACGCGCTCGAAGGTCTCAGCGAGGTGCTGCACTTCGAGACGTCCGGCTTCGGGATCCGGGTCCGGCTCGTCGAACCCGGCGCCTTCGAGACCGACTTCCACGCCAACATCGTGACGGTCGACGGGTGGCAGGAGTCCGACTACTTCGACCGCGCCGCACGCTTCGGCGAATCGCGAAGCGTCCTGTCGGGGGACGGCCCGGCGCCCGACCCACAGGACGTCGCCGACGCGATCGTGCGTGCTGCGCTCGACCCCGACGCGCCGTTCCGCAACTTCGTCGGCAACGACGCCCAGTTGATCCACTCGGTCAAGTCCTCGATGCCGTTCGAGGAATTCGAGGCGGTCATGCGCGACACGCTCGATTGGCACGAATGAACGACGTCGCGGCAGTCAAGACCTACCGCTACCTGCGCATCAGCATGGTCGGCGCCGTGGTGTTGCTCGCCGTGTCGATCCTGATCGAGCGGTCGAACGTCGATTGCTGGCAGACTTCGGTCTCGGCCTACTACTACACGCCGGTACGGGTGATCTTCGTCGGTGTGCTGATGGCGATCGGGCTGTGCCTGATCGTGATCAAGGGCAGCACCACGTGGGAGGACGCCACGTTGAATGCCGCCGGAATGCTGGCGCCGATCGTGGCCGTCGTGCCGACCACCGACGTCGGCCAGTGCTGGTCGCAGAGCCCTGGCCGGCTTCCGGTCGACGACGAGGGGAACCTGGCTGCGTGGGTGGTCGCCAACATCGACAACAACATCACGGCACTGTTGATCACCGGGATCGCCGGCCTGCTGGTTGCTGCGGTGATCGCCAGCATCGCCACGAGCAGCGTCAAGGCGGTTGCGGAAGTCGGCGACGTCGGTCTGCGACTCGGCCTGCTGGCGGCGATGGTGTTTCTGCTCGTCGGAGCCGTGCTGTTCGCCGTGTGGGACGACTTCGACACTCGTGCGCACGGCATCGCGGCGGTGCTGATGTTCTTCTTCCTCGCGCTCGCGGTCGGCGGCAACGCCTGGCAACACCGTGGCAGCCCCGCGCCCCGGATCTACTTCTGGCTCTATGCCTCGATCGCGGCAACGATGTTGGTCGCCCCGTTGATCATGTTTCCGCTGGGTTCGCAGTGGCGCCACATGGTGCTCGTGTTGGAGGCCACCGAGATCACCCTCTTCGCGATCTTCTGGCTTGTCCAGACCAAGGAACACTGGCGCGAAACCATCTGACCTACCATCGGTGGATGTTCGAGCCGACGTTCGTGACCGTCCACAACGACGACGTCGATCTGCGCGTTGCGGTCACCGGTACTGGGCCGCTGATCCTGTGCATCCACGGCTGGCCCGAGCTCTGGTACTCGTGGCGTCACCAGATGGAGCATTTCGCCGCACGCGGGTTCACGGTGGCCGCGATGGATGTTCGCGGCTACGGCGGCAGCTCGAACCCGCCCGAGGTCGAGGCCTACCGCCTCACGGAACTGTGCAGCGACGCGGCCGCCGTCATCGATGCGCTGGGCGATGGAGGCGCCATTGTGTTCGGCCATGACTGGGGCGCTCCCATTGCGTGGAACACCGCTCGGCTGCATGCCGCGAAGGTCCATGCCGTCGCTGGATTGAGCGTGCCGTACACGCCGGTCGGCCCGGTGTCGTCGCTCGAGATGTGGAAGGAACGCTATGAGGGCAAGTTCTTCTACCAGCTCTACATCCAGCAGCCGGGCGTCGTCGAGGCCGAGGTCGGCGCCGACATCGCCAAGGCGCTGCGGATGATCTACTACGGCGCGAGCGGCGATGCCGATCGGTCGCTGTTCCACACGAAGGGTCCCGACGCAGGTCTCCTCGACGGCATGGTCGACCCCGATACGTTTCCCGCCTGGATGACCCCCGACGACCTAGCGGTCTACGTCGAGGCGTTCGAGACGACCGGTTGGGTCGGGCCATTCAACCGCTACCGGGCTCAAGGGCTGGATGCCGACGAGATCGGATCGCTCCCTGACGGCCAGTTGCAGCAGCCCACCGCGTTCGTCGCCGGAGAACTCGACGGCGTCCGCAACTTCGTGCCGGGCCTCGACCTGTTCGACGTTGCGCCGGCATTCTGCGCGGACTTCCGCGGCTCCACGATCATCCCCGGCATCGGCCACTGGGTGCAGCAGGAGGCACCCGCCGCGACCAACGCCGCCCTCGACGCCTTCGTCGACACGCTCGGATGACGCGCGAGCGAGTCGGCAACCACGAGGTACCTGGCACGTCGTGTAGCTGACCGCTGGGCGAATAGGTTCGGGACATGCCCGCCAAGCTCCCTGCCCTGTCGCTCGCTGCCTCGCCGGGGCGCCGCGCCCGCACCATCGGACTCGCGAAAGACATCGAGGCACGCGGTTTTCCTGGCGTCTACTGCCCGAGCTTCGGAGACGCCATGGGTCTGTGCCTCTCGATCGCTGAGGCGACCACGACGTTGGAGGTCGGCACTTCGATCCAACCGATCTATCTCCAGCATCCAGCAGCCCTCGCAACGTCGGCGAGCTACCTCCACGAGATCGCGAGTGGGCGCTTCCGCCTCGGCATCGGCGTCACGCACGGTCCGGTGATCACACGTCTCGGCGTCGAGACGGGCAAGCCCCTGTCCGACATGCGGGAGTACGTCGCAACGATGACGGCGGCGGGCGAACACATGGGCGGGCTTCCGCCCATCGTGCTTGCGGCCTTGCGCGACAAGATGGTCGCCCTGTCGGTCGAGATCGGCGACGGCGCTGTGTGGGCCAACGGTTCGCTCAGCCGGATGGGCCACTCCATTGGACTGGTGCCGGACGACCGCCGAGCCGACGGGTTCTGGATCGGCAACATGATTCCGACCGTCATCGATGATGACGTCGATGCCGCCCGGACCCGCAACCGCAAGACGCTGCAGGGCTACGTGGCGCTCCCGAATTATCGGAACTACTGGATCGAGGCCGGTTACGCGGACGAGATGGCGGCGGCCAAGCGTGCGCTCGACGCCGGCGACACCGATGCGCTCGTCGCTGCGATGACCGACCGTTGGCTCGACGACTGCACCCTGTCGGGACCCGCCGACCGGGTGCGCGACGGCGTCGACGCGTGGTTCGACGCCGGCGTCACGCCGATCGTGGTGCCGTCGTCGACCTCCGGTGGCCAGGCCAAGGCCGTCGCCGAGCTCTTCGAGGCGTTCACCTGACCCGATGATGTCGACACCATGATCCTCTACGTCGACTACGAGCATGCCTCGACCTACGAGAACCCGAAGAGCGGACGACTGTTGGCAGCGCGAACCCGGATCTCCTACATGCTGCAGGACCTCTCGGGCCACCGCTGCCTCCTGCAGCGCTACGGCGATGTCGGTGCCGACATCATCGACGAACTCGGCATCGCCGCAGTGTTCATCAGCGGTAACGGAGCGAGCCCCGACCTCTACGACCCAGACGATCTGGTGGGGTTGACTGACATCGTTCGATCTGGTCGGACGCCGGTGTTCGGGTTCTGCGGCGGGCTGCAGTTCATCGGAACGGCGCTCGGCGCTCGCCTCGACCGGATCGGTCGGCTCGGCGTCGCCGAGATCGACGAGCACCCCGACTACGAGCCGGGTTGGAAGAAGGAACTCGGCTACCAGCCGGTCGAGTTGCTCGGTGATCATCCGCTGCTGTCCGGCCTCGACCGCGCGCCGGTGTTCCGCCACGCTCACACGCAGGAACTCAAGGGCGTTCCCGTCGGCTTCGTCAACCTCGCCCGCACCGACACCACGGAGCTCCAGTACCTCGCCCACGAGACGCTCCCCCTCGCAGGTACCCAGTTCCACCCCGAGTACTGGACGGAGGATCACCCGGCTGGGCGCACCCTGATCGCCAACTTCTGCGACTGGGTCGGGGTGAGCCGGTCAGCCTGACGCAACAGCTGGCCTCGATGCCACATCGTGTCGCATGGCGACTCGTCACCGTCGCTACGAGGGCGGGTATACGGTGCCACATGGCCGCAGAGACGTCACACTCTCGAAGGATCAGCGACGCACTCGACCGCCTCGAAAGCGCCGTGACGAAACATCCGAGCCTGGGGCGCGACACCGGGCGCTCGATCAGCACCATCACCGATGGGCTTCGCTGCACGAGCGAGGAAGGCGCGTTTCGCTTCGAGACCGACCTGCCGGACACCATGGGCGGCAACGGTTCCGGGCCTGCACCGGGGGTGCTCGGGCGAGCTGCACTCGGAAGCTGCCTTGCGATGGGGTATCAGATGCGAGCTGCGCGACTCGGTGTCGACATGAACTCGCTGAGCGTGGAGATCGAAGCCGACTTCGATGCCATCGGAATGCTCTCGATCGGCTCGACCGCACGACCCGGCTACAGCGAAGTCCGCTGCCACGTGACCGTCGTGAGTTCGGCTCCCGAGGCCGACATTCTGCGGGTGCTCGACGAGGGCGATCTCCTCAGCCCGTACCGCGACGTGTTCTCCGCGCCGACCCCGATCACGAGAACGGTGTCGATCGAGTTGCCAACCGCCTGACATGGAACCGAAGCTGCAACGTCGAGTCCAGCACTACGGGCGGGACCGTGCGTCGGCCGACGAGCGCTGACGGTTCCGCGACCTCGATCGTCACCCGTCGCTGCCGAAGCCCGGACAGGGCAGGACACCGGCTCGGAGCGTCAGGTACTCAGCGATCGACGCACAGGCGGCATCCACGTCGTCGAAACTCTGGTCGATCCCGGTCTCGATGACCCCAGCCGAGATCAGCATGAAGGCGTCATCGCCCTCGGCCGCAGCAACGGCCACCCGCACGTCGTCCATTTGGCCGACGATGCTGTCGATCGCCTTCGAGAGCCGCTCATGATCGGCCGCGAGGGGATCCGGTGGATCAGCGCTGTCGATGTTCGATGCGAGTTTCTCGAGCGCCTCGGCCACCGTCACGATGAAGCGGTCGGCGCCGGCATGGGCTTCGCTCGAGCCGTCTGGCTCAACACCGTTGCCTCTCGTGGCGAAGTCGGTGAAGCCCGCCTCCAGTTGGTCGAAGTACGCCTGATCCTCGGGCGTGCCCACGGGGGTGGCGGGCAGAACCCCGCCGTTCAGTACGCGCAGAAACTCTCCTGTGGCGGCATCAGCGTCGGCGCCAATCGCGACGTCAACCGAGGTTCCCGCCGGGTCGTCGAGCGTCGCTCCGTCGTCGTCGATGACGATCGTTCGCGCTTCGATCTCCAGCATCTCGGGCTGCAGGGTGGCGACAGCCGCAAGTTCGTCCCACAGGTCGATGCCATCGGTGAAACCGCGGCTTGCGACGACCTGACGCTCGGACCTCCCGACCGCCGAGTCGAGCAGGGCGACCTGTGCAACGAGGGCATCGGTCCACGGCACGTCGTTCGTGGCGTCGAGCGGCACCAACAGCACATCGACGCCCGATTCCAGCACCAACCTGGCCGCGTGCGGATCGATGTACAGATTCCATTCCGCGGTCGGTGCCGATCCAACGTTGCCGGGTACGTCCACGGCCCCGCCCATGATCACCACGCGCTCGACGGTTTCGACCAGTTCCGGGTGATCTCGAACGACCACACCCAAGTTGGTCAGGGGCCCGACCGCCACGATCGTCACCGGGCGTTCGGCCGTGCGGAGCGTGTCCGCGAGCAGTACCGCTCCATCGACCGGAGGTCCTGGCGTCACCACCGGCAGTTCGACACCCGCGAGCGAGTTCGAGAACTCGCGGAACTCTTCAGGCCAGTCCCGATCGCCCACCAGTGGCCCTTCGGTGCCGCAACCCGCTGGAACATCGCTCCGGCCCGCGATCGCCAGAAGCGACAACGTGTGGCGAACGCCCGTGTCACAGTCGGATTCACCCCGTTCGGGCAGCGTCACCGCCAGCAGATCGACGTCGGGATGCGACGCGAGATAGAACAGCGCCCCGATGTCGGAGATCGTCGGGCTGTAGTCGAGCACCACCGGCAGTGCGCCGGCAGCCTCCCGCACGTCGACGACCAGCGCCGGCTCTGCATCGTCGGCACAACCCACTGCGATGCCGATCACCGCCAAGACCGCGACAACAGCTCGGACCTCGCCACGTCCAGACCGGCGCAACCCTCCCGCCGGCGCACGGCGTGCCATCACCCGCCACTCCGGAGGACGGGTTGGTCCAACACCCGTGGTTCGGCGGACACGGTCCCAGTTCACAAGGCCTCCAGACGATGGCGCAACAAGCCGTTCATTGTCGATACAGACGAAGTACATGAGGCTTCGGGTGACACGGGGCGGTCCTCACAAGCGCAGCCGCCAGGGATCGAACCGGCATCGCACGGTTGCGCAATCGCGCCGTGCCCGTCCGGCGGGTGCCGCCGGGGCCGGCATGGGCGCTGGCACGTAGGCGCGAAAGCGCGCTGACACGCTGGGCTCCGGAACCTGCGAGGTGGACGATGGCAGCAACCAGCCACACGATGCACCGCCGAGCGGCGCGAGGGAGCTCATCATGACAACGCCGACTGAGCGCGCACTTCGTCGATGAGAAGATGGCGTCGTGAGGATTCGCGAGATGACCGTCGATGACCTGGCGGAGCTGCTCGACGTGCAAGAGGCCGGGGCAGTTGTCGGACTCGCGGCGGTGTTCCCCCAATCGCGCTCTCCGTTCCCCAGGGAGATCTTGCGAGCTCGCTGGCAAGACGAGATCGCAGACGCCGACATCGGGACCTACGTCGCAGTCGATCGCGACGACGACACCATCGTGGGGTTTGCTGCCACGAAAGCAGGCGAGCTCCTCCACTTCGGCACGGCCATCGACACCTGGGGCACCGGCATCGCGGGCAGACTCCTCGACGAGATCGTCGTCGTGCTTCGACGAGCGTCGAGAGAGCCTTCGCTGCGTGTCTTCGCCGAGAATCGCCGTGGGCGACGCTTCTACGAGAAGCACGGATGGCAGCCAACCGGTGAATCGACCGTGAGCGTCTTCGAGCCGCATCCGGTACTGCTCTGGTACTCCCTACCGCCGTCAGATTGACGTCGGATCTGCGACAACGCAGCGGCCCACAAGTTGCTGCCCGATCGTCGGCCGGTTCTCGGCTCGATGGAGCGCGCTCCTACAGTGGGCCCGCGAGCCGAGAACCGACTCGGCTTGCAGGGAGGGACCAGAATGAGCGCGACCGATGACATGCACGCCAAGATGCGGATGGCGACCAGCGAGGAGATCTGGGCGCCGGGGGGACCGGTCACGGACTGGAACACCGATTACGACATCCGCAACGACGACTACATCGAGGACCCGGTCCCAATCTGGGCCGAGATGCGCGCGAAGTGCCCGATCGCACACACCGATCGGCTCGGGGGGTCGTGGAACCCCACCCGTTTCGACGATCTGCGTGCACTTGCGAAGATGGTCCCGGAGCTGAGCTCGCGGCAGGTGCTCGTCATGCCGCCCGCTCCGAATGCCCCCGAAATGTCGCGCTACGAGCAGATGATCGCCGCCGCCCCGATCACCGCCGACCCTCCCATCCACTCCTGGACACGACGGATGTTGCTTCCTGCGTTTGCACCCCGTGCGGTCGCCGCCCACGAGGAGTACACCGAGCAGCTGTGCCAATCGCTCATCGACGGGTTCATCGAGACGGGCGAGTGTGATGCGGCCGTTCAGTACTCGCAGCAGATCCCGCCGCGGGTGATCGCTCACCTCATCGGTGTCGACCCGGAGATGGCCGACCAGTTCGTCGAGTGGGTCAACTTCGTGCTCGGCGACGCCTTGCACAATCCGACGATGCGGCTCAAGGCGCGCGACGAGATGCTGACGTTCATCGGTGCCGAGGTGGCGAAGCGGCAGGAAGACCCACAGGAGGACCTGCTCACCGAGCTGCTGTTCATGGAACTCGACATGCCCGAGGCCCAGATCACCCCGGACGTGGTGGTCGGGATCACGAACTTGTTGATCGTCGCCGGCATCGACACGACGTGGAGCTCCATCGGGTCCGCGCTCTGGCACCTCGGGACCCATCCCGAAGATCGTCAACGACTCGTCGACGAGCCCGAGATCCTTCCGATCGCGATCGAGGAGTTCCTGCGCTACTACGCGCCTGTCACGATGGCCCGGATCGCCGAGACCGACATCGACTACAACGGCGTTCACATCGAGAGCGGTGACAAGGTGCTCATGAACTTCCCGGCGGCTTGCCACGACCCCGAGCAGTTCGAGGATCCCGACGAGTTCATCATCGACCGTGCGCAGAACCGTCACATTGCCTTCGGTTCGGGCATTCACCGGTGCGCCGGCTCGAACCTGGCTCGCCTGGAAATGACCGTTGCGATCCGTACGTGGTTGGAACGCATCCCGGAGTTCCAGGTGAGCGATCGGGAACCGATGAAGTGGGCAGGCGGGCAGGTCCGTGGACCGCGCATCCTGCCGGTCTCGTTCCCAGCGGGTACCAGGCGCCCATCCGCTGGCAACACATCGGCCGGTTGAGCGCACGCCGCTCAACCGAGTCAATCGACCGGCCGAGCGACTTGCGGTGTGATGGAATCGGTCGGTACACCGGGGGTCTTCCGGCCTGGGCGCACCTTGCTGTCCTTGCTGTCCTTGGTGTCCGAGAGGTCCTCGTCGTCCGTCGGGTCGGTCCTTCCCGGCTTGCCCTTCGCCTTCGTCGTGGTGGAAGGAGTGGTGGTTTCGGCGACTGCTGGCTGGGTCGTCGTTGTCGTGCTGGTTTCGGGACCCGGGGTGTCGAGCGTGGGCCGTGAAGCTGACTCGGTGGTGGTGGGGCTGCTCGAGGGCGGTGGCGCCCCGGTCGTGGTCGGGCCGGTTGTCGTGGTCGGGCTCGTCGTAGACGGCGATGATCGAGGCGGCTGGTCGAGGGCCTCGGCCACGTCCCCGTCTTGCGACTCGAGGGGCCTCGCTTCCTCCGCCACTTCGGCGTCCCGGTCGGTTGCGGCGGTGTCGGCGGTGGCGGGTTCCTCCTCGGGCTGGATGCTCTCCGCCGGCGCCTTGACAGTTGGGAGCGTCATTCCGGTCGTGCGCCCGTTCCTACTCTCCTCGTCCCGGCTGAACCACGAGCTCACCCCGTCGGTCTGCCCGTCGTCCGGCTTCAGATCCGGCGCCGTGGGTGCCGGCAGCCCATCGACGTGCTCCTCCGAACCGGCACGATCCCACGGTGCGACCAGTAGGAGCAGCGCCCCGACCCAAACGGCCACTGCGGTCGCGACGAACGGCCACTTCCACCACCAGTCGTGGTTCTTCAGATAGACGCGCAGCACCTGACGCCTGGTCAGCCAGTCCATGGAACACCTCCTTCCTAGCGCTCGCTGTCGACCGCGAGCGAGTCGGGAGCAAGGCTGCTGAACGACGCTAGTTGCTCGCCGCCGGGCGCGAATCCGCCGACGACAAGAGGTGCGGTAGCGCGTACCGGCCGATCGGCGCTGTCGACACGACGGGCGAACACGTAGCCGGTCACGCGCCGGCCCAAGTGGTCCTCGACCGTCAGAGCTCGACCGACCGCCCTGCAACCGGCGCACCGTTGTGGCCAGATCGCTCTGACACGTGGCTCAGAACGCGATCACCGACAGCGTTCGGCTGGTGCGTCCTCGACGGCGTTATCGGGTGCACGAGTTGGGC
>DATLBC010000164.1:0-35712 GCA_035527095.1 Ilumatobacteraceae bacterium | reverse complement strand
GTGACCGCGCATCCACGGACGCGTTACGTGGCCGATCTCGTCGGTGTGAATCTCGTCGCCGGCGAGGTCGTGGCGGGCGTGCTGACGACGGCGAGCGGCGCACGGGTCGTGATCGCCGACGCCGCCGACGGCCCGACGCTCGCCAGCATCCGACCGCACTCGGTGCTGGTGGCGCGCGGCGAAGCATCCGGGTCGAGCGCGCGCAACACCTGGGAAGGATCGATCGTCGACGTCGATCGTCTGGGCGAGCGGGTCCGGGTGGTGATCGACGGCGAGTTGCCGCTCACGGCGGAGATCACCGCCGCGGCACTCGACGAGTTGCACCTCGGGGTCGGAGATCTCGTGCACGCGTCGGTCAAGGCCACCGACATCGAGGTCGCTCCCTCGTGACGCACTCGTCGGGCGACCGCCGTCGCCGTGACCTGCTGTTGGGCGAATGGGCGTGCCTCGGCGTGCTCTACGAGGGCCCGACGCACGGATTCGCGATCGCGTCGGCATTGCGTCCCGGCGGAGAGTTGGGTCGCGTGTGGTCGTTGTCGCGAGCGCTGACCTACCGGTCGCTCGACCAGCTTGCCGAGCGTGGGCTCGTTCGATCGGTCGGCGAGGAGCCGGGCATTGCCGGCGGCAACCGCACCGTGCTCGCCGCGACTCGCGCCGGTCGGGCCGAGCTGCGCAGGTGGCTGGCGACGCCCGTTGCTCATCTCCGCGATCTCCGCAGCGAGCTGCTGCTGAAGCTCGTGGTCGCCGAACGGTGTGGTCTCGACGTGGGCAAGTTGCTCGAGCGCCAGCGTGCGATCGTGGCCGACCTCGCCGCCGCCGTGGCCCCGGACGACGCCACCGACGACACCACCGCCGACTCCACCGACGACACCACCGACGTGGTGGTGCTCTGGCGGCGGGAGACCTCCAGCGCCGCGCTCCGCTTCCTCGACCAACTCCTCATCCCCGCACGCTGACTCCACCACGTTTGCGTTGCATTTCGGATGACCCGCATCAGCGAAATCCGCACGCAAACGTGGGGTGCTCAGGTCGGCGAGGGTGAGGGCGTGGTGGCCCAGCGGAGGGTGCGCGTGACGACGTCACCGGCGGGCCGCAGGGCGAGCGCTTCGGACACCGGCAGCCACGGCAGGCGCAACGGGAGGCGTGTCCAGGCAGGCATCAAGGCAACCGCAGCGCCGGCGATCAGGGCGTAGGGCGCCCGAGCGGCAAGCGGCAACGGTGGCTGCAGGAGCAGGTAGCGCGCGGCAGCGCGGGCTTCGGTCGTGCCGCGCAGCTCCGGCCGGAACGCAGCCAACCGGCTGCGCAGCTGCGCCTCGGTCTGGGGCGGGTCGGTGACCCCGAGGGCTCGTGCGACCACGGCCGCCTCGGCGACGTAGCGATCGCGGTCGGCGCCCACCAAGGGTTGGTCGCCGTAGCGATCGTGGGCGGCGAGGAAGCTGTCGAGTTCGGCGATGTGCACCCACTCGAGCAGGTGCGGGTCGTTGGCCGAGTACGGCTCGCCATCGGTGGCAACTCCGACGACGTGGCGATGCACACGGTGGACGCGATCGACGGCGCGTTGGGCCTGCGTTGCCGGCCCGAACGTGGTGGCGGCGAGGAAGTCGGCGGTTCGCTGCAGTCGTCCCCATGGGTCGTGGCGGTAGTCCGAGTGCTGCGCAACACCGGCCATCGCCAGCGGGTGGAGCGACTGGAACAGCAGCGCCCGGAGCCCACCGACGAACATCGAGGCGTCGGCGTGGACCCGGCGAATCGGAGCATCGTCGGTGAACCATCCCGGCTCATCGGTGTCGAACAGCTCGGCATGGCGGGTCGGAGCATCCGGTCCGACCACTCGGGTCCTGACCTGTTCGCCGAGCCACGCACGCACGTCGAGCACCATTGGCCCATCGTGTCACGGCACCGTGAGTACCATCCGGACGTGCCCGAAGAAATGCCACCCGACCCCGACGCCGTGCCCGCGGACCGGGTCGCGTCGGATCGCGGGACGGGTCGGCCGCTCGACAGTTCGGGTCGTCCGCTGGAACGCCGAGTGACCGATCGCATGCTTCCACGGTGGGTGATTCCGGCGATTGTCGTGTTCTGGGTCGGCTACCTGTTGACGTTCACCACCCGCCACGTGTTCCACCGCCTGTCGTCGCTGTTCGTGCTCTTGCTCGTCTCGGTGTTCCTCTCGTTGGCGATCGAGCCCGGGGTCAACCGTCTGGCTGCACGTGGCTGGCGACGCGGGCGAGCGACGATCATGATCCTGCTGGGCGTGCTCGCGGCGTTCCTGATCTTCGCCGGAGCGGTGGGCACGCTCGTCGGCACCCAGGTCGCCGACCTGCTGTCGGAGTCCGATGCGTACATCACCGACACCGTCAACTTCCTCAACGACAACTTCGGTTCCAACATCGATCCGCAGGACGTGATCGACGAGTTCAACGACCCGGACGGCCGCGTCCAGGAGTTCATCCAGTCGCAGAGCGACGAGGCGGTGCGATTGTCGCTGGCCGTCGTCGGGGTGATCTTCCAGGCGTTGTCGGTGCTGCTGTTCACCTACTACCTGGTGGCCGACGGTCCGCGCATGCGACGCGGGATCTGTTCGCGACTGAACCCTGCCCGGCAGGCCCAAGTACTCAGGGCCTGGGAGCTCGCCATCACCAAGACCGGTGGCTATCTGTACTCGCGGGCACTTCTCGCGCTCCTCTCGGCGTTCTTCCACTGGATCGTGTTCCAGTCGATCGGCACGCCGGCGCCGATCGCCCTCGCGTTGTGGGTCGGTCTGGTCAGCCAGTTCCTACCGGTCGTCGGGACGTACCTCGCCGGGATCCTGCCCGTGCTGTTGACGCTGCTCGACTCGCCGCTCAACGCGGCGATCGTGATCGGGTTCATCGTCGTCTACCAGCAGATCGAGAACTACTTCTTCGCGCCGCGCATCACCGCTCGAACCATGGAGCTCCACCCAGCCGTCGCGTTCGGGGCAGCGCTCGGTGGCGCGGCGCTCCTCGGCTTCGTGGGTGCATTGCTCGCGCTGCCGGCTGCGGCGATGGTCCAGGCGCTCGCCAGCGAATGGGGAAATCGCTACGACGTGGTGGACAGCCATCTCACCGCAGTACCGGAGCCACGATCGGCACGATCATCTGGCGATCCGAACGCTCCGCCTGACCCCGGGACGCCGACTCCGGATCCCGCATGACCCGTTTCGACGGGAGGCTGGCCCCGATCGCGGTCGCGACTCGCACCGGCCTCGAGGAGTCGATTCACCACGGCGCCGGCGTGGCGATCGATGCGACCGGAGCACCCAGCGCAACGATTGGCGATCCCGACCTGGTCATCTATCCGCGGTCGTGTCTCAAGCCGATGCAGGCGCACGGGTTGATTGCCGCCGGTCTCGAACTCGACGACGCGCAGCTGGCCGTTGCCTGTGCGAGCCACGACGGATCCCCCCTGCACCTCGACGCTGTCCGATCGATCCTCGCGCGGTACGGGCTCGACGAGTCCGACCTCGCCAACACCCCGGCCCGCCCGAGCGGGGCCGTGGCACGCTCCGCCGCGCGGGCCGCCGGCGTCGAACCGTCGCCCCTCCAGCAGAACTGTTCGGGGAAGCACGCCGCAATGCTCGCAACCTGCCGGGTGAACGGTTGGTCGACCGCCGACTACCTCGATCAGGATCACGCCGTGCAGTTGGCGATCACCGCGGGCATCGCATCGCTCGGCGCCGTCGTGCACCACACCGGCGTCGACGGCTGCGGTGCGCCGACGCACGCGTTGTCGCTGCGCGATCTCGCAGCCGCGTTCGCATCGTTGGCTGCGCCCGGCTCCGCGATCGCTCGGGCGATGACGACGCACCCGGTGTTGGTCGGCGGACCGACGCGCGATGTCACGCTGTGGATGCAGTCGGTGCCAACGCTGATTGCCAAGGAGGGTGCGGCCGGCGTGATGGCCGCAGGGCTGCCCGATGGGCGAGCGCTTGCGTTCAAGGTCGCCGACGGCAGCGAGGCCGCCCGGCAGGCCGTTGTCGCCGAGTCGCTGCGCTCGATGGGCGTCGACGTCGACGCCATCGCGGAGCGCACCGTCGATGACGTCGCCGTTCCGGTGCTCGGCCACGGACGACCTGTGGGTCGCCTCGACGCGCTGAAGTGGGCGCCGTGCAGTTCCTGACGCTCGACCGCAATGCATTCGCGTACGGGGTGTCGGCGCCCGTGGCCCCGCTCGTGCGGCGAGTGATCGCCGAGAACCCGTCGAAGTTCACCTACCACGGCACCGGCACGTACATCGTCGGTGGAAATGCAACCGGACAGGGCGACGTGGTGGTGATCGACCCCGGTCCGCGTCTCGACGCACACCGCGATGCGCTCGCGGTGGCGCTCGTCGGCTGCACCGTCCGCGCGATCCTGATCACGCACTGCCATGCCGATCACTCACCGCTGGCAGCATGGCTCGCCGCGGAGACTGGAGCCTCGACGTTCGCGTTCGGCCCGCATGGCGAAGACACGTGGGACATCGGCGACGACCCGCCGGAGGTGCTGGCCGCAGAGGAGCACGAGGCCGCCGAACGTCGCGCCGGGGCCGACCCGACCGGTGCCGATGCGGTCAGCAATGAACCGGTCATGGAGGAGTCGACCGATCGTGCGTTCCGACCCGACGTGGCGGTCGGCACCGGCGACGTCGTTACGTCTGGCGACGGGTGGACGATGACCGCGCTGCACACCCCCGGCCACACCTCGAACCACACCTGCTTCACGCTCGACGACGGCACGACGCGAACGATCTTCACGGGCGACCACGTGATGGGGTGGAGCACCACGGTGGTGTCGCCGCCCGACGGAGACATGGGGGCCTACCTCGATTCGCTGCGCTTCGTGGCCGGACGGCGCGACGACGTGGCGATCCCCACTCACGGGCCGCCGATCCCCGACCCATCGAGGTTCGTGTCGGAGCTGATCGATCACCGGCTCCAGCGCGAACGCCAAGTGCTCGATGCGGTCCGGGCCGGACTCGACACGATCCCGGCGATCGTCGAGATGCTCTACGCCGACGTACGCCGGGAGCTGTTCAAGCCCGCCCGTCGCAGTGTGCTCGCTCACCTGGTCAAGCTCGTCGACGACGGTGTGGTCGGCGTGGTCGGCTCGCCACGCCCGCGCCTCGACGCCGCATTCCGGGTGGTGTGACGGCGGGCTGCGATTGCGCGGCGGGTCGAGTGTTGGGTGAGGCTGCCGTCGTGAACACCAGGCTGTTCGTCCTCGTCCTCGTTGTTGCGGTCGTCGCCGCTGCGTGCAGCAGTTCGGGCGACGACGCGGCGTCGCCCACCGATCCTGCGACCACCGCGACCACCGTGGTCCCGACGACTGTGGAGGCCGCACCGACGACGGAGGTCGCCGGCTCGACGGTGGGCGATTGGACGGCGATCCCCGGTGGCGACGACTGCCGTTGCTCCGACGGGAGCGAGTTCGAAGTCTGGGAACGCCAGGGGGACCCGACCAAGGTGGTGCTCTTCTTCCAGGGTGGTGGAGCCTGCTTCAGCGCCGAGACGTGCGGACCCGAGAGCAGGTTGTTCGAGCGCAGCATCACGATCGGCGAAGCCCCCGACTTCGGCGGCATTTTCGACGAGACCAACCCCGAGAATCCCCTGGCGGGGCACTCGGTCGTGTACGTCCCATACTGCACTGGCGATGTGCACCTCGGCAATCGAGTCACCGAGTACTCCGACACCGTGACCATCGACCACAACGGGTTCACCAACGCCCGCAAGGGCCTCGACACCGTGCTGGCGAACTATCCCGACGTCGAGCAGCTCGTGGTGGCGGGTGCCAGCGCTGGTTCGATCCCGACGCCGGCGTTCGCCGGGCTCGCCGCCGACGAATTGCCCGACACCGAGATCGTGACGCTCGGCGACAGCTCAGCGGCGTACCCCGACGTGCCGGCGCTCAACGCGGGAATCGGCGGGTTGTGGGGTGTGCTCGAGAACGTGCCCGACTGGCCGGTGAACGAGGGCCTGACTCCCGAGGAGTGGAGCCTGCCGGGTCTCTACGTTCAGGCAGGCATGCGGCACCCGGAGATCACATTCGCTCGTTTCGACTACGCGTTCGATCGGGTGCAGGCCGGATTCGTCGCGCTCGCCGGCGTGCAAATGGACGATTTGGTGTCGTTCATCGATCAGACCGAGGCCGACATCGAAGCGAAGGGGGTTCCTGTGGCGTCGTATGTCGCGCCCGGAGACACCCACACCATCCTGCTCCGCGACCAGTTCTACGACCTCGAGGTCGACGGTGTGCGCCTCGTCGACTTCGTGGCCACACTCGTCGCCGGCGGCGTTCCGGCTGACGTGCGATGCACCGAGTGTCGATGATGCCCAGCGGAAGCTCGCCGCAATCGTCGATGCGTTGAGCGCTGCACAGCACAACGTTCAATCGAGCCACGGTTCGTCGATCATCCGTGCATGAGACGTGGCGCCGCCTCGGGCGCCCGGCGGATCACCAGCTGCTGGTCCTGACTTCGTATCCGGCCGCTCGCGCAGCGGCGATCAGGGCTGCTGCCTGGTCAGCGCTGCGGACCGCGAACGTCGCGTGAATTCCAGTTTCGCGAACGTGCAGTTCGAGTCCTTCTCGTACGTGCTGCACCTCGATCAGATCGGCGCCGCCATCGGCGAACACGGCGAGGAGGTGGGCAAGTGAGCCCGGGCGGTCGTCGATGCGGGCGACGACGGACAGACGGCGGCCGGCGCTGTTCTCGTTGCGGCGGATCAGGCTCGGCACCACGCCGAGGTCGACATTGCCGCCGGACAACACGACGCACGTCGAGCCGCTCGTGGACGGACGTACCGCTGCGGAGAGCAACGCCGCGACGCCGACGGCGCCGGCTCCCTCGACGTAGAGCTTCGCCCGATCCATCAACAGCACCATGGCATCGGCGATCGCGTCCTCGTCGACGGTGACCACCTCGTCGACCCACCGTTCGACCAGCGGGCCCGTGAGTTCGCCCGGGTACTTGACGGCGATGCCGTCTGCGAGGGTGATCACCGGCCCGTCGGCCGGTGTGCCGCCCGCGTAGGGGGCGCACACGGCAGCCTGCACGCCGATGACCCGGACATCGGGACGCAGCGACTTGACCGCAATGGCGGTGCCGCCGATCAAGCCGCCACCGCCGAGCGGCACGATCACGCTCGCGAGATCATCGATGTCCTCGACGATCTCCAACCCGAGCGTGCCCTGTCCCGCAACCACCGCTGCGTCGTCGAACGGAGCGCAGAACGTCATCCCGGTTGCGTGGGCGCGCTCCTTCGCCGCGGCGACGGCCTCGGCGAGGGCTGCACCGCGCTCGACGACGGTCGCCCCGAGTGCCCGGCAGGCATCGATCTTCGTGATCGCGGCTCCGACCGGAACGAAGATCTCGCACGGCACACCGAAATGGCGAGCGGCGAACGCAAGCGCCTGGGCATGGTTGCCTGCGCTGCCGGTGGTCACCCCGTGCGCGGCGCGGTCACCCAGTGACGCGACCTTGTTGGTGGCCCCGCGGATCTTGAACGCCCCGGTTCGCTGCAGGTTCTCCGCCTTGAGCACGACGTTGCCACCGATGTCGCTCGACAGCGTGAGCGAGCTGATCACCGGAGTGCGTTTGACGACATCGGCGATCACCTGACGGGCGGCACGGATGTCGTCGAGGTCGGGCGCCACGATCGAACCGTAGTTCCCGACGCGTCGCCGTCGCGCCGAGCCGCTGTGTCAGGCGTCGGAGGTCACTCGGGCTCGGGCAGCGGGTGCTCGGGCAGCTTGCGGACCCTGGCGCGTCGGCGGCGTCGTGCCGGGATCATGTCGCGCATCTCCTCGAGGTTGCCGAAGCACAGCAGTCGGTCGTTCGCCTCGAGCTTGCGCGTGTCGCGTGGGTTCGGGATCACATCGGTGTCGCGGTGCAGCGTGAGCACCGAGATGTCTCGATCGCGAAGACCCGACTCGCCGATCGACTTGCCGACGAACTCGCCGTCCTCGCGCACCAACAGTTCGGCGACGCCGTAACCGGTGCTGACCGTCAGGCGTTGGCGGACGTCGAGTTCGGGGAACGCAACCTGGTTGGCGACATGGTCGATGATCGCGCCGGCCACGTCGAGTTCGGTCGCCCGCTCGATGCCTTCGAGGCCCGGCGACGAGTTGACCTCCATCACCATCGGTCCGTCGTTGCCCTCGAGCATGTCGACGCCGGCGACCCGCAAGCCCATGATCTGCGCCGCACGAACGGCCGTGCGTTCGTAGGCGTGGTCGAGTGACACCGCTTCGACCAAGCCGCCACGGTGCACGTTGGAGCGGAACTCGTCACCCTGGGCGGTGCGGCGCATCGCTGCCACTACACGATCGCCGATCACGAGCGCACGTATGTCGCGTCCTTTGCTCTCGGCGATGAACTCCTGGATCAGAACGTTCTGCTTCGTGTTGTGCAGGGTCTCGATGATCGCTTCTGCGACTTTTCGGTCGGGCGCGAGGATCACGCCGATTCCCTGAGTGCCTTCCAGCAGTTTGATCACGACGGGAGCCCCGCCGACTCGGTCGATCGCCGGGAGCACGTCTTGGCGGTTGCGGACGAACGCCGTCTTCGGCATGCCGATGTCGTGGCGCGACAGGATCTGGATCGCCCGGAGCTTGTCGCGGGAGTTGGTGATGCCGTTCGCGGTGATCGGGGTGTAGACGTCCATCTGTTCGAATTGGCGCACGACCGCTGAACCGAAGTACGTGATCGAGGCGCCGATACGCGGCAGGATGGCGTCGTAGTCGGACAGGTGTCGGCCGCGGAACTGCAGGTCTGGCTCGGAGCTCGACAGGTCGATCGCGAAGCGCAGCGTGTTGAGCACCTTGCAGTCGTGGCCCCGCTCGAGTGCGGCGAGCTTCAGACGTTGGGTGCTGTACGACCGCGGGGCGCGGGAGAGGATGGCGAGCTTCATGGGTGATCCTGACTGTGGGTGGAAACGAATCGGCCGAGCGTCGATGCGGTCTCGTCGCTCACTCCGGCGAGGTGGACAAGCGCATCGCCCTGGTTGACGAGTGGCTGCTGGACGCGCCCGATGACGATGCCGGGCCCCGGAGCGGTGACACGGGCGAGGCGGTTGCCGACCGAGTCGTGGATGACACCGAGCAACTGCCCGCGTTGGACGACCTCACCGAGTTCGGCGTCGAGCAGTGCGATTCCGCTGCGCCGGGCGCGCACCCAGGTGCTGCTCCGGCTCTCGACGGGCATCGGGCGCGGCTCGGTGGTGTCGGGTTCGATCACTGCCAGTTCGGTGAGCACTCGGCGGATTCCGTCGACGCCGGCGGTGAGCGCATCGTCGTCGAAGCGCAGTGCCTCACCGCCTTCGAACAGCAGGACGGTCGCTCCCCGCTCGGTCGCTGCGCCGCGCAGTGAGCCATCGCGAATCTTTGCGTGGAGCATGAGCGGCGCGCCGAACGCCTCGGCGAGCTTTCGGGTTTGGGGGTCGTCGAGGTCGGCGCGGATCTGCGGCAGGTTCGTACGGTGATCGGAACCGGTGTGCAGGTCGATGCCGACGTCGCACCGGCTGACGATCTCGGTCATGAACAGGTTGGCGATTCGGGCGGCGAGCGACCCGGTGGGCGATCCGGGGAACGACCGGTTGAGGTCGCGACGGTCGGGGAGGTAGCGATCGCCGTTCAGGAATCCGTGGACGTTCACGATCGGCACGGCGATCACCGTGCCGGCCATCGAACGTGGGTCGAGGCTGCGTGTCACCCGGCGAATGATCTCGACGCCGTTGATCTCGTCGCCGTGAACCGCTGCGCTGAGCCAGACCGTGCGGCCGTCGTGGCGCCCGTGGACGACCTGGAGAGGCAACGAGATTCGCGTACCGGTGACCAGTCGGGCGATCGGGAGCTCGCCGGTCGCGGAACGCCCGGCCGCTACGTCCAGCTCGCCGATCTTGAACGACGCACGCCGTGGAACGCTCATGTTCGCGTCCGATTCCGCATCCGAACGTCTTTGGGCGGCCGCCCGCCGAGGTAGGACACGCCCGGGTCGACCAGGAACCGGCGACGTATCGCTTCGCGACCGACCAGCATGCGGAACCCCATCTCGTCGCGGCGCGTGAGCGTGATCTCGGCATCGACGACCGTGCCCGCGATCGTCATCGGTACTCGCACGACGGGTCGGTGGCCGATCTCGCCCGACGAGCTGCGCACGTCACGCGTCGAGGCGACCTCAGCTTCGGCGACGACGGCGTCTGCTGTCGAGCGTTGCCACGGATGGATCTCGAAACGTACCCACGGGCTGCCATCACGATCGAACCACTCGAGGTTGAAGGCGTGGAGTGACGAGGTGCGGGCACCCGTGTCGATCTTGGCCTTGAGGTGGGCGATGTCCCAGCAGGGAAGGCTCACCCACTCGCGCCAACCGAGGACAGGGCGATCGACACGCCGGGAAGACGACACGAACCGCACGGTACACCGCTGCCGGTCGCTTCGGTCAGGGTCGACGTGAGCGATGTCACGTGAGAAATCCGACATCTGCCGAGGTCGGCGCACTTCGGGCTGGCACGATGTCGCTGTAACACAACCGTAATGTTTCGGCATCACGCCGGCGAAAGAAGTCACTCGATGTTGTCCTGGTTCACCTCCGTCTCAGAAGCTCTCGTGCTGCTGCCGATCGCCATCGTCGCGTCCTGGCTTGCGCGCACCGTCATCCGAACGCTCACGCGCCGCGCCGTGCGGCGGGCGCAACGGTCCGAGGGCTCGTGGCGGGTACGTCTCGACCGCCTCGGCGACCAAGGCCTGGCCGACACCCGCAAGCGTCAGCGGGCCGACTCTGTCGCGAAGATGATCGGTCGCTTCGTCACGGTGCTGATCTTCACGTTCGCCACCTTCGGTGCAATCGAATTGATGGGGGTCAGCCTCGCATTCGCGATCTCCAGCGCCGGATTCATCGGGTTGGCGCTCGCGCTCAGTGGCCAGGATCTGGTGAAGGACTTCCTCGCCGGAACCAGGGCTTTGCTCGAGGACCGCTACGCCGTCGGCGACGACGTGGTGATGCGGGTGGGTGGCACGGAGGTGCGCGGCATCGTCGATCTGATCGGGAGCGCCTCGGTGCGGCTCCGGACGCCCGACGGCGCAACGTGGCACGCTGGGCATCATTCGGTCGAGTCGGTCGCCAACCTGTCGCAGCTCCCCGCCGTCAGCGACATCGAGGTGCCGCTCGCGGAATGGGCCGCTGCCGACGAGAACAGCGCCGTCGAACGCCTGAGCGACGCCTCCAATGATGTCGGGCTCACCGGTGTGGTGTTTATCCGCGACATCGAAACCCAGGAACCCGACGAGCAGGATTCGTCACCCGACACCGTGAGGGTGCGAGTGAAGACCAATCGTCCGCTCAGCTCCCCCGAAGCCGAGATCGTTCGCGCCAAACTGCTCGATCGCTGATTCACTGGCGGGCGGATGCGCCGCTCGACGAGCTGACGCCGGAGCGAGTGGACACACATGAGCACTGCCGACACAGCTCGAGTGACCCGTGGTGGAACCGGTGCCCTCGCCTTCGGCGCTCTTGGCATCGTGTACGGCGACATCGGGACGAGCCCGATCTATGCGATCCGAGAGACCTTCGACCACGCCGGGCTCGATGCGACGACGCAGAGCGCGTATGGCGTTGCATCGGTCGTCTTCTGGGCCCTGATCATCGTCATCTCGATCAAGTACCTGTCGCTGGTCATGCGGGCCGACAACCACGGCGAGGGTGGCATCCTCGCGTTGACCGCCCTCGTCGCTCCGTCCAAGGGAAATGCGAAGGGGCTCTTGGCGGCTGCGGTGACGCTCGGCGTGTTCGGGACGGCGCTGCTCTACGGCGATGGGTTGATCACCCCGGCGATCTCGGTGCTGAGCGCCGTCGAAGGCTTCGAGGTGGCCAGCACCGCGTTCGAGCATTTCGTGATTCCGATCTCGATCGTCATCCTCGTCGGGTTGTTTGCTGTGCAACGCCACGGCACGGCGCGGATCTCGGCGGTGTTCGGGCCGGTGATGCTCGTGTGGTTCGGCACGCTGGGTCTGCTCGGCCTGAACCAGGTGGTGCAGCACCCCGGGGTGGTCCGAGCGGTCTCGCCGACGTATGCGGTCGAGTTCTTCGTCAACCAGCCTGCGAACGCATTCGTGGCACTCGGTTCGATCTTTCTGGTGGTGACGGGCGGCGAGGCGCTCTACGCCGACATGGGCCACTTCGGTCGCCGGCCAATCCAGTTCAGCTGGTACGTCCTGGTGCTTCCCGCACTGCTGCTCAACTACTTCGGGCAGGCAGCGCTCGTCGTTGCCGATCCCGGGGCCGTCGAGAGCCCGTTCTACCGCCTGGCTCCGTCGTGGGCGATCCTGCCATTGGCAGTCCTCGCGACGTGTGCGACCGTCATCGCATCGCAGGCGTTGATCTCCGGAGCGTTCTCGCTCACTGCGCAGGCGGTCCAGCTCGACTATCTCCCCCGCATGCGGATCACCCACACCTCGCCACACCACGTCGGCCAGATCTACGTCCCGGTCGTCAACTGGTTGCTCATGATCGGGTGTGTTGGTCTCGTCGTGGGCTTTCGAACGTCGAGCAACCTTGCGTCGGCCTACGGCATCGCGGTCACGATGACGATGCTGATCACGACGCTGTTGTTCTTCCGCGTCGCCCGGGAGCGATGGGCCTGGTCGCTCGGCCGCGCGCTCGCCGTCTGCGCGCCATTGCTCGTGGTCGACATTGCGTTCTTCTCTGCCAATGTCGTGAAGATCGCCTCGGGTGGATGGTTCCCACTGCTGGTCGGTCTGATCCTGGTGCTGTTGATGACCACGTGGCGCAGGGGTCGCCAGTTGGTCGCTGCTCGGATTCATCGGGGTGAACGGCCGATCGAGGTCGTCGTCCACGAGGCGATCGTCGCGGACGCTGCCCGTGTCCCCGGGATCGCCGTGTACATGTTCAAGGACGCCGGTGCCGCTCCACCTGCACTGATTGCGAACATCATGCACAACCACGTGTTGCACCAGTTGACGCTCATGGTCTCGGTCGAAACCGATGACATCCCGCGGGTTTCTGAGGATCAGCGACTCAGCGCACGCAAGGTCGGCTCCGGGATCCAGCAGGTGACGCTCCGCTTCGGCTATCTCGACGATCCCGACGTTCCGAGCGCATTGGCGATGCTGCAACTCCCGGGACAGGAGTTCGATCCGGAGCAGGTGACGTACTTCATCGGGCGAGAGTCGGTGTCGGCGACGAAGGCGCCGGGTATGCACCCGGCGCGCGAGCGGCTGTTCGTGGCGATGAACCGCAGCGCCGGCAGCGCCACCCGATTCTTCTCGCTGCCCGTCGACCGCGTGTTCGAAGTCGGGACTCTCGTCGAGATCTGAGGGAGTCGCGCCGGTCGACGCGCCGCGCCGGTCGACGCGCCGCGCCGAATTCCTTCCGGTGTGGTGTTCCTTCGTGACATCGAGACCCACGAACCGACACCGCCGCGCAACTCCCCACCGGCAAGGTGACGGTCCGGGCCAAGACCAATCGCCCGTTGAATCCACCCGACACCGAGATCGTCCGCAACGAGCTCCTCGAACGCTGATTGACGGGCGGGCAAGCTGCGCGGTCTGGCCGCTACGCTCCGACGAATGCTCGCGAGGTCGCTGTCCACTGCCGTTCAGCGACTCGAGTTCTCAACGAAACGAGCGATCAGCGGGGTCGTCAGCAGCGCGAGCACGGCGTACTACGGACGTTGGTACTACTCGAATCGCTGGCACCCCCACCACGCACTGCTGCAGCGCGCGCTCGACGAGACCGCCGACTACATCACGTCGAACATGTCGGATGCCATGGTCAAACGCGACGACATCGAGGTGTTGAACGACGCGCTGCTCCACGCGACCTCCGACGGGCTCCATTTCGAATTCGGGGTTCGAAGCGGTCGGTCGATCAACCACATCGCGCGGCGACGCCCGAACGTGACCGTGCACGGCTTCGACTCGTTCGAAGGGTTGCCGGAACCGTGGACGGGTTGGACCGTCGATCGAGGTGGGTTCGGCGGCGAAGGGATTCCGAACGTCGAGCCGAACGTCGAACTCCACGTCGGCTGGTTCGACGACACCCTCGACCCGTTCCTCACTGAACACCCGGGCGACGTCTCGTTCGTCCACATCGATTCCGACATCTACAGCTCGGCCCGGACGATCCTGCAGGGTCTCGCCCCCCGAATGCGGCCTGGCTCGATCATCGTCTTCAACGAGTACTTCAACTATCCCAACTGGAAGCAGCACGAGTTCAGGGCCTTCCAGGAGTTCTGCGAGGAGTACCACGTGACCTACGACTACTTGTGCTGGGGTATGTACGAAGTCGCCGTCGAGATCACCTCGATCGGCACCGACCCGGCGGCTCCGGAGGTCGGCAGGTGAGGCGGGCTCGTGCCGCAGTGCTCGCCGCTGGGTTGCTCTGCCTGCTCGCTGTGCTGACACCCATCTGGTTCGTCCATCACCTCGTGACGAGGGTGACGGGCGCTCGGCGGCGCGGCCGGCGAGTCGAGATCGAACGCGTGCAAGCTGACTCGATCGACCTCGACGCCGTGCTCCGGGCCGGCCAGCCCGTCATCATCGAAGGGCTGCTCGGCGCGCTCGACATCGCCGACGTCGCCACCCCAGCAGATCTCGAGCGCGCCGCCGGTGATCAGACGATCACGGTCACGTCGTTCGACGGCGCCGCGCCGTACTTCCTCTACAGCGGGGGTTATGACACGAGCGTTGTCGGCGAGCAGCAGATGCCTGTGCGCGAGTTCCTCCAGATGATGTTCCACGACGGGGTCGAGCCCGGCACGGTCGTGTACCAGTTGTTCGGAATCGGATCGCTCGACGGCCAGGCTGCGGCGATGCTCGATCGGTTCGACCACGCGGTGCGCCAGCGCACCCACACGGCCACCGAACCACGGTTCAGCGGCATCTGGGTGGGCTCACCTGGGGCAACGACCCCGTTGCACCACGATGCGTGGCCCGGCCTGCTCTTCCAGACCCACGGGACGAAACGGGTCGCCATGTACCGGCCTACCGATCGGACCAACCTGTCGTTCCGTCTGCCGCTGCGCGGGTCGGGGCGCTGGTCGGATCTCCCCGGCCGCTCCGACGACGCATCGCCATCCGAGTTCCCGAGGTTGGAGCGATCGCAGCGCTTCGTCGGCGAACTCCATCCCGGCGAAGCGCTCCTCATCCCGTCGTTCTGGGCGCACGAGATGGAAGCGGTCGAAGCCAACATCTCGGTCCCGTTCCGCTTCGCGGGGCCCCGCTCGTCGTATCTGAACCCCGGGTTCCTCCGACCCGCTTCGGAGATGCTGCGAAAGCAACTCGAGACCGTTGCGGCGCATTGAATCGGCGGCGCTCGTGATCATCGGCCCCGACACTCCGGAACTCCGATCGGAGCTGGTCGAGGCGATCCACCAGGATCGTCTCTCCTCGTGGGCGGACCGACAAGCGGCCACCGGTGGGAGCGACGACGATCGAGCAAGAGTGGCGGCGGCGGTGCACGCGGCCTGTCATCGGATTCGTGCGCGCAATCAAGAGGAACGTGATCAGCTCGTGGCGACGCTCGGTGATGCTCGGGTGCCCGTCGCCGCCACGTCGGTGTCCGATCAGCGACACACGGTCCGGATCGATGTGGAGCCTGCTGCCGCACCGCTGGCGGCCGCGGCGCTGCACGGCGCCGGATTCCGGAGCAGTTGGTCGTGGACCGGCGGTGCGCTCGAGTCGTTGTTGCGAACCGCCGACTCGCAGGTGCTCACCCGTGATGGCGAGGTGAGCACGGTGGTGGAGCTGCGTTGGCGGCAACCTCGTCGTGGTCGACTGCAGCGGGTGTTCGGTCCCCGGCCTGCCGATTGGGACACCGTTGCGTTGCCCACTCGGTTGTGGTGGGGCTACTCGATCGTCCGACCGATTCGTCTGGTCGCCGAACGGCTCGGACTGCGGTCGGGCGACCACTCGGCGCTCGAACCGTTCCTGGTCACTCCTCGCAGTCTGATCGAGGCGTTGCTCGACGTGGCCTCGGTCGGCGACGACGATGTCGTGTTCGATTTCGGCAGCGGGGACGGTCGCTTCGTCCTGGCTGCCACAACGGCTCGTGGGTGCCGTTCGATCGGTGTCGAACAGTCGTCGGAGCTGTGCGCCGTCGCCGTCGAACGAGCCGCCGCCGCTGGTGTGGCGGATCGGGTCAGCATCGTCAACGGGGATGCCGCGGAGGTCGACCTCTCCGAGGTCACCGTGGTGGTCTTGTTCCTCCCGATGGGAGTTGCCTCACGGGTGGTCCCGGACCTCCTGACACGGCTGTCGCCGGGGGCGCGGATCGTGCTGCACGAGCAGACCCCACTGGCAGCGGGGATCCCGCCGCCGGACACCGTTCATGCTGTGTTGGTCGATGACGCCGTGACGGTCGCCAATCGATGGAACATCGGCAGTGAGGTCTCGGCGCTCACCCCAGCCCGAGGTGGCGTGCGATGACGTTGCGCATCACGTCGGCGGTGCCCGAGTAGGTGAGGCCGCCGACGGCGTCACGAAGGCTTCGCTCGATCTCGAACTCGGTCAGGTACCCGCGAGCGCCCTGGACGACCGTGGCATCGAGTGCCGATTCGATGCCGACCTCCCCCGCGACGAGTTTGGCCAGCGATGCGTACATGGTCACGTCGCGGCCCGTCACCTCGGCCATGGCCGCCCGGTAGAGGTAGAAGCGGGCGCGTTCGTGACGCTCCTTCATGGCGACGATCCGATGCGAAACGGCTTGGTAGTGGCCGATCGGGTGGCCGCCCTGCATCCGCTGTCTGGCGTAGGCGATCGCTTCGTCGAGTTGGCGCTGCATTGCGCCGACCTGCGGTGCGAACACGTAGCTGCGTTCGACGTCGAGAATCGCCCCGAAGATCCGTGCTCCTGCGCCTTCGCGACCGAGCAGCGCGCCGGCCGGCACCACGACGTCATCGAATCGGAGGTCGCCGAACGGTGTCGTGCGCATCCCCATCTTCGAGCGTACATCCGTCCGACTGACCCCCTCGATCGTGGTATCGACGAGGAAGGCCGAGATTCCCCAGCTGCCGGCCTCCGGTCGCGTGGACGCGAACACGACGACCATGTCACAGATCGGGCCGAAGGTGATGTAGGCCTTGTGGCCGTTCAACACGTAGTCGCCATTGTCACGCCGTTCCGCTCTGGCCTCGAGGGCGAACGCGTCGGAGCCGGTCTGTGGTTCGGTCATCGCCAACGCAGCGATGGTCGTTCCCGCGAGGAGGCCCGGGAGCCATCGCTGCTGCTGGTCTGGCGTCCCGAAACGGACCAGTGCGACCTGGGTGCTGAGCATTTGGCTCGCCGCGGCGAAGGTCAGACCGTTGTCGGTGCAGCCCTGCCCGAGCCCCTCGAGTGTGAGAAGCGTCGTTGCGAGGTCGGCGCCGGTGCCGCCGAGCTCGGTCGGGACGAGCAGGCCGAAGATGCCGCGCTCGCCACACCGACGCCAGTCGTCGACGGCGAATGTCGATGTGGCGTCGTCGGTGATCCGGTCTCGCTGGCCGAGATGCTCGCGCGCCCACGTTGCCGCTTCGGCCTTCGTCGGGTGCTCCGGATCGAGCAGCGCCTCGGTCAGGCGGCCCAGTTCGGCGTTGGTGCCGGTGCTCACGTTGCCGCTCGCAGCTCGAGCCGGCCGTGCTCGTCGACGTCTTTCCATTCGTCCTGGAAGTCGGCGTTGTTCCAGCGACCCATTCCTGGGTAGAAGACGCGCCGTCCCCCGTGACCCTCGAAGCGGGCTCCGTTCCAGCGGGGATCGGCCGGCTCGTCGGTCCGTTGGTAGCGGCTGTCCGACGACAGCCGACACCGTCCGGTCGGCGATTGGTTGTCGAGCGCGCCGTGGAGCGTGTGCATCCCGAAACACAGGACGTCACCGGGCTCGAAGTCGGTGGTCAACCAACGGGTGCCGAAGTTGTCGAGGACGACCGAGGGGTCGTCGTCGAGCCACGTCAGGCCGTCCCGGTCGGCGTCGGCGCGGAGGTAGCCCTCGTGGAGGCGTTCCGAACGATGGCTGCCCTCGAGCAGCATCAAGGCGCCTTCGTGACGCTTCACCCGGCCCAGCGGGATCCAGCTGGAGAAGATCCGGGACGTACCCCGATTCATGTACGGACCGTCGCAGTGGAAGCCGCATCCCTCACCAGGACGCACGAAGCGTGGCCAACGCATGTCGAACGACTTCACCTCGCCGCCCAGCAGCGCGGTGTGCACGGTGACCACCTCGGGGGCGTCGGTGACGGCGAGGTAGTGGGCGCCCGTTCGGACGCTCTCGGAGAACGCTCGGACGTTTGCGGCCGTGACGCCCGCTGCATCGCCGGCGATTGCGTCGTCGATCGGGTGGCGGTCGTCGATCTCGCCGAGAATGGCGTACTTGAGTAGCACTTCATGCCGCGCAGCGCCAACGACCGATGGGTCGATCAGGCCTCGGAAGAACAGGTATCCCTGGTCGTCCATTGCCTCACGAAGCGCCTCAGGATCACCGAGGAGATCGTTCGCCGTGGACAATTCAGCGAACCGGTCGGGTGAGGTGTCGACGGCGAATCCGTTCGCGGTGAGTTCTGGAAGCGTGGCCGGACTGGCAGACATGGCACTTGCCACGGTATCCAGGTGGCGTGACCAATGACATGCCCAGCCTGCCGGACGTGCTGACCCGGCTCCTCGACGCCAATGCCTCGAGGGATCCAGATGGCGAGGCGGTGACCGACGGACGTGTGCGGCTCGGCTGGTCGGAGTACCGCGACCGCGCAGCATCGCTCGGCGGTGCGTTGGCAGCCAAGGGGGTGCGGCCGGGTGACCGCGTCGCCATTCATCTTCCCAAGTCGGTTGACTCGTTCGTTGCTGCCCACGCCATCGTCCGGCTCGGTGCGGTCATGGTGCCGGTCGACTGGTTCGCTCCGCCCGACTACCTGGCCGAGGTGATCCGCGATGCCGGCGTTGCGGCGATCGTCTCGTCGGCCGACGAGCAGCAGCTCCGCGGCATCACCGGTGCAGAGTTCAGCCCGGTCGTCGTCGCACCCGACACCGACGGCCCAGCGGCGGCGCCAGCCGACATCGATCCGTCGATGCCGGCCTACATCGTCTACACCTCGGGCTCGACGGGGAAGCCGAAGGGCATCGTCCACACTCACGCAAGTGCGGTTGCGTACGCCAGCCGAGCGGTGGCGACCTACGGGCTGACACCGTCCGATCGGTTGGCGAACATCGCCCCGTTGCACTTCGATCAGTCGACCTTCGAGCTGTGGGCCGGCCCACTGGCCGGTGCCGCCGTCGTGGTCGTGCCCGATGGTGTCCTCCGGTTTCCCGCCAGTGTGTCGGACCTGGTCGCTCGCGAACGAGCAACGGTGTGGTACTCGGTTCCGTTCGCCATCACGCAGCTCGTCACCCGTGGGGCGCCGGAAGACCGCGACCTGACATCGCTTCGCTGGGTGCTCTTCGGTGGCGAGTCGTTTCCTCCCGCCGCGCTGGCAGCGGCCCAACGGGCGTTGCCGCGTGCGCGGTTCTCCAACGTCTACGGGCCTGCCGAGGTCAATCAGTGCACGTTCCACCATCTCGATGCCCAGGTCGACGAATCGGCGGCCAACGTTGCCGTCCCGATCGGCCGGCCATGGGCGGACACCGACGTGCTGCTCGTCGATGACGCCGACCGTGCGCTCGATGGCGCGGGGGAGGGCGAACTGCTCGTCAGCAGCGCCACGATGATGGACGGTTACTGGCGTCGTCCCGAGCTCACCGCCGAATCCGTCTGCGTGCGCCCCGAGACGGGGAACGCTCGCCGGTGGTACCGCACCGGTGACCTGGTGCGGCGGCTCGATGACGGCACGCTCGTCTTCTTGGGTCGAAGCGATCACCAGGTCAAGGTGCGCGGATTCCGGATCGAACTGGAGGCGGTCGAGTCCGTGGTCACCGAGTTGCCGGGGGTCGGGGCCTGCGCCGTGCTGGTGGAGCGCGGCGACGAGGACCGGCTGGTTGCCCTCGTCGCGCCAGCGCCACCGGACGACGACCGTGTGGCGATGCTCGACGTTCTGCGCCAACGCCTCCCCCGCTATTCGGTTCCTGCAGAAATCGTGGGCGTCGCCTCGCTGCCACGCACTGGCGTCGGGAAAGTCGACCGCGCTGCGGCCGCAGCGCTGCTGGCTGAGCTGCGCCGCGCCATGGGGCGCGAAGTGACGTCGGCCCGGCCGCTCCGGTAGATTCCCCGAGTCCTCTTGTTGACACCGACCGATACAGAACCGTGAGCCTGCCGCAGTCCATCCCCCTTTCCGATGACCTCGTTCGCTTCATCGCGAGCGACGTCGCGCAGGGGGGCGGACCGCTCGATGCGGGCACCGACCTCGTGATGACCGGCCTGGTCGATTCGCTCGGGGTCATGATGGTGGTCGAGTGGCTCGAGCAGCGTCTCGACATCGTGATCGACCCGAACGACGTCGTCATCGAGCACTTCGAGTCGGTCGATGCAATCGTCAGCTATCTCCGAGGCCGAGACGACTGTCGATTCGGGTGACTGAGGACACCGTCACGTTGCGCCCGCGAGCGGTCGGCGAGTACCCGCTGACCAACGTGCAGCGACAGATCTGGACCAGCCAACGGTTGGCACCGGAGGCACCGCTCGCGAACATGGGCAAGATTCACCGGATCTGCGGTGCGATCGACGTGGCTCGCTTCGTCAGTGCCGTCGACGAGGTGGTCCGGGCCTCGGATGCGTTACGGACCGTCATCGTCGACCGTCCCGGTCGCGAGCCCCGTGCGCGCGTGCTGTTCGAGCCCCCGCGGTCGACCGAGGTGATCGAGCTCCCGGATGGCGAACTCGACCGGTGGTGCCACGAACGGATCTCCCGCCCGATCGATGCCCGGATGTGCAGTTACGACTCGGTCTTGCTGCGTCACGGCGACGAGTCGTGGACCTGGTGGCTCGATCTGCACCATGTCGTCACCGACGGGTGGTCGTCGTCGCTCGTCTTCGATGCGGTGTCACGTGCCTACCTGGAAGCTGCGACGATTGAAGATGTCGACGACGAACCGTCGATGTCGTTCTACGACTACGTCTCCGCCGACTCGCCGGGTGGCGAAGGCGCTGATGCGGTCGCGTGGGCGTCGCCCGAGGAGACGCCCATCGCACCGTATGGTCCTCGCGGGCCGCGGACGACGTCAGTCAGCCGACGTGAACTGTCCGACGGTGTCACGCTTCTCGCGCCACACCCTGGGTACCGGGCTTTCAGCCCGTCGATGGCCACCCTCGCACGGCTGGCGGTCGCGACGGCCGTCACGCTGTCACGCTTGGACGGTCGTCGGGTCGTCACGCTCGGCGTGCCGCTGCACCGTCGGACCGGCCCCGTGGCACCACGTCTGATCGGGCCGCTGATGGCGATGTTCCCGCTCGCTGTCGACGTCGACCTCGACGAGTCGTTCGACGACTGCTACCGGCGGGTGCTGCGCCAGTTGCTCGGTGTGGTTCGGCTGGCGAGCAATGCCGAGGTGCCCGATGTCGCATTCGATGCGGTCCTCAACGTGCAGACCGTCACCTACGGGGAATTCGCCGGCCTCCCGACGGTCACGACGTGGGCGCGGTCAGGTCACGTCGACCCAGCGCATCCGATCCGGGTGCATGCCTACGACTACGGCGCGGGCATGTCGGTCGAGCTCGACCTGAACGATGGCTTGAGCGCTGATGGCTCGCACCGGGCGTTCGTCGAGCATCTCGGTCGGACGCTCGAGGCGGCCGTGCTCGATCCAGCCGGCAAGGTTGGCGATTTCGAGATTGCATCGGAACGCGACCGTTCGGCGATCGACCTGCTGAACCCGCCTGGCGCAGGGGCGGTCGTCGACCGGCCGGTTCACGAGGTGATCGCCTCGCTGCTGCGCTCGCATCCCGACCATGTGGTGGCCGAACACGACGACGCGGCCCTCACGGCTGCTCAACTCGATCAGCGTGCCGATGCCGTGGCGAGGCACCTGCTCGATCATGGGGTCACGGTCGGCTCCAGAGTCGGGATCCGTCTTCCCCGGAGCTTCGATGTGCTCGTTGCGGTTCACGGAGTGATGCGCAGTGGCGCCGCCTTCGTGATGCTCGATCCGGACGATCCGGCGCCTCGTCACGATGCCATCGCTGCCGACGCAGAACTGGCGCTGATCGTCGACGACATCGATCAGGTGACGTCCCTCACCGCGACCTCCACAGTGATCGGGCACGGTGGTGACGCACTCCCCGACGGTGGGGCGACGGGGGTCACCGTGGGCCTCGACGACATCGCCTACGTGCTCTACACCTCCGGCTCGACCGGGCGACCCAAAGGCGTCCCGATTCCGCACCGCGGCCTCGCCGAGTACCTTGCGTTCGCCGCCGCGGCCTACCGGCCCACCGCGCAGGTGGTGATGCCGCTCTACTCGTCGCTCGGCTTCGACCTGTCGATCACCTCGTTGTTCCTGCCCCAACTCTTGGGAGGGCGCACCGTCGTGTTCCCCGACGACGCCGTCAGCGCGCTCGGCCGCATCGCCTCCGACCGACGTCTCACGATGCTGAAGGCCACGCCGAGTCAGCTCGAGATCCTCTGCCGTCTCGCCACCGAACCGCTGTCGCTCGAGGTGGTGATCGTGGGGGGTGAAGCATTCCGGAGCCCCGTCGCCGAGGCACTGGTGGCTCGGTGCGCCGGCCAGGTCCGGATCTTCAACGAATACGGCCCGACCGAAGCGGTGGTCGGCTGCATGATCCACGAGTGGGATCCGGAGCGGGATCTCGGATCCGACGTCCCGATCGGCGGGGCGGCGCCGGGTGCCGAGGTCTACGTGCTCGACGAGTGCCGACGACGAACACCCATCGGCGTCTGGGGCGAGTTGTATGTGCGGCGTCCCGGCATGGCGCGGGGCTACCTGAACCTCCCCGAGGCGACCGCCGAACGGTTCGTGACGATCGACGCGATCGGCGGAGCTCCCTTGTACCGCACTGGTGACCGTGCCCGACTGGAGGGTGACGCCCTGGTGTACGGCGGTCGGATCGACGATCAGTTGTCGATCGGCGGCGTTCGGCTCGAGCCGGGCGAGATCGAGGCGGCGCTCGTTGCCCACCCCGACGTCACGAGCGCGGTCGTGCGGGTTTGGACGCCGTCGATCGATCGGGTCCGACGATGCGGACGTTGCGGCCTCGGCACCGATGTGCCGGGAGTCGATCTCGATGGCGCCGGGACCTGTTCGGTGTGTCGGTCGTTCGACGTGGTGGCCCCGCAGACCGAGACCTGGTTCCGCACGCCGGTCGACCTCGATCGCGAACTCGAGCGTGCCCGTCGTCGCAGCACGAGCGAATACGACTGCATCCACCTGCTGTCCGGCGGGAAGGACTCGACGTATGCGCTCTATCAGCTCGTCGAGCGGGGTTGGCGGGTGCATGCGTTCACGCTCGACAACGGCTTCATCTCCGAAGGCGCCAAGGCGAACGTCCGTCGCAGCGTTGCCGACCTGGGGATCACCCACGAGTTCGCCACCACCGACTCGATGAACGAAATCTTCCGCGACAGCCTCGAGCGGTTCTCGAACGTCTGCAACGGTTGCTACAAGACCATTTACACACTTGCCACGGCCAGGGCCCATGAGATGGGCATCCCGGTGATCGTGACCGGTCTGTCGCGGGGTCAGTTCTTCGAGACGCGGCTCGTTCCGCACCAGTTCGAGGCCGACCGGTTCGAGCCCGACGACATCGACCGGACCGTCCTGCAGGCGCGCCGGGCCTATCACCACACCCGCGATGCCGTCACGGAGCTGCTTCCCGAACAGGCGCTGTTCGAACGGGCCGATCTGGACGTGCTCGCCGAGGTGGAGTTCGTCGACTATTACCGCTATGTCGACGTCGAGCTGGCCGAGATGTACGAGTTCCTCACCGAGCGAGCGCCGTGGGTCCGTCCCGACGACACGGGCCGCTCGACCAACTGTCTGGTCAACGCGGTCGGAATCCACGTGCACAAGACCGAACGCGGGTATCACAACTATGCGGAGCCCTACAGCTGGGACGTCCGCCTGGGCCACAAGACCCGCGACGAGGCACTCGATGAACTCGACGACGACGACGATCAGGCGGAGATCGGGCGCATGCTCTCCGAGATCGGATACGTCCCCAAGCCGCCACACGTCCTGACCGCCTGGTATCAGACCAACGACGGTTCGGAGATCGATGCACGACTCCTCGCCGCCCACTTGCGCGACCTCCTCCCGGCGCGGGCGATACCCACGGCATTCGTCCACGTCCGTGAGCTGCCGCTTGCCGAGAGTACGAAGCTCGACGTGTCGTCGCTGCCGGCGCCATCCACAGCGCACCTCGGCTCTGCCTCGTATCGCGAGCCGGCGACACCGACCCAGGCACGGGTCGCGGCCATCTGGGCGGCGGTCCTTCACGTCGATCGGGTCGGCATCGACGACGACTTCTTCGATCTCGGTGGCGCCTCCCTCGCAGCACTGGAGACCGTTGCCGCGACCGAGCGCCAGCTCTCGATCGAACTCCCCGATGCCCTGGTGTTCGAGCACCGCACCCTGGCCGAGTTCGCCGACGCCGTCGACGAGCACGTCGCTGGTGGGCGTCGGCTCTCGGTGATCGCTGAGCTCGACCCGTCGGAGCCCGCCCCGCTGTCACCGGGGGAGGAGGCGATGCTGTTCGAATACCGGGCGGACCCCGACGACGTCCGGTACAACGTCACACGTTGGTATCGGGTCGAGGCCGACCTCGACCTCGACCGACTCCGTCGTGCTGTCGAGGTGGTCGTGGCACGTCATGGACCGCTGCACACGTCGTATTCGCCGGCGCGAGCCCCACTGCCCGTGACCGAGGCGCTGTCGTTCGGCCCACTTCCCGGCGGACCTGTCGACGAGGTCGTCCATCAGCTCCGGCGCGTTCCCTTCGACCTCGATCACGGTCCGCTGGTGCGCGTCAACGTCGGTTCGGACGACACCGGCGCCTGGAACATCGTGATCGGGCTCCATCACATCTCGGTGGACGCCGGCACGTTCGACCTCCTCTGGAACGAGATCGATGCCGCGTATCACGATGGCGAACTCCCCGAGCTGTCGACGTCGTATGCCGCCTACGGCGCATGGCAGAGAGACCACGCGGTCTCCGGCGCCGACTTCTGGGCCGACGCGCAGGACATCGTTGCCGGGGTCCAACTGCCCCCACCTGAGCACGAGGGGTACGACGGGTATCTGGAGCGGCCGGCGTCGGTGTCGACCAGTGAGCTGTCGGTGGCCGCGGCGAGTACACCGTTCGCAGCAGCGCTCACGGCGGCCGCCATCGTGTTGAGCGGCTTCAGCCGTGACGGTGTCGTCGAGTTGGGCGTGACGGCATCGACCAAGGACCATCCGTCAGGAGAGCCGTTGATCGGGTACGCGCTCAACACGTTGCCGATGCGGATCGAGGTCGATCCGTCGGCCACGCTCCGCTCGCTCGACGTCGACGTGAGTGCTCTCGTCGCCCGGGCGCTTCCTCACCGAACCCATCCGTACGCCGACATCGTTCGTCAGGCGCGACTCGATGGTCGGGCGGTTCCCGATACGTCGCACATGCTGGCCTACGAGCGCCTCGCACCGGTTCGCTTCGGTGACACCGTTGCCGAGCATCGGATCATTCCGTCCGGCACGGCGGTGAACGACTTCACGTTCTTCGTCCAAGAGCGGGGCGAGGATCTGCACCTCGGCATCGAATATCGCGGCGATGTGCTCGATACATCGCTCGCCCAAGGACTCCTCGATGGGTTCAGTGAGGCGATCGACGCCGTCTGTCATCGTCCCCATCGCACGGTGGGCGACATCCGCCCGAGCGGCGATGATCTGATCGGTGAGCAACCGGAGTCGGTCGACGACGATCCGCCGACGGTGCTCGCGTCGATCGTCGACTGGGCCCGGCGCGAGCCGGATCGGCCAGCCGTCGTCGAGTCATCCGGTGCGGTGACCTCGTACGGTGAGCTGCTCGCCCGGGCGCGGGGGCTGGCTGCGGTGCTCCGGTCGCACGTCGACTCACCGTCGCGAATCGGTGTGTCGCTGGGTCGGTCCTCCGGTCTCATCGAGGCGATCTTGGGTGTCCAACTCGCCGGCGCCTCGTATGTGCCGATCGATCCATCCACGCCACCCGATCGCCGCCGCGCGCTGGTCGCACTGGCGTCGTTGGATGCGGTCGTGGTCGATGCAGCAACGGCGCCGCTGTTCGCCGACGTGACGCAGTTCGACATCGCATCGAAGACGGCGACCGAACCGGCCGTCGGCCTCAGTGCAGGCGAGCTCCCGAGCGGAGCATCGCCTGCCTACGTGATCTTCACGTCGGGTTCGACCGGGGAGCCGGCCGGTGTCGAGGTGACCCACGCGAATCTCATGGCATCGACGGCGGCACGGTCCGTCTTCTACGGCGACGACGCTCCGAGCAGGTTCCTGCTCACACCGAGCATCGGCTTCGACAGTTCGATGGTCGCCATCTTCTGGCCGCTGATGTCGGGTGGCTCGATCGTGGTTCCCGACGACGCCGAGGTGCACGACGTCGACCGATTGGGCGCGCTGATCGCGGCCAGCGACGTCAGCCATCTCCTGATGGTCCCGAGTCTCTATCGGGCGCTGCTGTCGCGTCGGCCCGATGACCTCGCTGGGGTGCGTGTTGCCATCGTCGCCGGCGAGGCCTGCGCACCCGACGTGGTTGCTGAGCACCACCGGTTGCTGCCGAATACCGAACTGGTCGACGAGTACGGCCCCACCGAGGCCACGGTGTGGGCCACCGCGCATCGCTGTTCGCCCGGCGAGGATCCGGTCCCGATCGGCCGCCCGATCGCCGGAAGCCGGGTTCGCATCGCCGATGATCGTCAACGCCCGATGGCGCCAGGCGCTCCGGGGGAGCTGCTGATCGCCGGGCCCGGTGTGGTGAATGGCTACCTCTCCGGCAGATCTGATTCCTCGTTCGTCGACGCCGACGGTCATCGCTGGTACCGCACCGGCGACATCGCTCGTGTGGATCTGCACGGTGACCTCCTCTTTCTGGGCCGCGTCGACGATCAGCTCAACGTCGGTGGGTACCGCATCGAACCGTCAGAGGTGGAAGGTCACCTGCTGCGGATGCCCGGAGTGCGCGACGCGGTGGTCGTCAGGGCCACGATCGACGGTCGCGATGCGCTCGTCGCCCATGTCGTCGGCGATCGAGACCTTGTCGACGCATCACAGGTTCGCAGTCGTGTGTCCGACCTCGTCGGCCCCGGTGCGGCACCGCGTCGGGTCGTCTTCCACGACGAACTCCCGCGAACGGCCAACGGCAAAGTCGACCGAGCCAGCGCAGCGCTGCTCGCGCTCGACGATGCCCCGGCGGCGCGGGCATCCGGGTTGCTCGACATCTGGCAGCGCGCGCTGCAGCGCGACGACCTCGACGGCAACTCCGACTTCTTCTCGGAAGGGGGCGACTCGCTCGCAGCGGTCGAGATCGTCACCGCCGTCGGCGAGATGATCGGACGCAACGTCGCGATTGCCGACCTCCTCCGCGCCCCATCGCCCGCCGCACTGGCTTCGCACCTCGGTATCGGCGCCGACGCGACAGCCGTGTCGTCAGCTGTCTCATCGGCCATCAGCCTGGTGACGCTCCGGGTCGGGTCGACGTCGGGCCCGACGGTCGTGCTGACGCCGGCCTGGGACACCGTGATGAGCTACCGGACGCTCGCTGACGCGTTCGACGACGATGTCTCCGTCGTTGCCGTCGCGATCGTGTCTGAACGTGCCGCTGCGTTCCCCACGGTTGATGCGCTCGGAGCCGCCTCGATCGACCCCGTCATCGACGAACTCGAGCGACTCGGTGCGTCGAGCGTCGCCGTGGGGGGATGGTCGATCGGCGGAGTCGCGGCCTACGACCTCGGCCAGCGGCTCGCTGCCCGCGGTGTCGAGGTTCGCGCTGTTGCGCTGATCGACACCATGTTTCCGGGTGAGTACCGCCACCTCTGGTCGAACCGATGGTGGAAGTACAAGTCGCTGCTCCGTCGGGATGCGATCGGAACAATGATCGAGGAGTTGGCGACCACCCTGAGGCGTCGTGCCGAGAGGTACATGGCGAGTCTGGGTCGTCGGCTCGTCGAGCTGGCGGGCGAGTCACTTCCGAAGGCCGAGCCGATCGCTGGTTGGGGCATGCCCTTGGCCGCACTCGATCACGTTCCGGAACCCACGGCGGTCCCGATCGTGTTGTACGCGGCGAACACCACCAAGCGGGCCCGGACCGAGCATCGCTGGATCACCGTGGCGCCGGATCTTCGGGTGGTGGCCATCGAGGGGAGGCACCGAGGATTCGATTCGGTGATGGGAGCCGCACGGGTTCATCAGATCGTGGACGACTTGACCGACACCGTGCTCGCACCGCAGGAGCAGCAGTGAATCATCGGGCTGCGCCGACGCTCGGGTCCACGACGTCGAACCGGAGTCAGCGCCCCGTCCGTCGGGGCTCTCACCTCATCGGCTTGGAACTCCGCTCGCTCGTGCCACGGCTGATCTTGCTCGTCGCCGCTTCGGTGTTCGTTGCAGTGGGCCTTGCTCGACCCCGGCAGCAGCGCATTCCGGCAAGCAGAGCTATCTGTACGTCTCGCTCTTCGACGACGGCGTGGAAGGGCGCGTGGAGATCCCGGTCGTCGATCTCGGTCCAGCCCTCGGCATCGATCTCGAGAACTCGTCGGGTGGGTTGCGGGTCGGGGCGGCAGCTGCCAGCGCCGAGATCGTGGAGTACGTCGACGAGCACTTGTCGCTGAGCGGTGCCGGCGGGCCCTGGTCGATCGAATTCGGTCAGCCCCGAGTGCTGGGGACCGAGAACGGGCCGTACGTGGTCACTCCCTACGTGGTCAGCGACACGTTCGACGCAGCGCCGCAGGAGTTCACGGCCGAATTCGACGCCATCATCGAGACCGACCCCGAGAAGGATGCGCTGCTGCTCATCGAAGACAACTGGCGCAGCGCCACCTTCGACAACGGTTCGAATCCGTTGCTCGGCTTCTCGACGGGCGCCACCGTCCAGCAGGTCGTCCTCGACGACGCCGGCACGCTCACCTCGATGGCCGAGATCCGCGGTCTCGGGTCCGATGCCGTGCGCAACGGCATCGTCATCATGCTCGTCGTGGCGGCGCTGGTGCTGTCGGTGGTTCTGCTCCCTGCGCAGCGATCGCGTTCGGAGATCGCCACCACCGGTGAGCTGATTCGTCGAGGCGGCCGAATCGCGGGACCGTTCGCAGCCGCCGTCGCGATCGGATCGCTGTTGTCGGGTCCGGGTGGGCTCGACCTGTCGAACCGCCTGGTTGGGATCGTGATCTCTTCGACATTGGGTGTCCTGGCGGTCTCTGCCATCGTGGCCCGCTACCGTCCGGAGCTCCGCTCCGCTGGCTGGATCCTTGCGGCGATCGCTGGTTCGGTGGTCGGACTCGAACTGGGTCGCCTCTTCGTCTTCTACGGACTCGACCGGACTCGGCCGCTCGTGGGGTGGCTCGCGTTCGTCGTCGGCGCACTGATCGCGATGGCGCTCGTTGCCGTGTTCGTCGGGACGCCCCTCTATCTGCTGCGGCGCACCCGCTTTTCCTCGGCGGTGCTCATCGTGGTGGCGGTCGTCCTCGCCGCCTATGGGATCGCGTGGACCGGCGAACTGCTGCTCGCCACCGACTGGCCGATCGAGGAGTTCGCCAAGCCGTACCGACCGTGGCCGCGCAATGGTTGGTTCGTGCTGTTGGCGGTCGCCGCCGCTGCGGCGGTCCGGGCCATCGAATCACGCGCTGGGCGGCTTCGTCCGGTGGGTTCGATGGCGGACGATGCCGACGTGCCCGACGCCGACGTGCCCGACGCCGACCAGCTTGCGGTCGGCTGATGGGCGTTCGGCGCCTCGGATGGCGGCCGACCATCGGTCACTTGCGTCTGTCGGCAGACGTTGTCGGTGCGGTCCTCGTCGTGCTCGCCCCGTCTGCTGTCTCCGCGCATGAGTTCGGACCATTTGCGATCGACCGGTAACCAGCACTTCGCATCGCGCCCGACGAGATCGAGCACGACGACGTGCTCAGTCTGGCCGAAACGCCGACTCAGGCCGATGGCGGTTCGATCGAGGCTGACCCGGATAGATCGTGCATGGACTCGCCGATCAGGTCACCGACCGAACTCCGTGGTGATCACACGACCGACTCGCTGGCCGGCGCTCGGCGCAAGGTCGGTGACGACGAAGGAGCGCTGGAGCCAGCGGTCGGTGCCGTCGAAGCGAGCGGAGAACGACGAACGCCCGTGCACGGCAACGTTGTTGTCGATGACGAACAGGTCGCCGGGCTCGAGCACCACCGATGTTTCGACCTCTGCGATCGCAGCGCGCACCGCGACGACGACGTCCTCGGCAGCGTCGTCGATACCGACCGTGAGGTCGGCGTCGAAGACGAACGTCGGCTCGCAGCGTGTGCCCGCGACCAGTGGACGCGCAGCGGCGAGTTCGTTGCGGCGCCCGGCGAGGAAGCTTGCATCGACGGCAGTGCGGAAGCGGGGCTCGAACATCACCTCGACGATGTCGTCGGGCAGGTGATCCATGATGTCGTGGACCGATGCGAGCGTCGTGTGCGCCGACGGGTCGCCGCGCAGGCACAACAGCAGCAGATAGCGCGGACGGTGGGGGTGGAAGGCCGTCTCGGTGTGGAACATCAGGTTCGAACGCGACGACGTCGACGTCTGGCGATCGACGTCGGTCTGGGTCGGCACGATGTTCTGCACGATCCGGCCACCGTGTTCGGGGACGTAGCCGACCGGTTGACCGAGGCGACGGGCCACGGTCAGCAACGCGAGCTCGGTCGCCAGGTTCTTGGCGACCGGCGCATCAGGGGCTGGGGGAGTCGGCGGCAGTTCACCGATCGGCACGTTGCGCACGATGAGCGCTCCGGCGCGCGGTGGTGTGACCGTGAAGCGGACAAGGGCGTCGTCGACCTCGGTGGGCAGCGTGCGGGCACCGACCGCGGCGAGATGCACCAGTTCCTCACCCAGGTCGCTGCCGGGCGCGTCAGGGGACTGGGCGTGCCAGCTCGAAGCATCCACAGTGGGAACCGAGATGAGGGTGTCGACGACGGAGTTCACGATGGGCGCCTCCTGTGCTGAAATGAATGTTTCACGATATCACACGGCTGAAACATATTCCATCAGTTCGGGGAGGGCTACCGTGCTGGCCCATGGATCTGGAACAGCGACTGGCCGAGCGGGCGACGTCGCTGACCCCGTCGGAGCGTCGCCTCGGCGAGACCGTCCTCGCCGATCCGAACCTCGTGGCCTTCGGGACGGTTGCCGACGTGGCCGAGGCCGCCCGAACGGGGACGGCGACCGTCGTGCGTTTCGCAGTGAAACTCGGCTTCGACGGGTACTCGCAGCTGCAAGCGTCCGTGCAGCGCGAGGTGAGTGGGCAACTGCGGCCCGCAGTCGAGCGCATCCGCGACCAGCGGGCCGACGACGACACGCTGGCCGCCCGACATGCCGACGTCGAGGCGGCCAACGTGCGAACCACGCTCGATGCACTCCGCGCCGGTGACGGACGTGTGGTCGTCGAGCGTCTCGCCGACGATTCGGCGCCGGTACTGGTGCTCTCGGGTGTTGCGTCGCGCGGGGTCGCACTGCAGTTCGTCGCCGACCTCGACCAGCTCCGACCCGGTGTGCTCCTCCTCGACGGTACCCAGGTCGATGTCGTCAGGATGCTCGCGCTCACCGCGCCCGGAGCGACGCTCCTCGTTCTCGATCTCCGCCGGTACGAGCGTTGGCTGATCGACGCATTGGCGGCGGCGCGTGATCGGGGCGCCTGGACGGTCGCCATCACCGACAGCGTGTTGTCGCCGCTCGCCACGGCCGCCGAGCGTTCGTTCGTCGTGGCGGCGGCATCAACCGGGCCGTTCGACAGCCACGTCGGCACGCTCGCGTTGCTCAACCTCTTCGTGGTCGAGGTCGCCGCCGCTCGTCGCGAACTCGCCGCCGAGCGCCTCGAGGCGATCGAGGACGCATGGGGTGCGGCCGACGCTCTCACCGACGACGGCAAGTAGCGTCGCGTTGATGAGCGAACTGCGCGTGGCCGCACTCCAGATGGCGATGGTGGACGACGTCTCCGTCAACGTCGCGACCGCCGAGCGTCTGGTGCGCGATGCCGCTGCGCAGGGGGCGCAGATCATTCTGATCCCCGAGCTGTTCGAGGGGCCGTATTTCTGCAAGGACCAACTGCCGGAGCACCTCGATCGGGCGGTCCCGCTCGACGGCCACCCCACGGTCGCCCACTTTGCAGCGGTCGCCACCGAGCTCGATGTCGTGCTGCCGCTGAGTGTGTACGAGCGCGCCGGCCAGGCGCTCTTCAACACCGTCGTGATCGTCGATGCCGACGGAGCGGTCCTGGGTGAGTATCGCAAGAGCCACATCCCCGACGGGCCTGGCTACACCGAGAAGTACTACTTCAGTCCAGGCGACACCGGGTTTCGAGTCTGGGACACCCAGCACGGGGTGATCGGCGTCGGCATCTGCTGGGACCAGTGGTTTCCCGAAACCGCCCGTTCGATGGCGTTGCTCGGCGCCGAGGTGCTCCTGTACCCAACGGCGATCGGCAGCGAGCCGCCCGACCCGACGTGGGACTCGAGCGGCCATTGGCAGCGCGTGATGCAGGGGCACGCCGGAGCGAACCTCATGCCGCTCGTTGCCGCGAATCGCATCGGCCGCGAGGTCGGCCAGACGTGCGAGATCACGTTCTATGGGTCGTCGTTCATCGCCGACAACACCGGCGCCAAGGTGGCCGAAGCGGGCCGCGACCACGAAGCAGTCCTCGTCGCATCATTCGATCGAGAGCAACTACGTACCCAGCGGGCTGCCTGGGGCCTGTTCCGCGACCGCCGCCCCGAGTTGTATGGCCCGATCGTCACCCTTGACGGGACGAACCGGATCGGCCAGCGATGAGTCAACCGTCCGTATGCGGTCAGTTCGCTCATCGCAGCGGAAGCGGAACGGCCGGCGATGAGCGAACCGTCCGTATGCGGTCAATTCGCTCATCGCAAGGGGCGAGCGTGGGGGACGAGACGTGACGCGGTTGCCGGCCGAGTGGGAGCGGCACGAGCGCACGGCGATGTGCTGGCCGGCTCGCGTCGACATGTGGGGCGGGCTGTTCGCTGATGCCGAGGCGGCCCACGCCGACGTGGCGACGGCCATCGCCCGGTTCGAGCCGGTGACGATGCTCGCTCCGCCGCGGGCGGTCGAGCGGGCAGCGTCGATGTGCGGACCCGGCGTCGAGGTGGTCGAGCAAGCGATCGACGATTCGTGGTTCCGCGACTCCGGACCGATCTATGTGATCGACGACGCCGGCGATCGGGTGGCGACCGACTGGCGGTTCAACTCGTGGGGCGACAAGTTCCTGCCCTACGACGACGACGCTGCGGCCGCGCTGCGTTTCGTCGAGCGGCGAGGCGATCCGGTCCGTTCGATCGACATGGTGTTCGAGGGAGGCTCGCTCACCGGCGACGGCGATGGCACGCTGGTCACCACCACGCAGTGCCTGATGCATCCGAATCGAAATCCGACGATGACCCAGATCGAGATCGAAGCGATGCTGCGCGCCGAGCTGGGTGCCGACCGCACGATCTGGTTGCCGCACGGGCTGGCGCTCGACGACGACACCGATGGGCACGTCGACAACATTGCTGCGTTCGCGGTGCCCGGCCGGTTGGTGCTGCAGGGATGTGACGATCCCGAGGAGGCCGACTGGCTGCGTCTCGACGTCGATCGGCGTGTGGCCCAAGGCGCGCTCGATGCCCGCGGGCGCGCGCTCGACGTGGTCATCGTGCCGGTGCTCCCGTTCGCCGAGATCGATCGCGGGGAGGGCGTTGAGCGAGTCGTCGTGCCGTACCTCAACTACTACCTCGGCAATGGCTTCGTCCTGATCCCGACGTGCGGCCATCCGGCCGACGCCGAAATGGTCGCCCTGATCGCCGAGCAGTACCCCGGGCGGGAGGCCGTCGCGCTCGACGTCGGCGCGATCCTCGCCGCCGGCGGCGGCGGCATTCACTGCATCACCCAACAGATCCCCGCCTGACCCGGCCGCCCACCGCGGAAATTCGTGCGCGCGACGGTCAGCGGCGGGCGGGTCTGCGCACAGTTCGGTCGTGCCTGCAGCTCACTTCCGAAACGTGCGCAGGAGACGGTCAGCAGCGGCCCCGACGTGCGCAAGTTTCGGATGGGGTTGGAGTGTGGGAGGGTGATGGGCATCGAGTCGGCGCGTGTGGATCAGTGGTTGTGGTCGGTACGGATGACCAAGACGCGCAGCGACGCGGCGGCGGCGTGTCGAGGCGGACACGTCAAGGTCAACGGCAAGGCGGCCAAACCGGCGACGCCCGTGAAGGTCGGCGACCGGGTCGAGGCGTACCTCCACGACCGCGAACGGATCCTCGAGGTCGCGATCCTGATCGTCAAGCGGGTCGGCGCCGGCGTGGCGGTCGACTGCTTCATCGATCACAGTCCCCCGCTTCCCGAGCGCGAGGTCGACGTCCCGGTGTTCCAGCGTGATCGTGGCGCCGGGCGACCGACGAAACGCGATCGTCGCGAACTCGACCGGCTGCGTGGTCGTCGTCGGTAGCGTGCGCGGCTCGTGTCCGTGATCGAGCCCGCCGCCGAAGAGCATCTGCATGCCACCGTGCGCGGTGGCGTGGCGCTGTGGACCCTGTTCCTCGGCTTCACCATGCTGATGGTCGGCAATGGCCTCAACCTCGCTGTGCTCGGAGTGCGGATGGTCGACGAGGGCTTCGACGTACGCACCAGCGGCGTCGTGATGGCCTGCTACTTCGCGGGGTTCCTGCTCGGTCCGGTACTGGTGGTCAAGTGGCTGTCGAGTGTCGGCCACATCCGGGTGTTCGCCAGCCTTGCCTCGATCGCTTCGTGCGTGGTGCTCGTGCACTTCGTGTGGGTCAACCCGTTCAGCTGGGGCGTGCTGCGCTTCGTCTTCGGGTTCTGCATGGCCGGGCTCTACGTGGTGGTCGAGTCGTGGCTGAACGATGCGTCCACCCCTCGCACTCGCGGTCGGACGTTGGCGGTCTACATGATCGCGTCGATGGGCGGTCTCGGGCTCGGGCAACTCCTCATTGCGACCGGCAACCCCAACGACGCGACGCTGTTCGTCGTGGCGTCGATCCTGGTGTCGATGTCGTTCGTGCCGTTTGCGCTTGCCGCCACCACCGACGCGCCCCCGATCAGGGTGTCGCCCACGATGAACGTGCGCGAGTTCTTCCGCACTGCGCCCACTGGGATGGTCGGGATCTTCTTCACCGGCGGGTCTCACGGGATCCTGTTCGGGCTGAGCGCGGTGTACGCCACCCGTGCCGGGTTCGGTCCGGGGATGACAGCGGCGTTCCTCGCGCTGCCGTCGCTCGGGGCGCTGGTCTTCCAGTGGCCACTCGGATGGGCATCGGACCGGCTCCCGCGCCGCGGTGTGATCTTCGCCGTCGCAGTGGCTGCCGCGTTGATGGCGGTGCTGCTCGCTGTGACCCCCGAGGGCAGCACGGTCGCTCTCCCGATGATGTTCGTACTCGGTGGGCTGACGTTCTCGCTGTACTCGCTACTGCTGTCGCACACCCTCGACCGGTCGGCGCCTGGCAGCGCGATGGGAGCGAGCGGCACGTCGCTGCGCGTGAACGGAACCGGCGCAGTGCTCGGGCCGATCATGGCGGGAGCGATCATGACGTCGTTCGGCGAGACCTCGTTCTTCTGGTGCCTCGTCGTCACGCACGGACTG
>DATLBC010000163.1:0-15809 GCA_035527095.1 Ilumatobacteraceae bacterium | reverse complement strand
CAGGTTGATGTAGCCGACCTTGAGGTTCCAGTCGACGGGCTCGCCCTCGATCTCGGCGTTGGCGATCATGGTCAGCATGTCGTCTTGCGGATTGGCGAGACGGTCGTTGAGCAGGCCGTCGACGTACTCCTGCATCTCGGTTGCCACGGCAACGCGCACGGCGTTGTCGCGCGGGCCGAATTGGAAGTTGCGATAGATCCAATCGCGGAAGAGGTCGGCGTCCTCCTCGGGGAGCCCGGTGAGTTTGCAGATGCCGTGGACTGGAATGTGCTGGGAGAATTGGGAGGCCGCGTCGGCGCGGTCGGCACCGTCGAGTTCGGCGATCAGCTTGCGACAGAACTGACGAAGGTCTTCCTCGAGGGGGGCCACGTTCTTCGGGCTGAATGCAGGGAGTAGGAGGCGCCGGTGACCGTGGTGTTCGGGCGGGTCGGAGGTGATCGGCGGCGCCGGGCGACGCGGTGCGTCGGGTCGCCCGACGTTGACCCAGATCGACGAGAAGTGCTCGGTGTCGTTCGCGACGGCGGCGACTGCCTCCATCGTGACCGGCATGAATGCGCGCCCGTATCGCTCGGTGGTGGCCACGGGGCACTGCTCGCGCACCGAGTTCCAGATCTCGATCGCGTTCTCACCCCACTGGTCATCGAGCCAGTCCCAGTCGGTCACCCAGTTCTCGACTGCTGGCATCTCCACATGGTCGGCCCCGTACGCCATCGTGCTCCCCCTCGGTCGTCTCGAACGTTGAACCTAGTCGTGTGACTGAGTCGGGACAAGGTTGGACGGTGCTGTCGAGAGCGCGACGACCGCGGTTCCCGTGACGACGTGCTCGCCCGCACGGTCGAGCCACACCTCGCAGGTCGCGCGCCGTTCGTCGTCGATGATCGACACCTCGGTGACGCGCCCGCCCGCGGTGACAGCGTCGCCGTCGAGGACTGGCCGGCCGAACGACACCGACAGCCGTCGCACGCACGATGGGCCGGCCCAGGCGAGCAGCATGTTGACCACGTAGCCGAGGTTGAGCGGTCCCTGGTTGATCACTCGTCCGGGAAGGCCGATCGCTGCATTGCCGTCGCGGTCCCAGTGGACCGGATACGGGTCGCGCAGGATCGCGGCCATCGTGCGCATCCGGGCGGGGTCGACGAGCGGCATCGTCCACGGCGGGATGTCGTCGCCGGGTTCGACATTGGCGAGATCGCTCATCGCCGCAGCACCCAACGGTTCGTCACTCGGGCAGCGACCTGATCGTCGTCGTCGAACAGCGTGATCTCGAACGCGAACTCGTCGATCACCCGGCCTGCATCGTCGCTCGTGCGTCGGGCGGTGACGATGCCGCCCTCCATCCGGTACTCCATGTCTTCACGCAACGGTCGGATGTACTCCCAGTCGTAGCCCTCCAACCCGACCGAGCCCGGCCCGGCGACCCCGCCCAGTTCGAACAACTCGGCGATCGACGTGCCGACGCCGAGGATGGGGACGTGGAACAACACGATCGGATGGGCGAGACCGTCGGGGAGCGGATCTCGGCCGGTGCAGTCGGTGAGCAGCCAGTTCTCCCAGTGCTCGATGCGGTAGCGCCCGCCGACGAATCGATGGCCGACCAGCGACTCCAGGTCGGTCTCGCTCAATCCGGTCGGTGACGAGCCGGTGGAGGCGATCCCGTCGGACATGCTGCGGTCAGCGACCGGGAGCCGGTGCCGGACCGCCGGTGCCGGCGAACTCGGCCGGCGCCTCATGGCCGAGGAAGATCTTGCCAAGCTCGGCGTACAGCGGGTGCGCGACCCAACGGTGCGTTGCGCAGCCGTGAGCGTCGCGCAGCTTGCGTTCGAGCGGATTGTCCATCCGCATCGCCGACGTGCCCGCCGCATTGTGGATCGAGTCGACGACCTGCATCGAGGCGTTCGCCGCATGGGTGCAGGCGAGCCGTGCAATCTGTGTGCGCTCGGCCGACGGTGCCTCACGACCCGCCCACAGTTCTTCTTCGACCTGCCCCATCGCTTCGAACAGGAACGCGCGGGCGGCGCGGAGGTTCGCCTCGCCCTCACCCATCCGGTACTGGGCGACCGGGCGATCACGCAGCGGGGTGCTCGAGAGCATCGGCGTCTTGGCGTTGGCGAGCACGGCGAACTCGTCGAGCGCGCCGCGAGCGACGCCGATCGCGACTGCAGCCTTGTTGTACGCGAGGCGCAGCGGTACCGGGATGCGGTACACGGGGTTCTCGTGCAGCGGTGGCACGGTGACGAGGTCGATGTCGGCGAATCGTGCCGGGACGAGGCCGCCCTCGGTGACGACATCGTGGCTGCCCGACCCGCGCAACCCGGCGACGTCCCAGGTGTCGAGGATCTCCCATTGGTCGCGGTGGAGCATCCAGAGTTTCACGGTCGGGACGCCGTCGGTGAGCCGTATCTCGTCGCCGTCGAAGACCGGAGCGACCATGAAGCACCACGTGGCGTTGTGGCACCCGCTGATGAACGTCGTGTGTCCCCAGATCCGGTAACTGCCGTCGGGTTGGGCGACCGCGCGCGATGGAGTGGTTCCGGGGCCGCCGCCACCGCACATGATCACGTTCGGGTTGCCGAGGTAGACCTCGTCGGCCACGTCTTGGGCCATGCCGCCGGCCGCCATCGCATTGATCTCGGAGCCGAGCATCACGTTCCAGCCGACCGAGGCGTCGATCGCCGAGATCGCTTCGAGCACCTCGATGGTCTCGCCGACCGAGGCATCCTCGCCGCCGAGTGCCCGAGGGACCGTGAAGCGGAACATGCCGGCCTCGACCAAGGCGTCGATGACGAACGATGGACACCGTCGAAGCTCCTGGGCCTCGTCGCCGCCGCGCCGGATCACGTCCTCGAGCGTTGCGACCCGTTCGAGCAGGCTGAGCCCGGAATCGTGCGGCGACATCTGGTCGCTCGTGTCGTCGGTGATGATGGCCATGTCCGCGGTCCCCCGTTCGGCCGGGCCGATACCCGGTTATTGATCGAGAGGTTAATTCATTTCGTTTCCCGTTGGCGGCCTCGGGCGGCCAACGGGGTTCAGGCCGGCATCTGGATGGCCTTGGTCTCGAGGAACTCGTCGAGGCCGGCTCGCCCGAGTTCACGCCCATTGCCCGAGGTCTTGTAGCCACCGAACGGTGCGAGCGCGTTGAACCGGCCACCGTTGACCATCACCTGGCCGGTCTCGAGGCGCCGCGCAACGGCAACGCCATGGTCGTCGGTGTCGGCCCAGACCGCGCCCGACAGGCCGTACGGCGAATCGTTGGCGACGGCGATCGCCTCCTCCTCGCCGTCGACCGGGATGATGCAGAGCACGGGTCCGAAGATCTCTTCCTGGGCGATCCGCATCGTGTTGTCGACGTCGGCGAAGATCGTCGGTTGGACGTAGTACCCGACGTCGTAGCCCTCGGGATCGTCGGGGCCGCCGGCGACGAGACGCGCCCCCTCGTCGATTCCCAGGCGGATGTACTCCTGCACAGTGCGCTTCTGCGATGCCGAGACGAGCGGTCCGAGGAAGTTGTCGTCGCTGCCCGGGTCGCCCATCCGCAGTGAACCGAGGGCCGCGACGGCGAGGTCGACCACCTCGTCCTGTCGGGAGCGCGGCACGATCATGCGGGTGAGTGCGGTACACGTCTGGCCGCAGTTGAGCATCATGCCGGTGATGCCCGCCGGGACGGCCTTGGCCAGGTCGGCGCCGTCGAGGATCACGTTGGCCGACTTGCCGCCGAGTTCCTGGCAGATCCGCTTGATCGACGGCGCGCCGAGTTCAGCGATGCGCGCACCGGCCTCGGTCGAGCCGGTGATCGAGATCATGTCGACGTCGGGGTGGACGCACAGTGCCTCGCCCACGGTGCGTCCGGCACCGGTGACCAGGTTGAAGACGCCCGCAGGCAGCCCGACGCTGTCGATGATCTCGGCGAGGACGAATGCGTTGAGCGGGGTCTCCGAACTCGGCTTGAGCACCATCGTGCAGCCCGCCACGAGCGCCGGCGCAACCTTGCCGACGATCTGGTGCAGCGGGTAGTTCCACGGGGTGATGAAGGCGCACACACCGATCGGTTCCTCGACGACGATCGAGTGCCCGACCTGCTCGGGTTCGGATCGGGCGTGGTCGCGCCCGATGGCGACGTAGCTCTGCATCACCGAGATCGGCAACCCGGCCTGCACGCGGCGCGCATTGGCCATCGGCATGCCCTGCTCGGCCGAGACCGTCGCGGCGATCTCCTCGGCTCGCTCCGCCATGGCAGCGGCGATGCGTTCGACGTAGTCGACTCGTTCGTCGACGGACTGCTGCGACCACGACGCGAACGCTGCACGGGCGGCACGCACCGCCGAATCGGCGTCGTCGGTCGAAGCGGCGGGCACCGTGGCGATCACCTGTTCCTTCGCCGGGTTGACGACCTCGATGACGTCCCTGGATGTGGATGGCACCCAGGAACCGCCGATGTAGAGATCACTGTGTACCTGCATGGGAGTGCTCCTCGTCGTCGAATTGCGTGCTGGAGGCTCACCCTATGTGGAGCGGTCCGGCGGGGCCATTGCCGAAGATCGGTGTCCGCGAGACTGACTGGCATGGACTTCTCGCCCGACGACGACCATCTCGCGATCGCCGGCGCCATCGATCGGGTGTGTGCCGACTTCGACGACACGTATTGGGCTGCTCGAGACCGAGAACACGAGTTCCCGTGGGCGTTCTACGCGGCGATGGCCGAGGGCGGATGGCTCGGCGTTGCCGTCCCCGAGGAGTACGGCGGCGGTGGGCGCGGCATCGCCGAGTGCGCGATCGTGCTGAACCGCGTGGCCGCGTCGGGTGCAGCGATGAATGGATCGTCGGCGCTGCACCTCACGATGTTCGGCCTCAATCCGGTCGTGAAGTTCGGCAACGATCGGCTGAAGGAGACGTTCCTGCCGCGGGCCGCAGTCGGCGACCTGCACATCGCGTTCGGGGTGACCGAACCCGATGCGGGCACCGACACGTCGCGCATCAGCACCCGAGCCGTCGACGACGGCAGCGGTGGCTTCGTCGTGCGGGGCCGCAAGATCTGGACATCGAAGGCGCTCGAGTCCGAGGTGTGCCTGCTGCTCGCGCGCACTGACGATGCAGACACGGATGATCCCCGGCGACGATTCGACGGGCTGAGCCTCTTCCTCGTCGACCTCGACCCCGAGTACTGCGACATCGTTCCCATCCCGAAGCTCGGCCGCAACGCTGTGGCGTCGTGCGAGGTCGCCTACGACGACCTTCCCGTCGAGGGCTGGCGGCTCGTCGGCGAGCGTGGCCGCGGGTTCCAACAGATCCTCCACGGCCTGAACCCCGAACGGATCCTGCTCGCCGCGATGGCGTGCGGGATCGGTGAGGTCGCACTCCGACGAGCCGTCGGGTACGCACGGGAGCGCATCGTGTTCGATCGTCCGATCGGCGCGAACCAGGCGATCGCCCATCCACTGGCCAAGGCCCACATGGAGCTCGAGGCGGCCGGTCTGATGTGGCGAGAAGCGGCATGGAGGTACGACCGAGGTCTGGAGTGCGGCGAACAGGCCAACACGGCGAAGTACCTGGCCGCCGAGGCGAGCTTCTTCGCCGCCGACCAGGCACTCCAGACCCACGGTGGTCTCGGCTACGCATCGGAGTATCACGTCGAGCGGTACTGGCGCGAGGCCCGTCTGCAGCGCCTGGCGCCGGTCAGCCAGGAGATGACGTGCAACTACATCGCCCAGCAGGTGCTCGGCCTGCCGCGCTCGTACTGATGTCGGCCGGGTGACTCACGAGTTGGTCGCCTGCGCCGTTCGGCCGGATCCGACCGAACGTGATGTGCCAGGCTCGCCACATGAGTCATCCACGCTCTTTTCGTTTCGGTGTCATGGCGGCGAAGGCCCGCTCGTCGGCTGAGTGGACCGAGACCGCCAGAAAGGCCGAGTCGCTCGGCTACTCCACGCTCCTCATGCCCGACCATTTCGGCGACCAACTGTCGCCCGTTCCGGCGCTGGCCGCTGCGGCGGCGGTCACCGAGTCGCTCCGCGTCGGCACGTTGGTCTTCGCGACCGACTTCCGTCACCCGGCCGAATTGGCCAAGGAGACCGCCACCCTCGACCTGCTCAGCGACGGTCGCCTCGAGGTCGGCCTCGGCGCCGGCTGGATGACCGAGGACTACGCGTGGACGGGAATCCCGCACGATCGCGCCGGCCTGCGCATCGACCGTATGATCGAGGCCGCCGCCGTGTTGCGCGGGCTCTGGGGTGACGACGCGTTCTCGTTCGAGGGCGCCCACTACACGATCACCGAGATGAACGGCCTGCCCAAGCCGGCACAGGCGGGTGGCCCGCCACTCGTCATCGGTGGCGGCGCCAAGCGCGTGCTGTCGACCGCTGCCCGACTCGCCGACATCGTCGGCGTCAATCCCAACGTCGGTGCCGGCAAGTTCGGCGCCGAGGCCGCTGCATCGATGTCGGCTGACGCCACCGACGAGAAGCTCGGGTGGGTGCGTGACGCCGCCGGCGACCGCTTCGACGACATCGAGATCAGCATCCTGAAGTTCGCCACCATCGTCACCGGCGACCGCGACACGGTCGCCGGGAAGGTGGGCGGCGCGATGGGGATGGATGCCGCCACGCTGCTCGCGAGCCCGCACATGATCGTCGGATCAGCCGAGCAGATCGTCGACGAACTGATCGAACAGCGCGAGCGCTGGCAGGGTTCGTACGTGACGGTGCAGTCCGACGCGCTCGAGTCGTTTGCTCCGATCGTGGCCGCACTCGCTGGAACCTGAGCCGGCTGATGTCGTTCGATTTTGATGGGAGGACGGCGGTGGTCACCGGTGCCAGTCGTGGCATCGGTGAAGCGATCGTGCGCCAACTCGACGCCGGGGGTGCTCGGGTGGCGTTGGTGGCGCGCAGCGCCGATCGGCTGTCGGCGATCGCGGCCGATCTGGAGAACGACCCGCTCGTGATCGCCGTCGACCTGTCGGAGCCCGACTCCGTCGATCGGATCTCGTCCACGGTGCTGGCGGCGTTCGGTGGCCTCGACGTGCTCGTCAACAATGCTGCGGTCGAACGCAACCAGCCGGCGTCGAAGGTCACCGGCGACGCAATCGACGAGACCCTGTTCGTCAACCTCCGTCAGGCGTTCATGCTGTGCTCGGCGTTCGCCAAGCCGCTGTTCGCGTCGCAGGGCTCGATCGTCAACATCACCTCGACTGCAGCCACCGGCGCTGGTGGAACGCAGGGCGCCTACGCCGCATCGAAGGGCGGACTCAACACCCTGACGAAGAACCTCGCGAACGAGTGGGCATCGAAAGGCGTGCGCGTCAACGCCGTCGCCCCCGGTCTCGTCGACACCGAGATGTGGGGTCCGACGTTCGAGCGGCTCGGCGAAGAGGCCGTCAGGAAGAACTTCGTGAAGAGCGTCCCGCTCGGCCGCTGGGGCACCGCCGACGAGATCGCCGACGTCGCCTGCTTCCTGGCCTCTGACAAGGCCGCCTACGTCACCGGTCAAGTGATCCGCGTCGACGGCGGCATGACCAACCTGTAGCCAGTCCATCCAGCGCGTCGTCCTTCGGCGGTTTGTGTGAGCGACAAGATCGGCGCAGGCGATCTGTGCTCGCACAAATTGAGTCAGCCGTCGCGCCAGGCGTCCTCGACGGGCGGGACGTCGGTGACGTGGATCTCCGGGCCGAGTTCGGCGCCGACGAGCTGCAGGCGATCGCCACTCCAGAACGTGCCGGGGTCGTACCAGTTCATCGGTCGGTCGGTTCCGAGGAGTCCCATCCGCTCGTAGGTCACCGCAACGAGCTCGGCGCAATAGACGTCGGTCAGCGACACCTGACGACGTACTCGCCCGGCCAACCAATGACGCGCCAACGTCTTGGTGCTCGGGAAGCCGCGCCCGCTGTACTCGGCCACCACGGACAGCGCTGCGTTCTCCATGTCGTCGGTGACGTCGATGTCGATCTGGCGGAACCACGGTTGCTGTCCGTAGCGGTTCGTCCACACGCTCACGGCGCGATCGAGGCGGTGAAGCTGTGCGCCGCGCTCTCGCTCTGCGGTCCACACGTTGGGCATGCTCGCGCCCAGCTCGGCGTGCCAAATCAAGGGCGGCAGGTCGTCGATGGCGAGCACCATGCCGACGTGGTTGACCGGACTGTTCGTGAACAGCCGGATCGTCCGATCGGCGACCGACCGGCCGCGGAACAGCCAGACGTCGCCGGTCGCCGCAACGTCGACAGCATCGCGGAGCGTCATCGAGGCGGCCATTGCGTCCTAACGTAGGTGGTCGTGAGGTGGGCCAAGCTCCTCGGTGTCGCCGGCGTCGTGGCAGTGCTCGGCGCCACCGGTGTGGTCGTGTACCGGCAACGCCAGCGGCGCACGTGGACCGAGCTGCCTCCCGACGAGTTGCGGTCGCGGCTGCATGCCCGACTCGATGGGGCGAACTCGTCCGTGTCGCCCTAGCGACCTGTCCCGAGTGAGAGCGGCGTGTTCGCTCTGCGGATACGGAGGTGCAGCTCGAGGGTGCCGAGCATGATCCCGGGCTGGTGCAGCCAGTTGTTGCCTTCGCCGTACTCGATCGATTCGACCCGGTCGAGCAACACGCCCCACGCAATCTGTTGCTCGAGGCGTGACAGCGTGGCGCCCGGACACACGCGCGGCCCGGCCGAGAACGTGACGTGGCGGCTGACTCCCTCGCGGTCGAGGTCGAGATCGAACGGGCAGGGGAACTCCTCTGCGTCGACGTTGGCCGCCCCGAAGCGCAGGTGGAGGAGTGAACCTGCGGGTACTTCGACGCCGTGGAACACTTCGTCGTGGGCGGTGATCCGGGTGGACAGCCCATGCGTGGGCGAGCGCATCCGCATCGACTCCTCGATGAACGCTCGAAGCTTGGTGCGGTCGACTCGGAGCGCCTCGAAGGTGCCGGGGTGTTCGCACAGCAGTTGGGCCTGCTCCTCGAGCGCGTACTGCGTTGTCTCGAGCCCACCGATGATCATCGCGTGGACGATCCCGGCGATCTCGAGGTCGGTCAGTTTCCGGTCGAGCGCCTCGTAGTGCACCTCGCAGAGGAAGCTGACCATGTCGTCCTGGGGATCTCGGCGTTTCGCCGTGACGTGGTCGTAGATGTAGTCCTGGAAGCCGTCGAGGCGGGTGATCATCTCCTCGGTCTGTTCAGCGGTCAGCTCGTGTCTGAGGCCGGTGCCGTGGACGAACGGCGTGACGACGGCATCACCCCACTCGGCGAGTTGGGGGATGTCGGCGTGCGGGAAGCCGAGGATGCTTGCCATCACGCGCTGCGGCAACGGTCGGGCGAACTGGCCGATGAACTCGACCTCGGGATCGTCGATCCACTCCTGCAGCAGGTCGTTCGCGTAGCGGGTGATCATGTCGCGATGGCGGAGCGCGCCAGGCCCGACCCACGGATCGGTGAGTTCCTTGCGATGTCGGTTGTAGAGCTGCTGCGTCGGGCGCAACGACAACATCGATGCCTGCATCAGATTGTGGTGTGTTGCGAAGGCATCCTCCGGCGAGAGGCCCTGGTCGACGAGTTGGCCGAGCCGCTTCGTCGTCAGGCTCAGGAACCGTTCTGGGTCACGCACCACGCGCGACACGTCGGCGTGCTTTGTGAGCACGAACGCATCCGAACCACGGGTCAGTCCGGCACCCTCGATTCGCAGGACGGGGGCGTCACGGTGGAGGATCTCATAGGCCTCGTACCAGTGCTCCTGGGCGCCGTCGCCGAAGAGGTCGACATCGACGAGATCGACCGGGCACGTCATCGGGCTCAGCTCGTGATTCACGTGCTTGGGATACGACATGTGCACGACCTCCCGGGAAGGCGGGTCCCCCTGACCCAGTCGAGATCAGGCCTATCAGATCCTGCACGTCGATCCTGCTGCGGACGCCGCCGATGTCGGCCGAGAGCCCGATGTGACGGTCACCGGTTGAGTCGACGGAAGAACTTCCGCTGCATCGAGTAGAGGCCGGGGAACTCGGCGTAGAGCCGGTCGTAGGTCGCACGGTTCGAGGGGTCGGGGCGGAATGTCCGCTCCACCTCGACGAGGTCGCGGAGTTCGTCGGCCTCGACCACACCCAACGCCATTCCCGCGCTCAGGGCGGCGCCCCGCAATCCGCAGTACAGCGGCTCGGCCACCTGCTCGATCGTGCGGTCCATGGTGTCGGCGTGGATCTGACACCACAGTTCGGACTGGGCGCCACCCCCGATGATGCGGATGTTGTCGAGGCGTCCGCTGACGAACCTCTCGACGGCAGCCAGGAGCCAGACGTTGTTGTACGCCACGCCTTCCATGACCGCGCGGACGAGGTCGGCTCTGGTAGTGGCGAGACCCATGTCGTGGAAGCCGGCGCGGGCGGCGCGGTCGGCGACCGGTGAGCGCTCCCCCTTGAGCCAGGGAGTGAAGATCACGCCACCGGCACCAGGAGGCGAGGACGCGGCCAACGAGGCGAGCGCGTCGTAGTCGATCTCGCTCTCGGGCCCGCCGAGGATGCCGCGGAACCACTGCAAGCACATGCCGGCGGTCTCGTGATTGTTCGCGACCAGATACGACCGCTTGTCGACACCCGGCACGGTGGCCACCTGGCGGATGAGGTCGGTCTTCTTGCGGTCGATCGAGGTACTGATCCAGCCGGTGGTGCTCAGCGCCATGTGAGCCTCGCCGACTCCGACTGTCCCCGCGCCGATTGCCGCCGAGTGCAGATCGGGCGAGCCAGTGATCACAGCGACGGAATCGCCGATGCCGAGTGCCTCTGCGACCGTTGGTTGGACCGTCCCCACCACGGAGCCGAAGCGACGCAGTGGTGGGAGCTTGTCGGCTCCGCCACCGGCGAGTCGCACCAACGTGGCGTCGTAGGCGAGGTTCGCCGGGTCTCGCGTGTCGACCAGCCACGAGCCCGTCATCGACACCGCCGATGCCGCGGCAATGCCCGTGAACCGCATCGACAGGTAGTCGACCGGTTCCAGCAGCCAGCGCGCCGCGTCCCAGGTGTCCGGCTGGGCGTTTCTCCAGTAGAGCCGGTGGCCGACCGGGTCGGCGCCGTCGAGTGACGGAACGCCGCCGGAGCGCCTGATGAACTCGGCCAGCGCTCTCGGCTTGTAGCCACCGACCGGTCCGCCGAGCCGGTCGCGCACCAGTTCGCCGCCGCGGCTGTCCATCCAGCTCAGCCCGGGTGCGACGGGGATGCCCGCCTCGTCGACCGGAATCGTCGAGGCCCACTGGCCCGTCATCGACACCGCAACGACCGTCGCGGGGTCGACCACACCATCGGCCAAGGCACGACGGGCGGAATCGAAGATGATCGTCCACCACTCGTCGGCGTCGACGGTGACCCCACCGTCGGGGAGGAACGTCGGATCGAGCCGGTGGTGCTCGCACTGGGCGACTCGTCCGGTGAGGGACACGAATCCGACCTTCGGTCCGCCGGTGCCGAGGTCGACCGCCAGCACGTACCGATTGTCGCGGTCGGCGAACCTGACGGTGCTCGTTGCCGGAGTGGACATCAGTCGGTCGCCCTTGGCGCTCAGGGCACGTCGTAGAACGCGTCGATCGCCCCGGCGAGCAGCTCCTCGACGACCTTGACGCCTTCGGGGCCCGTGCCCGAGAGGCCGTAGAGAGCGCCGCTCTTGGGCGGCTGGTCGGCGGGGATCTTCTTCGCGTCGGCAACCGCCTCGGCGAGATCCTCGAGGTACTTCTCGATGATGCCCGGTGCGGTGTTGGGCCGGGTGACGCAGAAGTGGAATGCGTCGGGGAACTGCAGACCGTTCATCCGCCACCCGCGGTCGGCCAAGCCGTCGTTGACGTGGTAGATGTCGACGTCCGGGCTCGCCGACGCCACGGCGACGAGGAAGTACGGCTTGCCGAGAATCCTCAACTCGGGGATCCGACCGATCCCCTCCACCAGCTTCGCCGTCGTGTCGAAGATGCCTTTGGCGACATCCAGGTAGCCCGACTGGCCCAGGCTGACCATCGCAGCCCAGGTCGCGGCGATCACCCCACCGGAGCGGCTCCCGGCCATCCCCGGCGAGAGATAGATGCCGCCCGGCCAGCCGCCGGCGGTGAAGTACTGGAGCGCACGCAGGTCCCGGCGGGAGTACATCAGCACCGAGGTGCCTTTGAGCGCGTAGCCGTACTTGTGGGTGTCGGCGGACAGTGAGGTGACGCCGGGAACACGGAAGTCGAACGGTGGCACGTCGACGCCCGCCTGCTCACCCCAAGCGAGGATGAACGCTCCGAGACACCCGTCGACGTGGAAGCCGATGCCGTGTTCGAGCGCGAGCGCGCCCATCTCCTCGATCGGGTCGATCACCCCGTGGGGATAGGTGCCTGCAGAGCCGACGATGGCGACGGTGTTCGGTCCGATGTGATCGCGGATCCATGCCACGTCGGCTTGTTGGTCGTCGGTGACGGGTGCATGGAGGACCTTGATGCCGAAGTAGTGCGCCCCTTTGTCGAGCGCGCAGTGAGCGGTGATCGGCCAGATCATCTCCGGCTCGGTGATGCCCCTGCCGCGGCCCCATTCGCGGTAGGCGTACACCGCGGTCATCAGCGACTCCGACCCCCCGGACGTGATCACGCCGCACGCTTCCTCGGCCCGTTCACCGTGCAGCAGGTCGAGCGTCATCGACACGATCTCGCCCTCCAGCTTGGTGGAGCTCGGATACATGTCGCGCTGGAGCACATTGGCGTGAGCGAACACCTCGAATGCCTCGGTCAGGAAGTGGTAGTGGTCGTGATCGCCGTGGTAGATCGACCCTGACACGAGACCCTGATCGCCCTTGGCGTCCTCCTCGGAGGCCATCGTGGCCAGCTCCTCGAGGATCACCGAGCGGTCGACTCCGGTCGCAGGGATGGTCCGGTGAGTCTCGAAGCGTGACCGGTACGGATAGAGGCCATCCGACAAGGCCTCACTGTCCGACATACCACGACCCTACGCGACATCGACGATTCGTTCGCCACCACCATCGATCTCTTCATCGCAGCGATCACGACGCAGTCGACCACCGCAGGACCTGGCTCCCAACGGCGATGATCCAAGCCGTCCGCTGCAGAAGCTGGTGCAGTCAGACTCCGACGAGGATCCTGGTGGGTCGGGCGGCCATCAACTCGAACTCCGCTCGCAGTGCGGGGTTGAGAGCTCGGAAGGCCGCCTTGGCGGCGGCGGGATCGAGATCGAGTCCGGCCAGCGCAGCGACCGGTGGCGTCAACATTGCAGCAAGGTTGTCGCGCTGACGCTGGTACGCCGCGAGCGACTCTTCGGGGTTGTCGCCGTCGGTGACGATTGCGGCCAGAGCATCGCTGAGCAGCTCGGCACCGATGAATGCATCGGTGATCCCGTGCGCGCTCACCGGGTCCTTGAAGTAGCCGGCATCGCCGACGAGCGCCCATCCGGACCCGTATGCCTGGCGGAGGAATCCGGGAGTGCCGGCGAAGCCGCGATACCCGCCGTTGCAGGTCGATGCGCTCAGCAGTTCGGTGAGGTGTGGCGACTCGGCGATGATGCGGTGGTAGGCCCCACTCAGATCGCCTCGGGCCTCGGCACGGAACCGCTCCGGAGGAATGGCGACCCAGACGCACGTCTCGCCGTCGTTCGTGGGAATCACGCCGACCGCCCGTCCGATCGTGTCGTAGTGATTCTCCATCACGTCATCCGCGAGCCCGGTCCAGTAGGCGTAGATGTTCGATGAGGTCACCTCATCCTGGTGGATGAACGGAGCATCGACCTGAGCAGCGACGCGCGAGCGGACGCCGTCGGCGCCGATGACCCACGCAGCGTCCACGCGACGGCGTTCGCCACCGATGTCGAGGTCGACACCGGTCACCCGACCGTCGACGGCGCGGAGCCCAGTGACGGAGACCCCGTGGACGACATCGGCGCCGGCCTCGATCGCGGCGTCGACCAGGATGCGGTCGAGCACGGTGCGACGCGGCGAGTACAACCCATCGACGTCACCGTCCGAGCTCACGTCGATCACGATTGGGTCGTCGTCGTATCGGAACACGACCGTGCGGGTGACGGGTGTACCTGCCGCTCGGAGCCGGTCCAGCAGGCCCCAACGACTCAGCTGCAACACGCCGGCGCGGGCCAGCGAGTGCGTCGAGGTCGTATCGCTGCCGTACGCACCACGATCGACGGCGAGGACGGACAGGCCCCGGCGAGCGAGCAGCATCGCCGTGGAGGCGCCGGCGGCTCGCGCTCCGATGACGACCACGTCGTATCGAGCGGCGATGGCGGATGTCGGCAGGGAGAGGTCGTTTCGAGATGTCATGGGTTCCACCTTCGATGACCACTCGCCGACGTGCTTGAAGGGAGTGTGGAGAGGTTGTGGAGACGGTCTCTCTGCAATCTCCAAACCACCTCCAAGACCCGACGATTCGTGATCCGTACGGTCGAATACATGGAAACGACAACGCGAATCTTCGACTGCTCGGCACCCCGCTTCGCCACGACGCACGCCTCGGTGGGCAACCGACCGATGCCGATGCAGCGACCGCTTCCCGGGCGTCTGCTGGGCGTGTGGGCGCATCCCGATGACGAGGCGTACCTGTCGGCTGGTCTGATGGCGCGAGTCGTCGAGGCCGGGGGATCGGTCACGATCCTCACCGCCACCGCCGGCGAGAAGGGCACCGACGATCCCGCCCTCTACGACAGCGAGGAGTTCGCCGCGTTTCGCCGCGCCGAGCTGGTCGCCAGCGTCGCCGAACTCGGGGTCACCGATGTCCGCTTCCTCGGCCTGCGCGACAGCGAATGCGACGTCGCCGACGACGACGCTCAGATTTGCGCCGTGCTCGACGTGATCGACGACGTCCGCCCCGACGCGATCGTCACATTCGGCCCCGACGGCATCACCGGCCATCCGGATCACCGCTCGGTGTCGTCGTGGACCACGCAGGCCTGGAACCGAACGGGCCGGACCGCTGAGCTTCTGTACGCCGCCATGACCAAGGAGTTCCTGGCCCGCCACGCCAAGCTCCACGACCGCCTCGGCGTGTTCGAGGAATACGGCCGCAAGCCGGCGTCGATCGTGTCGTCGGACGTCGTGCTCGGCTGCCGGCTCACACCGGTGGAACTCGATCGCAAGCGTCGTGCCCTCGCTCGCCATGCAAGCCAGACGGTCGGTCTGGCCGACGTCATCGGCGAGGAGACGTACCGGCAGTGGTGGGTCGACGAGACATTCCGTAGCGCGACGGAGCGAGACGGTGCGAGACGGTCCCCTTCGGGCGACATCCGCCAGTTGGTCGGTGTGCGATGAGCGTCACGATGATCCACGCCGTCGAGGCCCGGCCGGCGACGACTCGATCGTTGTTGCTCGAAGGGGCGCGCGACATGACGCCGATGGTGATCGGCGTACTTCCGTTCGCCGTGGCCATCGGCGCCGCGATCGGTGCGTCGGGCCTCGGTCGAACCGACGGTCTGCTCAGCGGACCGGCGATCCTCGCCGGCTCGGCGCAATTGACATCCATCGAGATGCTCGACGCCGGCACCGCTCCGCTGGTGGTCGTCTTCTCGGCACTGATGATCAACGCCCGCCTGCTGATCTACAGCGCCTCGCTCGCTCCGTGGTTCGCCGGCCATTCGCGATGGAGCCGGCTCGCCCTGGCGATCCCCGTGGTCGATCAGCTCCATTTCACGTGCATGCCGCGCTTCGAGCGCGGCGATCTCGATCTGCGGGGTCGGACGTCCTACTACGTCGGCGCGGCGGTCTGGTTGGCGGGCGCGTTCGTGACGGCGCAGGCGGCCACGGTCGTGATCGGCGCGAACGCGCCGGACGCACTGGGTCTCGAGGTAGCGGCACCGTTGGCGCTCGTCGGACTGCTCGCCAAG
>DATLBC010000162.1:0-3768 GCA_035527095.1 Ilumatobacteraceae bacterium | reverse complement strand
TCCCAAGAACTTCAACCTACTCCATCTCGGCCGCCGCTCAGGTCGCGGGCGATGTGTCGGTGGCGACCCGCATCGTGCAGGTACCGTGCCGGGTGTCGTCATCAGCCCGGTGGCGAGCACGATCGTTGTGAACCGAGGGTTCCATGGACGCACTCCGGATGACACGTCGTGATTCGGTCCGTCTCGTCCCCGACCCACGACGCGTGATCGTCAAGCCGTTCCTGCCCGGCGAGGAGATCCACCCGACCGGGGTCTCACGCCTGCAGATCGTGCTCAAGAGGATCATGGCGATGCCGGAGCACGAAGTCGCCGAGACGCTGAACACAGCCCGTAAGGACTTCGTCGGCCGGCACCGCGACCTCAACGCCGCGCTCGAGCGGAACGCAGGCATCGTCGCGGCTCGTCTCGATCAGGTCGAACTGGTCGATGCCGAGCTGTCGCTGGACCGTCTCCATCTGATCGGTGCGTATTTCACGCACGAGTACTCGATCGAAGCAGCAGCGCTCGGGAACCCCTCGATCGTCGCCGCTCCCGATCAGACCGGCGTCGAACCCGGTGCCGTCCGCTTCATCATGAGCCTGCGTGCGATCGGGGAGGGGCACCGGTCGTCGATCGAGTTCCGCACCGGGATCGTCACGGCCGATGCTTCGGTCGCGCTCGACCCGGCCAGCGACTACGCGGTCACCGGTGACCGCACCCCGCACACGTATGACAAGCGCTTCTTCACCACGAAGCTCGGTGACATGGAGATGCTGAACGACGTCGAGGAGCGGGTCCTCGTCCGGTTGGAGGACGAGTTCACGATGGCCGAACTCGAAGCGGCGATCGTCGCGCTCGAGGAGGACGACATCGAGCGATCAATCTCGGGCGAGACCACGAGAGTGCTGCACTGGCTGGCGTCGTCGAATTACCGCACGTCGTTCCCTGCTTCGATCGACATCTCCGAACGGGTGCTCTTCCCCAGTGGACCCACCGAGAGCCACGGGATGGAAGACGCCCGGTTCGTCCGGTTCGTCGCCGATGACGGAGCGATCAGGTACTACGCGACGTACACCGCGTTCGACGGTCATTTGATCCTGCCGCAGTTGATCGAGACGGTCGACTTCACGCACTTCCGTGTGGCGACGCTCAGCGGCCGCGCTGCGCACAACAAGGGGATGGCGATCTTCCCCCGTCAGATCGACGGCAAGTACGTCGCACTGGGCCGCCACGACAACATGAACAACTTCATCATGACGTCGACAGACATCCGTGTTTGGCGTGAGGCGACCGTTGTTCAGGAGCCCGAGCGACCCTGGGAATTGACACAACTCGGCAACTGCGGGTCGCCGCTCGAAACCGAGGCCGGCTGGCTCGTGATCACCCACGGCGTCGGGCCGTTCCGGCGCTACACGCTCGGTGCACTCCTGCTCGATCTCGAGGATCCGAGCAAGGTGATCGGTCACCTGAAGGAACCATTGCTCAGCCCCGAGGACGACGAGCGCGACGGCTACGTGCCGAACGTCGTCTACTCCTGCGGCAGCATGATCCACGCCGGCCACCTCGTGCTGCCGTACGGCTATGCCGATGTCGGCGCGAGCATCGCGACGATCCCGCTCGACGGACTGCTCAGCCGGTTGACCACCGCGGGCCGCTGAGGGCGGGTCGTCCGGCCGCGGTCAGACGTGGTGTGTACTGCATCGTGCTGATCAGTGCGAGCGTCGACTCGGCTCCCTGGTTGAGGTTCGGGCCCGTCGGGGTCAGTCCGTCGTAGCCGCCGTTCGTGTCGGCATCCCACATCGCGGCGCCGACATCGTTGCTGCCCGCGAACCAGTTGATGGCGAGGTTGACGCCGCGTTGCCAGTCGTCGTCACCCGTCACCGCATGGGCGCGAGCGCACGCATCGGCCAGCGCGGCGACTTCGATCGGCTGTTGGTCGAATCGTCCGGGGACGTCACCGGGCCCCGAACCACCGACCGGTGTCGGCGAGAGGTGACCGTCGACCGTCTCGCGGTCGAGGAGCCAGTGCAGCAGCGTGAGCCCATCGTCGAGGACGTCGGGGCGCTCGAGGATCTGGCCGGCGGCCACGAGCGCCTCCGCCAATGCCGCATTCGCGTACGACAACCGGGGCTCCGGCCATGGCCAGCCGCGATCGGTCGACAGCGGGCCGATCGTCGTGACCGCGTCGGCGAGCAGGGCACGGGCGCCTCGATGGCGTACATCGAACTCGGCGACCTCGGCCGCCCCGAGCGCTGCGAACGCCATCGCGCGACGATGCGGCGATCGCTGCTTGGCGCCATGGTCGAAGTACGACAGAGCGCCCGCACGCATCCCTTCGTCGTCGGCTCGACGCGCGGCGGTCCCGAACGCCCAGAGGCTGCGGCCCCAGCAGTCCTCGGTGCCGTAGCGGCCCCGCCACCGGCCTCCTGTGTCACGGCGGTTGCGTGTCTTCCCGGTTGCGTTCTGCGACTCGGCGAGGAATCGGAACGATATTCGTCCGAGGTCCTGCACTGCCTGGCTCTCGGCGGGTTCGCGAACGGCGACGATCAGCAGCCGGGCGACGTCGTCGGTGCAGTAGCCGTGCTCACGACGCGGTTCGGAGTGGTCGGCGTGCTCGAACATCCCGATGCTGTCGGACAACGACAGGACATGACCGAAGGACGGCAAGGTCATGAGGGCACCGAAGGTCGCGATGCCGCGACCTCATCGGCCAGCAGGCAGTAGCGGTCCGCCACTGCCGGCCACGACAGGTCGGGTGCGAGTCGGCGTGCCTCGGCCGCCATCGACTCGGCCAACTCTGGATCGGTCAGGACCGACCGGATCGCCTGGCCGAGGGCCACCGGATCACCTTGTGGCACGACGATTCCGGCGCCGCTCGCCAGGAGTTCCACGGCGTGCGGGAACGCGGTCGACACCACGGGTCGACCCGCAGCGACGGCGTCGACCAACACGCCCGAGGTGACCTGGTCACGTGAGTCGTAGGGGAGTACCACCAGATCGGCGGACTGGATCAGGTCGTTCAACGACGCCAGGTCACGGTACGTGTCGTCGAAGGTGATGTGCGCGGCAGCGGTCGACGACGCGGCGCGGTCGACGAGCATCTCTCGATATTCCTCACCGTGACGCTCTCGCACCTTGGGGTGTGTGGAGCCAGCGACGATGTACTCGGGGTGGGGGTCCATGCCGACCAGCTCATCGAGCGCGTCGATCGCCCATTCGATCCCCTTGCCGGGGCCGAGCAGCCCCCAGGTCAGGACACGGGGCGACGCACTGCTCCGACGTCGGTTGCTCTCCGGTACCGCTGCCGGCGTCACCGCGCCGTGCGGGATCAGGCTCACCTTCGACCGATCGATCTCGAAGCCCTCGAAGAGTCGTGTTCGAGCCGTCTCGGTCATGACCACCACTGCGTCGGCCGCGGCGCAGACCGCCTCGAGCACGCGCCGTTGATTGGCCGTCGGATGGCTCAGCACCGTGTGCGCCACCACCAGGATCGGGGCCTCGATCGCAGCCATCAGCTCGATGATCGACTCTCCGTCGGGACCGTCGTACAAGCCGTACTCGTGCTGGACGATGACGATGTCGTCGGTGCTCAACGCATCGACAGCGATGGCTCGTTCCTCTGGTGACCGACCGTCGAGCGAGGCCAGTACCAGGACGTCTTCGAGTTCGGGTGATGGTCCGATGCGGACGACGTCGACGGACGCTCCGGTTGCGATCAGGCCGGCCGCGAGGGCGGCGGAGAACGTGGCGATCCCGCACGAGGTGGGCGGGAAGGTCGACAGGATCCCG
>DATLBC010000161.1:0-25319 GCA_035527095.1 Ilumatobacteraceae bacterium | reverse complement strand
AGCGGAAGTTCGATCCGGAGTAGAAGATCTTCCACGGGGTGGTCGGGCGGTGCTCGGCGAACGCTCGACACACGCTGGCGGTCATCTCGGGACGCAGCGCGATGTGACGATCGCCCTTGTCGACGAAGTCGTACATCTCCTTGGTCACCACGTCGGTGGCGGCCCCGATGCGCGTGAAGACGCTCAGATCCTCGAGCAGCGGTGTCATCAACTGGCCATAGCCGGCCCGCTCGACCACGTCGGCGAACACGTCGGTGAACCGGCGCCAGCGACCGCTTTCGGGCGGCAGGATGTCCCGCATGCCGGGACTGGTCTGGAACGCTGGCACGGCCAAGCAGGGTATCTGCCGCCGCAGCCTCCCGAGCCTCCCGATTCCCGGCACGACCCGGCCCACCACGAGGAGGCCCGGGTGACGGCCGGTCAGGCCACGGGCGTTGCCGCTCCCGGGATCAGGCGATATGCGTCGTAGACCGAATCGACACCCTTGATCGTACGGATCACGGCGTCGAGGTAGCCGGGATTGGCGAACTCGAACTCGAAGCGCATCTTGGCGACGCGATCGGTTCCGGTGACCGTCTGGCACGACAGGATGTTGACCTGATGATCGGCGAGTGCGTTCGTCACGTCTCGCAACAGTCGTGATCGATCGAGCGCAACCACCTCGACGCCGGCCACGAACGTGCGTCCTGGTCGTTCGTCGCCGTCCCACTCGACTTCGATCATGCGCGTCGCCTGCTCCGCCGTGAGCGACGCCGCGTTGGCGCAGTCGGCGCGGTGCACGCTCACCCCACGGCCGCGAGTGACGAAACCGATGATCGAATCACCCGGAACCGGCGTGCAGCAGTTGGCCAAACGGACCAGCACATCGTCGAGCCCCTCGACGTGCACCCCGATCGGTGTGTCGTGTCCGTCGCGACGCTCGCGACGCGGGGTGGCCACCGTGGAGGGAAGCTGCTCGCCGGCATCTCCGTGGAACAACCTCGCCAGTCGCTGTGCCACCGACTTCGCCGACACGTGATGCTCGCCGATCGCCGCCAGGAGTGCGTCGAGGTCGACGTAGCTCAGTTCGGCAACGACCGTTTCGAGTTCGGGCGACTTCCACACTTGCTGAACCGCGAGGCGCTCCCTGCGCAGTTCGGCGGTCAGATCGTCGCGGCCCGCCTCGACCATGTCGACGCGCCGCTCCCGACTGAACCACTGGCGGATCTTGTTGCGGGCGCGCGGTGACACCACGAATGACAACCAGTCCTGCGAGGGGCCGGCCGTCTCGACCTTCGAGGTGAAGATCTCGACGTTGTCGCCGCTCGCGAGCACGTGGTCGAGCGACACCAGCCGTCCGTTGACCTTGGCGCCGATGCACGCGTGGCCGACTTCGGTGTGCACCGCGTAGGCGAAGTCGACCGTGGTCGAGCCGACCGGCAACGTGATCACCCGGCCCTTCGGAGTGAAGACGAACACCTCGTCCTGTTCGAGATCGGTCTTCAGGCTCTGCATGAACTGTGCGGGATCGGAGACCTCCTCCTGCCAGTCGATGATGCGGCTCAGCCAGTCGATGTCGGCGGGCTGCTCGCCGTCTTCCTTGTACGCCCAGTGCGCAGCGACGCCCCATTCGGCGCGTTGGTGCATCTCGACCGTACGGATCTGGACTTCGATCGGCTTGCCGGCTGGGCCGATCACCGTGGTGTGCAAGCTCTGGTAGAGGTTGAACTTCGGCATCGCGATGTAGTCCTTGAACCGCCCGACGACCGGACGCCAGCGACCATGGATCGATCCGAGGGCCGCATAGCAGTCCTTCATCGAATCGACGACGACACGAATCGCGATCAGGTCGAAGATCTCGTCGAATTCTCGCCCCTTGACCACCATCTTCTCGTAGATGCTCCAGAGGTGCTTGCCACGGCCCGTGACCTCGGCCTTGATGCCGAGCTCGTCGAGGCGGGAGCGCACCTCGGCCAGCGTCTTGGCCAAGTAGAGGTCACGCTCGGGGGTGCGGCTCGAGACCAGGTGATCGAGCTCGGCAAATCGCTTCGGGTACAGCGCAGCGAACGCGAGGTCTTCGAGCTGCTGCTTCATCTCCTGCATCCCGAGGCGATGGGCCAGCGGTGCGTAGATGTCCAGGGTCTCCTGAGCGATCCGCTGCTGTTTCTCGAGCGGCATGGCCGCGATCGTGCGCATGTTGTGCAGGCGGTCGGCGAGCTTGATGACCAACACGCGGAGGTCCTTGGCCATCGCCACCAGCATCTTTCGCATGCTGGCGGCCTGCTGCTCTTCGCGGGAGTCGAAGCGGATCCGCTCGAGCTTGGTGACCCCATCGACGATCGCAGCAACCTCTGCACCGAAGTCGCGCTCGACGTCGGCGACGGTGATCTCGGTGTCCTCGACGGCGTCGTGCAGCAGTGCGGCGGTCACCGAGATCTCGTCGAGCCCGATGTCGGCGACGATCTGTGCGACGGCAAGCGGATGGTTGATGTAGCTCTCGCCGCTCGATCGCATCTGCGACTGATGGGCGTCGGCGGCCACTCGGTAGGCCCGGCTGATCGTCGACACCGGCGATTTCGGATGCCGACGGCGATATGCCGCGAGCAGTGGTGTCAACTCGGAGTTCGCGACCTCGACGTTCTGACGCCGCCACGGGAGCACACGGTCGACGGTCCCCACAGCGTTGCTCAGTAGTGAAGGAGCGCCTTCACCGGGCGCTCTCCGAGGTGTTGACGTCCGCCGAGGTCGTCGAGTTCGATCACGAAGCCGAGCCCGGCGATGACGCCACCGAGGGTCTCGACGAGACGCGCCGTCGCCGATGCCGTACCGCCGGTGGCGAGGACGTCATCGATGATCAGAATGCGTTCACCCGGATGGATCGCGTCTCGATGGATCTCGAGTTTGTCGGAGCCGTACTCGAGCTTGTACTCCTCGCGGACGACCGCCCATGGCAACTTGCCGGGCTTGCGCACCGGAACGAGCCCCGCGCCGATCCGGTAGGCGACTGCGGACGCGAAGATGAACCCACGGGCTTCGACTCCGACCACGCGATCGACCGCAGCGCCAGAGAAGTCCTCGACCAGGCCATTGACGGCGGCAGCGAACGTTTGTGCATCACCCAGGAGCGGCGTGATGTCGCGAAACGTGACGCCGTCGATCGGGTAGTCCTGGATGTCACGCACGAAGCTGCGCAGCGCCCGATGATCACGGGAACGGTCAGCTCGAGGTTCGCCTGCCATGGTCGGAGGTTACCGCCGCCGAGCACAGTCGGCGGTGACAGATCCCGTGGTCAGCGTCGCTTCTTCTTGCGCGGCCGGGGCGGGTGAGACAGCAGCCGGTCGGCCTGGGTCGGCGCGGTTGGCCCCGATGGCGCCGGCGCCCCGGCGGTGACCGGTTCGCGCCCGGATTCGTCACCGAACTCGTCGTCGCGGTGCGTGGAGTCCTCGGCAATCCGTCCGGTGACGCCGGCGCCCATGACGGCTGCGCGCAAGTCGTCACCGAGCAGTCGCTGACGCCGCGACGTGCGGCCCTTCTTCGACTTCAGGTAGGCGAGCAACGGCGTCGCGATGAAGATCGAGGAGTAGACGCCCGAGATCATCCCGACGAGCAGTGCCAGCGCGAACTCACGCAGCGACACGGCGCCCATGACGCCGGCACCGAGAAGCAACAGCGAGACCACCGGCAGGATCGACGAGAAACTGGTGAGCAACGACCGCACCATCACCTGGTTCATCGAGATGTTGACGATGTCCTCGTACGGCATCTTGGTGCTCGCGTAACGGCCTTCGTTCTCCTTGACCCGGTCGAAGACGACGATCGTGTCGTACAGCGAATAGCCGAGGATCGTCAGAAAAGCGATCACGGTCGCCGGCGTCACCTCGAACTGGAACACCGAGTACACGCCGACAGCGACGATGACGTCGTTGATCATCGCCGCGATCGCGGCCAGCGCCATGCGCCACTCGAACCGAATCGAGATGAACACGGCCACCACGAGCAGGAAGATCACGAGCGCCCGGATCGCCTTCTCGGTGATCTCGGCCCCCCAGGTCGAACTGGTGAACGAGAAACTGATTTCGTCGACGGTCACGCCTGCCGCCTCGGCGAAGTCAGCGGTGACCGCTTCAGCCAGGTCACGTGGGAGTTCCTCGACTTGCACGGTCACGACGTCGGAGGTCTCCGAACTGCGCAACTGGATGCGCGCCCCGCTCGTGGAGACGTCGTTGGCGGCGAGGACCTCGGTGGCTTCGTCGACGCCGAACGTCTCGCTCGCCGGAATGTCCCAGGCGTCGCCGCCTTCGAAGTCGAGCCCGAGGTTCAAGCCCTGGGTCAGCAACGACCCGAAGGTCACGACGACGGCGACGATGGCAAGGATCAACCCGACCTTGCGCTTGCCGTAGAAGTCGATTGCTGTCTGGCCGCGAAACAAGCGTCCGAGGCCGGACGTGGAGACGCTGGTGTCGAGGGTCATGCCGTCGCCACCTTCATGCCGAGCACCGTTTCGCGTTTGGCCATCAGCTTCGTGCTCGCCAGCAGCAACACCGCCGGCCGCGTGAAGAAGTAGCAGACGAGCAGGTCACAGATGGTGGTGAGTCCGAGATACAGCGCGAATCCGCGGACGGAGCCGACACTCAGCGAGAACAGGATTCCTGCTGCGATCAGCGACACCACGTCGGCCGACCAGATCGTCCGCCAGGTCATCTTGAAGCTGCGAGGGGCCGCGTTCTTGATGGTGCGCCCGTTGCGGAGTTCGTCCTTGATGCGTTCGAAGAACACCACGTAGCTGTCGACCGTGACGCCGATCGCCACGATGATGCCGGTCACGCCGGCAAGGCTGAGTGCGTAGTTGGTCCATCCCGAGACGAATGAGGCCATCGAGAACACCATGCCGGCCCACACGGTGATCCCGCCCACGATGACCAGCGCGAGCCAGCGGTAGTAGACGATCAGGAACACCAGCACCAGCGCAAGGCCGACGAGGCCTGCGACGATCGCTGCCTGCAGCGAGTCGGAACCCGCGGACGGCGACACCGTGCGCGCCTCTTGGGCTTCGACTTCGACCGGGAAGGCACCGCGGTTGAGCACTGCGGCGAGTTCCTCGGCCTCGGACTGGGTGAAGTTGCCCGTGATCGAGACCGAATCGGTGAAGTTGGGCTCGTTGACCGTGGGCGCGGACTGCACCACGCTGTCGAGCACGATCGCCAGCCGCTGGGTCGGACATGTCGGAAGCTGGTTGAAACACTGATTGGCGAGGTTGTTCCACGTGTCACGACCCTCGCCACCGCGCAAGTCGACGGAGACACCCCAGCCCTGCGACGGGTCGAGCGTCGGTTCGGCGCTTCCCCGTTCGAAGACCTCACCGGTGCCTTGCACGGGACCGAGGCATTCGGCGCCGCCATCACGGGTCGGGACGATTTCAGCCGTCGGATCGACGAACTGGGTGGCGACCGGTTCGTTCACTGCTCCCGGTGGGGCCGTTTCGATCGGCACGCTGTCGGTGGGCACGCTGTCGGTGGGCACGCCGTCGGTGGGCACGCTGTCGGTGGGCGGCGCAACGGGCCGACGCAGGCCCTGCGGCTCGGTACTCGCCGGATCGCCCTCCGAACCGGTCGGCGCGGTCGAGTCGGGGACCACGCTCGGGCTCCCGACCACCGGGCCGGTCGGCGCGGCGTCGACCGTCTGACAGCTGCTGGGATTCAGCACCGGGCGCAGTTCGACCACGCCGGACACGTCGACGGCGCTGAGCGCCTCCTGCTGGTCACGGACTCCCGGAAGGTCGACCACGATCGTGTCACCCTGCACACGGACATCGGGCTCGGCGATGCCCTGCCGCTCCAGTTCGGAACGAATCTGATCGCGGATCACGGTCAGTTCTTCAGGCGTCGCCGGTTCGGTCGGCGACAAGATGACCGACACGCCGCCCTGCAGGTCGAGACCCAGGATGGGTGTGTTGTCGGTGGAGATGTTGAACGCGAGCGTGACGATCACGACCAGTACGACCCCGATCAGCGAGGTCCAGAGACGACGTTTCATGCCAGCGGATCAGTCGTCGTCGTCGGCGTTGGCGGACACCGGCTCGTCGGCATCGGCGCCGGCACTGGCCGCGTCATCATCGGCGACGTCATCATCGGCGGCGTCGGTGTCGTCGTCGGGGGACGACTTGCCGGAAATGGCTGCGCGCGCGATGCGGATCTGTACGTCGTCGTCGATCTCGAGCCAGAACCGGCTGTCACCGTCTTCGCCCGTGATGACCCCGTAGACGCCCGACGTGGTGATCACTTCGTCGCCGACTTCGATCGAGCGCTGCAGATCCTGCTGCTCTCGCATCCGACGGCGTTGCGGCCGAATCATGAAGAAGTACATGGCGAACGGGATCAGCAGCAGAATTCCGAGCTGGATGATGGCGCCGCTCGAGCCCCCGGAGGACGATTCCTGGGCGATCAGCGAGGTGATGGGATGCGAGGACATAACGGCGCTCGATGCTACCTGCGATCCACCGCCGTCGCCGGTCAATCGCGGTTGAGGCCATCCCCGTCGCCGATCCGGTTTGCGATCATGATCGACGTGTCAGACGTTGCGGTCCGCCATCTCGTCGACATCAGCTCCAGACATCGAGCACCGATCGACGCATCGACTCGAACGTGCCCATCTCGATCGCCGAACGCATCGAGTTCATCAGCGAGATCGTCCATGCCACGTTGTGGATCGACAACAGGCGAGATGCCGTCGGTTCACCGACCTGGAGCAGGTGGCGGATGTACCCGCGGCTGTGCCGGGCGCACACCTCACAGGAGCAGGTGGCATCGAGCGGCTCGTCGAGTTCGGCATTACGGGCTGCCTTGGCCTGAAATCGGCCGGTCGAGGTGAGCGCTGTTCCGTGGCGGCCGAGCCGAGTCTGCATGACACAGTCGAATTGGTCGACCCCGAGCGCCACGGCCTCGACGAGCGACGCCGGATCGCCGACACCCATCAGGTAGCGAGGACGATCGGTCGGAAGGTGTTCCAGCGCCGCGGCGAGCGCGGGAAGCATCTCCTCGCGAGTCTCCCCCACCGACAGCCCACCGATGCCGTACCCGTCGAAGCCGATGTCGACGATCTGCTGGGCGCTCTCACGTCGCATCGTCTCGCTGATGCCGCCCTGGACGATGCCGAACAGCGACTGGTCGGTTCGGGTGTGCGCCACCACCGCGCGCCCGGCCCACGCCGTGGTGCGCTCCAGTGCCGTACGGATCACCTCGGGCGAACTGGGCAGCGGCGGGCAGACGTCGAGCACCATCATGATGTCGGCACCGATGCGCTGCTGCACGTCGACGGCGATCTCCGGCGTGAACCGATGCGTCGAGCCGTCGTAGGTGCTCTTGAAGGTGACGCCGTCGTCGTCGACCTTCGGATCCAGTGAGAACACCTGGAATCCGCCTGAATCCGTGAGGCTCAAGCCGTCCCAGCCCGAGAAACGGCCCAGGCCGCCGAAGCGTTCGATGAGCTCGGCGCCGGGTCGCAGCATCAGGTGATACGTGTTGCCGAGCACGATCTGAGCGCCCACACGCCCGTAGTCGTCGGCGCTGAGGTACTTGATCGCGCCTCGCGTCCCGACGGGCATGAACAGCGGCGTCGTGTAGGCGCCACGGGCAGTCGTGGCGGTGCCGGCCCGCGCCGCGCCGGCGGTGGCATCGACGTGGAACTCGACGGGAAACATCGGCTCGACGGTACCGGCGTTCAGCCGGCGTGCCGGTCGAGCAGCATGGCGTCGCCGAACGACAAGAAGCGGTAGCCGTCCGCCAGCGCAGTCTCGTAGAGCGAGCGCCAGCGCGGGCCGACGAACGCATCGATCATCATCAGCAGCGTCGTCTTGGGGAGGTGGAAATTCGTCATCATCGCGTCGACCAGCTGCCAGTCGAACCCTCTGTGGATGAACAGATCGGTACGACCCGACGGTTCCCCGGACCGCGCAGCGGACTCGAGCGCACGCACGGCGGTGGTGCCGACGGCGACAACCCGTTCGGCGCCGAGGCAGGCCTGCATCGTCTCGGGCGGCACACGGTAGCGCTCGGTGTGCATCGGATGATCGAGCGGATCGTCGGTGCTGATCGGCTGGAACGTGTCGAGACCGACCACGAGCTCGACCGTGGCCGTTCGAATCCCGGCATCGGCGAGCCGATCGAACAGCGCCGACGTGAAGTGGAGCCCTGCCGTCGGCGCCGCAGCCGAGCCTGGCTCCCGGGCGAACACCGTTTGATATCGATCGGGGTCGCCGAGCCGCTCGGAGATGTACGGCGGCAACGGCATTTCGCCGTGGCGATCGAGCAGCGCGACCGGATCGTCATCGCCGACCAATTCCACCCAGAACGTGTCGCCGGCCGGTGTCCGCTCCCCCATACGCACCAGCGGTTCCTCACCGGCGAACAGCTGCTCGCCGACGCGCACCTTCGCACCGGGGCGCACCAGCGCCTCCCACGTCCGACGGTCGGCATCCCAGGGTTCGAGCAGGAGCACTTCGGCGGCCCCGCCCGTGACGCGACGCAGCCGGAGACGGGCCGGAATCACACGCGTCTCGTTCAGAACGAGCAGATCGCCCGCCCGCAACAGCTCGGGCAGGTCTCGTACGTGGCGATGCTCCGAGTTGCCTGCGCCTCGGTCGACCAGCAACCTGGCAGCATCACGGGGCTCGATCGGAGTCTGTGCAATCCGATCGTCCGGGAGTTCGTAGTCGAAATCGGCGATCAGCACCCGGGCAGGTTACGCGGTGCCAGGCACTGCGTGACCCGTCAGTCGAAGAGGCTGGAATTGCCGGAGCGGCGTGGCGGGGCGAGGCCGAGGTGCTCGTATGCCGCGTCGAGTACCACGCGACCGCGTGGCGTGCGGGCGATCATGCCCTGGGTGATCAGGAACGGCTCGTACACGTCCTCGACCGTTTCGGGCTGTTCGCCGACGCTGATCGCCACGGTCGAGAGCCCGACGGGGCCGCCGTTGAACTGCGTGCACAACGCGGACAGGATCGCTCGGTCGACCTTGTCGAGGCCTCGATCGTCGACCCCGAACAGCGCCAATCCCTCCCGGGCGACGGCAGCGTCGATCGCCCCATCGGCGCGCACCTCGGCGAAGTCGCGCACCCGTCGCAGCAGGCGATTGGCGATGCGAGGTGTCCCGCGCGAACGACGTGCGATCTCCCAGGCTCCGTCACGATCGATGTCGACTTCGAGGATTCCTGCCGCGCGTTCGACGATCGACCTCAAGTCGTCGTCTTCGTAGTAGTCGAGACGTGCAACGAGCCCGAACCGGTCGCGAAGGGGGCCGGTGATCATCCCGGTGCGCGTGGTGGCACCCACGAGGGTGAACGGCGGCATGGTCAGTCGAATACTCGACGCCGCCGGACCCTTGCCGACCACGATGTCGAGCTGGAAGTCCTCCATCGCCGGATAGAGGATCTCCTCGACCGCCCGAGACAGGCGGTGGATCTCGTCGATGAACAAGACGTCACCATCTTCGAGCTTGGTGAGAATGGCGGCAAGGTCGCCGGCGCGCTCCAATGCCGGTCCCGACGTGACGTGAAGACGGACACCCATCTCGGTGGCCACGATGCCGGCCAGCGTGGTCTTGCCGAGGCCGGGCGGACCGGCGAACAGCAGGTGGTCGACTGGCTGGTCTCGGCGCCGCGCCGCCTCGAGGACGATTCGCAGATGCTCCTTGAGTTCGCGCTGGCCGACGAACTCGTCGAGCGCACGCGGCCGCAGCCCGGCTTCGAGCTCGACCTCGGCATCGACGACCTCATCGTCGCCACCACCGATTCCCGGATCGAGGAACTCGTCACGCACGGCGCGCCCCCAACGACTTCAGCGCATCACGCAGCAGTGTTGCGGAGTCGGCGTCGGACTTCAGCTCTCGCAGCACATCGCGGATCTCGTCGGTGCCGTAGCCGAGACTCGTCAGCGCGTCACGCACGTCGGCGACCGCCGAGGCCGACCCGCTGGTGCCCGCCGCATCGAGCTCTGGCACCGAGAGACGATCGCGAAGCTCCACGATGAGACGCTCGGCGGTCTTCTTGCCAACACCGGGCACCAGCGTGAGCGCGGCGACATCGTTGTTGGCGATCACGTCGAACAACGCTGCGGGCGGATACGTGGTCAAGATCGCGAGTGCCAACGCCGGACCGATCCCGTTGGTCTTGATCAGCACCTGGAACGTCTGGCGGTCGTCGCGAGACGTGAACCCGAACAGCGTTTGAGTGTCTTCGCGGATGTGGTGATGAACGTAGAGGAACACCGGGGTCCCGGGTTCCAATTCGGCGAGCACCCGAGTCGACACTGCGACCAGGTAGCCCACGCCCCCGACTTCGAGCAGCACCGTGCTGTCGACGTTGCGTTCGAGCACCGAGCCGCGCAGCGAACCGATCATGCGCTGCGCCCGGCGGCTCGTGTGAGCGGAGCCATCGCCAGGTGGCACAGGGCGAGAGCAGCGGCGTCGGCAGCGTCGGCGGGCTTCGGCAACGTGGACAGTCCGAGCCGTGCCTGCACCATCTTCTGCACCTGGGCCTTGTCGGCGCCGCCCCACCCGGCCACCGCGTCCTTGACCTGATTCGGCGTGTACTGGATGACCTCACAACCAGCGAGCGCTGCCTCGGCCAGCGCGAGTCCGCTCGCCTGGCCCACGCTCATCGCGGTGCGCACGTTGACCTGGAAGAACACCTGCTCGACGGCAACCACGTCGGGTCGAAACTCGGCGATCAACGAGGTGAACTCGGTGCGCAACGCAGCCAGGCGCTGCGGCAACGGATCGGTGCGCGGCGTCGTGATCACGCCGAGCGAGATCGCCACCGCGTTCGACGGCCCTCGGGCATCGACGATCGCATAGCCGCAACGAGTGAGTCCCGGGTCGATCCCGAGCACGCGGCAGGACCGTATCGGCGACCGGGACGACACGCTGTTGGCGAACACAGGTTCGTACCTTAGTGCGCCGCGTGAGTCAACTGGTGATCTTCTCCAACTCGGCGATCAGTTCCTTGACGGGTCGGAACGTGAGGCCCGCAATCGCCCGATGCGCATACCGGACCACGCCGTCACGATCGATGATGAACACGCTTCGCCGAGGGAAGCCGATCGGCCCGAGTGTGCCGTAGAGACCCGCGACGGTCTTGTCGGTGTCCGCGAGCAGCGGAAACTCGAAGCCGTGTTTCCCCGCGAACGCATCGTGGCTGCTCACGTCCTGTGCCGAGATCCCGATCACCTGGGCGTTCATCTCGCTGAACTGCTCGAGATCGTCGTTGTAGGTGTTCAGCTGTTTCGTGCACACCGGCGTGTCGTCGCCCGGATAGAAGACCAACACCACCGGTTGGCCGTGGAATTCGGCGAGCGAGTAGTCGCGACCGCCGGTGCCCGGGAGCGTGAAGTCGGGGGCCCGATCGCCCACACCGAGGCTCACGATGCCGCCACCTCCATCAGCTCGTCGCTCATGTCGAAGTTCGAGAACACGTCCTGCACATCATCGTTGTCCTCGAGCGCCTCGAGGATCCGCAGGATCGCCCTGGCGTCGGAGGTGTCGGTCACCGGCACGAGGTTGTCGGCGACCATCGGCGAGTCGGCCGAGATGACCTCGATACCGGCATCGTCGATGGCGCCCTTGACGTCGTAGACCACCGACGGCTCGGTCATCACTCGGAACGCGTCGCCCTCGGCAATGACGTCGTCGGCGCCGGCTTCGATGGCCGCCATCATGATCGTGTCCTCATCGATGCCGTCGCCGGTGATGATCACGCCGCGGCGGTGGAACTGCCACCCAACCGCACCGGGCTCGGCCATCGAGCCGCCGAGTTTGGAGAAGATGTTGCGGATCTCGGCGCCCGTGCGGTTGCGGTTGTCGGTGAGCACGTCGATCATCAGCGCTACGCCACCCGGCGCGTAGCCCTCGTACATGATGCTCTCGTAGGTGCCGCCTTCGTCGTCACCGGTTCCCCGCTTGATCGCTCGATCGATGGCATCGTTGGTCATCCGCGCAGCTTTGGCCTTCTGGACCGCGGTGCGAAGGGTCGGGTTCGTGTCGACGTCGCCGCCACTCTTGGCCGACACCTCGATCTGGCGGGCGAGTTTGGCGAAGAGCTTGCCCCGCGCCTTGTCGGCAGCGCCCTTCTTGTGTTTGATCGTTGCCCATTTGGAATGGCCGGACATGGAGACTCCGTTGTGTTCGGTCGTGCGTCAGTCGGTGAGCGTGTCGAGGAAGAGCTGGTGCAGGCGTGCGTCGTCGGTGAGTTCGGGATGGAACGCTGCCACCGTACAGCGTCCGCTGCGAACGAGAACAGGCACGCCGTCGTGGCAGGCGAGCACGTGGACGTCGGGGCCGACGCGTTCGACGAACGGAGCGCGGATGAACACGGCGTGGAACGCGTCGGTGAGACCGTCGACGGCCAGGTCCGCCTCGAAGCTGTCGAGTTGGCGTCCGTAGCCGTTGCGTCGCACGGTGAGGTCGATCAGGTCGAACCCGCGCTGATCGGGGCGCGCATCGAGCACCTCGGTCGCGCACAGGATCATGCCGGCACACGTGCCGAACACGGGGAGCCCGTCGATGAGGAGCCCCTTCAGCTGATCGAAGAGACCGCTCGTGGTGAGCAACCGCGACATCGTGGTGCTCTCGCCTCCGGGCAGCACGATCGCATCGAGGCCCGCGAGATCCGCCGGCGTACGCACCAATCGTGCGACCACGCCGAGCTGCTCGAGGCGCTGACAATGCACGTCGAAGGCCCCTTGCAGAGCCAACACGCCGACGATGACGTCGAGTCGTGGAGCGCTGGTGTCACCAGCCCCGATCGGCATATCGCTGATTGATCTCGTCCATCTCGATACCGGTCATCGGCGCACCGAGCCCACGGCTGACCTTGGCGAGGATGTCGGCGTCGTTGAAGTGGGTGGTGGCTTCGACGATGGCCTTCGCTCGAGGCGAGGGGTCCTCCGACTTGAAGATGCCCGAACCGACGAACACAGCTTCGGCACCGAGCTGCATCGCCAGCGCCGCATCGGCAGGCGTGGCCAGGCCACCGGCGCAGAACAACGGCACCTGCAGTTTGCCGGTCTCGGCGATCTCCTGGACGAGCGGCAAGGGTGCCTGGAGCCGCTTGGCCCACTCGAACAACTCGGCCTCGTCGGCCTGGGTGATCTTGCGAATGTCACCGGTGATGTTGCGCAGGTGCCGAACGGCTTCCACGACGTTGCCGGTGCCGGCTTCGCCCTTCGAGCGGATCATGGCGGCGCCTTCGGAGATGCGGCGCAACGCTTCACCGAGGTTGGTGGCACCACACACGAACGGCACGTCGAACGCAAACTTGTCGATGTGATGCGTCTCGTCAGCGGGGGTGAGCACCTCGGACTCGTCGATGAAGTCGACACCCAGCGCCTGCAGGATCTGGGCTTCGACGAAGTGGCCGATGCGGGCCTTCGCCATCACCGGGATCGACACCGCGGCCTGGATGCCCTCGATCATCTCCGGGTCGCTCATCCGCGCCACGCCGCCGTCGCGACGGATGTCGGCCGGAACGCGCTCGAGCGCCATCACGGCAACGGCGCCGGCGTCCTCGGCAACCTTGGCCTGGCCGGCGGTGACGACGTCCATGATCACGCCGCCCTTCATCATCTCGGCGAGTCCGCGCTTGACGGGGAACGTTCCAGTGCTGGCAGTCATGGCGTCATCGTACTTTCGTTGCGACCGTTCCGCTGCGGCGTGCTCACGGAGCGGGGGGTGTCGGTGGCAACACCACGATGCGCCCCGCTGCCACGTCGTCGAGGTCGGCCAACTCGATCCACGTGTTGCCGGGCGTGAGCGCAATCGCGGCGCCGTCAGCGGTCACGAACGACAGGGGTTCGGTGTTGACCTCACGTATCCACGAGCCGGTGGTGACCTTGCCATCGCTGAACACCCAGACCGGCCCCGACCCGACGCTCTGCGCTTCGGGGCTGTTGCGGTCGACCCGGCTCGGGCGGTACTCGACCCCCATCACGATGACGTTGGTGGCCCGGATGCGACCGAAGAGCTTGTCCTCGTGAGCCCTGCCACGCTGCGAACGGTCGAACTTGGAGAACTCGGCGTTCCAGGTCCACTCGATGTTCTCGCTACCGATACGTGCGGTGACGCCTGCGGTGGCATCGCCGTCGAAGGCCTCGTCGGACTCCAGGTAGACGAACTGCTGGCGGGGCAGCACGGGTTCGTCGCCGGGCGCCTGCTCCCAGATGACGTCGGTTGCGTTGTACAAGTTGTGCGGCGCTCGTCCCGGACCGCGGTAGAAACCGCGGGCCGTATTCGGTCCCATGTTGATCAGCGTCGACTCGTTGATGGCCCGAGTGACGCCGGGATTGCCTCCCGACCACACGAACAGCGGGAAGAAGAACGAGGTGAACAGATCGATGTCCTGTGTGCGGCCGGAGCGAATCGGACCGATCGGGTCGGAACTCTGCGAGTGGAACACAGCCGCAAATCGTGTGGTCCGGCCTTCGACGACCTCCTCGAACACGATGTCGGCGACGGCGAGCCCGCTGTGGTTCGGCACCGCCGCACCGTTGTTGTCGATCTTGGCGACGAGCGCAGCACGCTGCACGATCTGGTCAGCGCTCTCGAGCGGTTCACCCGTGAGCGGCTGGCGGATCGTGGGCGGCAGCGTCGTGGAGGTCGTGGACGTCGACGAGGACGTCGTGGTCGCCTTGACCGTCGTGGACGTCGTGGAGCTCGAACTGGTCGTGGTGGAGGCCTCACCACTGCCGCCACCGCCGCAGGCGGCCGCAACGAGGGCGAGGACAGTGAGCGCAACGAAGGGGCGGAGGGGTTTCATCAGAGTTCTCTCAACAGTGCGATCCGCTCGTCGAGCGGCGGGTGGGTGTCGAACATTCGGTGGATGCCGCCCAGCTTGCCGTCGTCGCCGACACCACTCATGGGCTGTTCGATCCACAAGTGTGCCGTAGCGGTCGAGGCCGAATGCGTCACCGTGGTGTCATCCTTCAGCTTTTCGAGCGCCGAGATCAGGCCGGGCGGATACCGGGTGAGCTGACACGCACTCACATCAGCCAGCGTCTCTCGACGTCTCGAGATCGTCGCCTGCATGATCTTGGCGATGATCGGCGCCACGACCAGCAGCACGATGCCGATGTAGGCCAAGGGGTTGTTCCCGTTGCTCTGGTCGCCGCGACGCGCCACTCGCCCGCCGTTCCACCACATCGTGCGGATCGCCAGATCGGCCATGAGTGCAACGGTCCCGACCATCACGACGGCGAGCGTCGAGACCAAGATGTCGTAGTTACGGATGTGACTCAGCTCGTGAGCGACCACCCCCTCGAGTTCCACGCGATTCATCTTCTCGAGCAGGCCGGTCGTCACGGCGATCGCCGCATGGTTCGGGTTGCGACCGGTCGCGAACGCGTTCGGGGCGGGGTCGTCGATGACGTAGACGCCAGGCTTCGGAAGCCCACCCGCGATGCAGAGTCCCTCGACCAGGTTGTGCAAACGCTGGTACTGCTCCGGAGGCGCTGGACGGGCCCGACTGACCGCCAGAGCGATCTTGTCGGCTCGCCAGTACGAGGTGAAGGCCACCAGGCCGCTGAGCACCAGGGCCACGAGCGTGAACACGATGGCGTTGCCGACGATGGCGCCGATTGCGGCACCGACGAGCACGACGAAGCCGACGAAGCCGACGACGAGCAGCACGCTGCGTCGCTTGTTCGATCTGATCAGTTCGAACATCGCAGCGGTTTCAGAACTCGACCGTCGGAGCGATTCGGGCCTGCTGGTCGGCCTCGAAGTACTCCTTCGACTCGAAGTTGAACATCTTCGCAATGATCACCGAGGGGAACGACTCGAGCTTGTTGTCATACGTCAGCACACTGTCGTTGTAGAACTGTCGGGCGTACGCGACACGTCCCTCCGTGGCGGTCAGTTCCTCCTGCAGGGCCAGAAAGTTCTGATTGGCCTTCAGGTCCGGATACGCCTCGCTGAGCGCGAACAGCTGCCGAAGCGCGCCCGAGAGCATGTTGTTGGCCTCGGCCTGAGCCGCCGGCGTGTCGGGCGCAGCGATCGCAGAGTTGCGAGCAGCGACGACCGCCTCGAGCGTCTCGCGCTCGTGGGCCGCGTACCCCTTGACGGTTTCGACCAGGTTGGGGATGAGGTCGATCCGACGCTTCAGTTGTACGTCGATCTGGGACCAGGCGTTCTCGACCTGGTTCCGGGATCGGACCAGACCGTTGTACGAGATGATCAGGAACGCCACCAGGATCACCACGACGATGATCACGATGATGAGAGGGAGCATCTGCACGAGTCTACGGCGGCACCCTCCGTCATCCGGAGGATGGGCACAGCGACCGGTAGATCTCCACGTACCGGTCGGTCAGCGATGTCATCGCGAACTCTTCCGCTCGCGTATCCCCCGCGTGTCGCAGTCGCCGGGCAAGCGTCACGTCGGTCGTCACGCGACGCAACGCATCGCTGAGCGCAGCGGCATCTCCTGGCTCGACGAGGAGCGCGTCGACGTCGTGTGTCGCCACGTTTCGGTAGCCGTCGAGCGAGCTCGCCACCACCGTCGTGCCTGCCGCCATCGCCTCGATCAGCACGACACCGAACGATTCGCCGCGCAGCGACGGCGCACAGAACACGTCTGCGGCGCGGAGCCGGGCGAACTTCTCGTCGTCGGTGACTCGTCCGAGCCAGTGGAATCGATCGTCGTCAGCGGTGGCTGCGGTCAACTCGGCGGTGTCCGGACCATCACTGCCGATCCACACGTCGACGTCGAGGTCGGTTCGTACGACCGCGTCGACGAGCACCCGTAGCCCCTTGCGCTCCTCGTGGCGACCGCAGAAGAACACGGTCGGTCGCGCAGCTCGACCATTCGACGCCCTCGGCCACGGGGCAACCGACCGGATCTCGTCGAGTTCGACGCCGTTGAACAACACCTCGAAGTCACCACCGAGATGGCTGCGCACCAGCTCGAGGGCATCTTTCGACACCACCACCTTGTAGTCGATCCGGCGGATGAGTCGGCTCAGCGCCGGCCCGAGAACTCGATAGCTGGCGGATGTGCCGGCGGCGTGGAACGTCCCCACGGTCGGTGCCGAGTGCACCATCAGGGCCGTCGATGTCGGTCCGGGCGCCAACGGCTCGTGGAGATGGATCACGTCGAACTGCTCATCGGCAAGCACGCGCAACGTCCTCAGCGCCGCCGAAGGGTCGGGGGCAATCGGCGCGATCGAGCCGTTGGCTGACAGCGGCAGCGAGTCGCCGAGCGGCGTGACGAATGACTCGGGTGGCGGCCCGTCGCACGGTCCGAGCACGCGCGTTTCGTGTCCGCGGCGTCGAAGCTCACGTGCGAGTCCGAGCACTTGTCCTTGGACTCCGCCCGGCACGGTGAGACTGTACGGACAGACGATGCCGATCCTCACGGGGTCGTCACGCCTCAGGCCACTCCGAATCGGCGATGGAGTTCGTCGGCTTCGAGCGGCGCCGACAAGAGATAGCCCTGGCCGATGTCGCAGCCGAGCTCCTGCAGGGCGCGAAGCTGGGCCGGACGCTCGATGCCTTCGGCAACAGAAACCACCTCGAGGCCAGCAGTGAGTTGCAGGATCATCTTGGCCAACGACATGCCGCGCGGGTGCTCGTCGAGTTCGTCGATGAACTGACGGTCGATCTTGACGATGTCGACGGGGAACTGCTGCAAGTACGACAGCGAGCAGTAGCCGGTTCCGAAGTCATCGATTGCAATGAGTACACCAAGTTCGCGTAGCGGAGCAAGGTTGTCGGCGGCCGACTCGATCTCGGCGACGAGCATCGTCTCCGTGATTTCCAACACCACCAGGCTCGGATCGAGCTGATGAGTCTCGAGTGAATGCCGTACCTGCTCGACGAATTCGGGTGAACGGACCTGGAACGCCGACACGTTGACGCTCACTCGCTGGGGCCCTCTCCCCTGCCATTGAGCTGCCGCCTTGATGCTCTCGTCGATCACCCACATCCCGATCGGCAGGATCAGACCGGCCCGTTCTGCGATCGGGATGAACTCCGACGGAGCGATCGGACCACGCGTGGGGTGCTCCCATCGCAGCAGCGACTCGGCGCCGATCACCCGATGCGAGCGGAGGTCCACCATTGGCTGGAACACCAGGCGCAACTGATCGCGCTCGATCGCGGAGCCGAGGTCGCTACGAAACTCGAGGTGGCGCGTCGCGGTCAACCGCATGGCCGGGTCGAAGATCTTGATCTGGCTCTTGCCAGCGCGCTTCGCTTCGTACATCGCGATGTCGGCGTCGCGCAACAGGCCGGCGGTCGTCATGCCCGGCGTCGAGACCGCCACGCCGACGCTCGCGAGCACCGCGAGGTCGTAGCCGGCGAGGGAAACAGGCTGACGCAACGCCTCGAGCAACCCTTCGGCGACATCCAACGCCCGGTCGACGCCTCCACGGTCTTCGAGCAGCAGTGCGAACTCGTCGCCACCGAGCCGAGCCGGGGTATCGCCGGTTCCGGCGACCTGTCGGATGCGGTCGGCGATCGAACGGAGCATCTGGTCTCCGACACCGTGGCCGAGGGCGTCGTTCACGGACTTGAAGTCGTCGAGGTCGACGAACAGGACCACAACCGGATCGTCTTCGGGTCGGGTGACACGCAGCGCATGGTCCATCCGATCCAGGAACAGTGCTCGGTTTGCCAGACCGGTCAGTTCGTCGTGGAACGCGCGGTGACTGAGCTGGCGCTCGAGGTTTCGCTGTTCGGTGACGTCGCGGAACGTGGCCACGAGTCCGTCGACGGCGTCACCGCCGAGGAGGTTGGCGATCGTGGCTTCCATCCGCCGGCGTTGCCCGTCGACACGGACGAGGCTCGCCTCGAACTTGACCATTTCGCCTTGCGGAAGTGCGACCGCATGACGAAGTTCTGCTGCAGCAGCATCGCGATCGTCGCTGGCCACCAGATCGACGAGCGATCTGCCGGTCCAGTCGCTCGGTCGGTGCCCGAGCGTGCTGGCGAGACCTGGACTCGCGTAGTTCATCACACCCTTGGCATCGACGAGCAACACGACGTCGCTGGAGTGCTCGACCATCGCAGCCAAGCGGTCCTGACCCTTGCGTTCGGTCAGCTTCCGAACGGTCGCCACGAGTCGCCACATCCGCGTCAATGCCAGAACGACGACGACCACGGCGCATGCCGCTGCGATCGTGCGCGTCGCCCTGGTGCCGAGGCCCGTCACGCTCAGCGTCAGCAGCACGGTCAGCGGCGTCAGCGCAGCGACGCTGAGCCATACCACGCGCCCGAATCCGAGGAGTGGCGCTGTCTCTTGGGGACGATTCCGATGCGTCATCGTCGGATCGAGTGCCGCCGCTCCGATGATCATCGGCGGCGCGATCGCCAGCGCAGCGATGAAGCCACCAGCCCCGAGCGACCCGCGCAGCTCGGCAATGCCCCGAGCCACGTCGGACAGCAACAGCAAACCCACGCCGATCGCCAGCAGCGTCGTCGCGGGCACGCGGAAGCGGTTCTGCGCTGCCGTGCGGAACGCAATGGCGAGGGCGAGCGCATTGATCAGTGGAACGAGAACCGCCCAGACCCGGTCGCCGAACGCCAGACCTCGATCAGCCAGGTACGGCTCGACGACCGCCAGCCAGACCCCCAGCCCGACGGCGATACCGACGATCGCTGTCTCGATCGGTCCCAACGAGTCCTCGTCGGGCGACGAATCCTGCCCGAGCATGCCGAGTGCGACGACGAGCAGAATTGCCGAAATCAGATGGAATGCGTCGCTCGCTGACGGAAAGGTCTCGGAACCACCGAAGAACAGACGCGCCCAGACGAGCTGCGACACAGCGAGCAGACCGAGCGACACCGCCATCAGGACCCACGCCAAGACGCGTCGCGGCTGGTGAGCGGCTATCCCGACCCAGATCGCGCCCACGCCGATCGCCGGTGAGACCACCCGAATCGCCTCGGCCGCCGCGTTTGCGGGCAGCACGAGATAGACCGCGGTGAACGCGGCTGCGACGGCGACAAGGATGCGAGCGCGCATCGCTATCGGGTATGTGTCCGCCATTTCGATGCTTTGTCTTCGGCAGAACGCTCAGGTGACTTGATGTTGGTGCCCGTCACGGACGAGCGATGGTACGGCCACGACCTGTGTCCGGTTGCTCGTCGATGATCGGCGCATCATCGGTCCCGCTTGCCCACTGCCTTCTCGTACGCAAGCGGATCGGTTGGCATCGGCTCGTTCCGGACGTCCCCTGACCACGGCGGGCCAGGCGGGCCAGGCGGCGGTTGGTGCTCAGGAGCCCCGAATTCCAACATCATCAACGCGAGTCGTTGGTGGAGAGCTGCGTCCCACATCAGCCCGACGTGGTCGGTCCCGCCGACCCGGGCATGTTGGAATCGTCCGGCGGCACCGAGCCGATCCCAGGGCTCCCCACCGAGTCGGCCCAGTCCGAAGGGCCCACCGCTTGCGTCGGCCCGGCCACCGAGCATCCCGACGGCACTCAGCAACGAACCGGCGATCGGACCGAGCGAGTCCGACGCCTCGGTGTGTTCATCGAGCGTGACCAGCGCGAGATGCCCAAGCTGCCCGCTGTCGAGGCTTGCCGCGTAGATCGCTTGGGCCTCCGCCTCCGAGATCGTCGGCGCCAGTGTGCTCGCCGTGTTGACCGGGGCCGGCAGCGTCCGCAGCAGCGCGGCCTGTTCGGCGTCGCCAGCTCCGTGGGACACCACGTGGAGGTCGAACGGCACCGTCTCACGCTTCTTGGCGATGGTCGACGCGAGCGTTTCGAGGCCCCCACCCCCCGCGACGGCGCGGCTCGCGCGGCGGAGTGCCTCGTGCCAGATCGGCCGAGCGACAGAGGCGTGAGCCACCGCGCGCGCGAGATCGCTCTCCGGGTGCAGGCGCGGGCCGTGAGCCGCCTGTCCGGACAGCCGTGCTGTCCAGGTCTGGAGTTCGTCGACGAGGTCTGCCTGCCACGCCGTCTCCCACAACACGAACAACGGGTAGATCCCGCGCGCCATGTACTCGTCGCGTAGCAGCCGGCACCGTTCAACCGTTGCGGAGGGCGCGAGGTAGCCAGAGTCGAAGATCACCGCGAGGCGGCGCCGTTGCCAGTCGGCTGTGCGTTCCTGGAAGAGGAACAGCAGCGTCTTCACCGACCCTTCGTCCATCTCGAACAGACCATCCGACGCGAGTTGACCATCGTCGCGGAGCACGACGAGGTGAGGCCAGATGTCACGGTACGCGGCGATCTCGTGAGCGGTCGGCTCTGCCGCGTCGTCCGGCCTGGTGTCGTCTTCGCTGCTCGGAGGCGTCACCTCGACCACCCAGGCGTCGAATCCGCTCGCAAGCCAATCGTCGTACGGGAGGATCGCAAACCCCTCGCGACCCCATTCCGGTCCCCACGAGTTGTGCACCCAGAAACCCCGGTGGTCGTATCCGACGATTGCGATGGCATGGCCGCCGCGGTCGACGTCGCCGGGTCGGCGCTCGATCAGCGGTTCGACCTCGGGCATGAACAGGCGGTACCAGCCGACGTGCAAGGTCGTCGCGGCGAACAACGCGTGGCCCGACGCGAGCGCGTCCTGCATGCTCGTGATGTCGACGTGGGCGATGCGCCGGTAGCCGAGCAACGGCCGGTGGCGGGCGTCGAGCAGTCGGGCGAGCGTCAGATCCCCATGGACGACGCCGAACTCGTCGTCCGGGTCGTATGGCCACAGCTCGTCTCGGGCCACGCCCGTACGACTCCACCCCTTCAGCGCTCCGCGCAGCGTGGAGCCCTCGTCGAACTCTTCGTCGTCGTGGAGTTGTGCGAGTTCGTACAGCATCCGGCGGCTCACCGATGGAAGTCCCGGATCGTCGGCGAGCCGACGGCGTGAGTAGTTCGCAATCGTGGCGAGCGCGAAACCGGTGCATTCTCGACCGCGCTGGTGCCACGTCGTGCCGACATAGCGCCGGTACTCGGCGAGACCGACGGCGGGAGGAAGCACCGCTGGGTCGACGCTGCGTTCGTACCAGTGATCGCGGTCGTCGGTGGCGTCGGGCCGGACCGGTGCAAGGATCTCCACAGCTTCGATCTGCCCGGCGTACCCGCGTTCGAACGGCCGCCCGTCGTTCATGACCTGTCTCCCTGCTCGTCGATGTACTGGTTCAGAGCAGCGCGCGCGATGTCAAACGCCTCGTGCTGCGTGCGGCGGCCACCGGTTCGGAGGTGCCGGCCGAGCTCGTCGGGGTCGAGTTCGGTCTCGAGTCGATCACGCAAGGCGTGGAGATCCTCGATCACGAACACGGGCTGGTCGACGTTCGAGTGCTCGTAGGCCGCCATGACCGTACCGACGAGCACGGCAGCAGTGGCGCGGTCGGTGATGATCGACGCGGTGAACTGCAGGGTCCAGGAGTAGGCATCGTCGGACCAGTGGTTGCCGACGTCCGTCAGTGCCTCGAGCAGGTGCCGTGCTGCGCCGTACGGATCTCCGAGGTCGCGGTCGGTGAGTCCGAGGAAGATGGCTGCGTCGACGACACCGGGAGTCACGGCCAACTCCTGGTAACGCTCGCGGGCCTCGATCAGAAGTGGCCTGGCGGCGTCCGCTTGTCCCGATTCCACCAGGGTTCGTCCGAGCCCGCCCATCGCGGCAGCGATCGAGTAGGCGTGGTCGGCGCGTCGCGCCTCCGCGAGGGCGTCGCGGAAGTCGCGTTCTGCGTCGGCGAACCGGCCCTGGTTCCGTCGGCCGCCAGCCAGGGTGGTCAACGGCAGGCTCACTCCATAGCTCCCAGCGCTGCGTAGCTCGACGACCGCCTCAGCGAGTGCGCTCTCACCGTCCTCGTAGCGGGCGCATTCGAGCAACCAGTCGCCCAGGTTGTTGAGGGCAGCGCCGAGCCGCTCGTGATCACCCAGACGTCGTCGGATCTCCACTTCCCGCTCCAACACCGCGACTGCTCGATCGGGATGTCCCATGACGCCCAGCAAGCTCGCATAACTGTGCAGCGCATCTGCCAGGACCGGATCGGCGAGATCAGGTTCGAGGGCGAACAGCTCCTCGCACCACTGCAGTCCCTCGCGGTGTTGGCCCGCGGCGTACCACAGGTAGCCGAGACCCCCAACCAGTTGCGCCACCGTGGTGAAGTGGCGCCCCCCGAGGCTGTAGCGCAGCGACGCTCTGAAGTCGCCCTCTTCCTGATCGAGCCGGACCAGCGCGCCTCCGATGTCCCCCGCGCGCTGCTGCACCTGCAATTCCCCTGCCAATTCGGCGTAGTGGCCGGCGTGACGTTGCTGGAGGAGGTCGCGTTCGTCTGCTTCGTCCAGCTGACGCCGGGCGAACTCACGAAGCGTTTCCAGCAGCAGGTACCTGGTGGTGCCGTCAGGGGCAGAGTCGGTGGCCACCATCGACTTGTCGACGAGTGCCATGAGCAGGTCGGTGACATCGAACTCGTCGATCCCCTCACCGCTGCAGACGTGCTCTGCCCGGGGCAGCGCGAAGTCCGCGGCGAACACGCCGAGCCGTCGGAAGAGCAGCTGTTCGTCCCTGCCCAGCAGGTCGTGACTCCACTCGATGGTGCTGAGTAGTGTCCGCTGGCGACCCTCGGCATTGCGGTCGGCGGCGGTGAGCAGGCGAAAGCGTTCACTGAGCCGATCGAGAATCTGCGCAGGCGACAGCGAACGGGTGCGCGCAGCTGCGAGCTCCAGGGCCAACGGGATGCCGTCGAGGTGGCGACAGATGCTCACGACCGCCGCGACATTGTCCGGAGTTACGGAGAACTCGGACGACGCCAGCCGGGAACGTTCGGAGAACAAGCGAACCGAGTCGTGCCCATACGCCTCCTCGACAGTTGCGCTTTCATCGGGCAACGACAGCGACGGCACCCGATAGAGGGCTTCACCGGCGACACCGAGCCGTTCACGGCTCGTGGCGAGCACATGGAGATTCGGGCACGCCATCAGAAGGTCGCGACAGAGCCCCGCCGTCGCGGTGATGATCTGTTCGCAGTTGTCGAGCAGGAGCAGAATCCTCTGATCGCCGATGAACTCGGACACCGAGCGAATCAGCGGGGTCCCGGCGATCTGGGCGACGGCGAAGCGCTGCGCGATCTCCTCGACGAGCACGTCGGCGTCCCGAACAGCACCCAGTTCGGCGACGCGAAGGCCGTCGGGGAAACCACCGAGGAGTTCTTCGGCGGCACGCATGGCGAGCCGTGTCTTGCCCGCTCCCCCAGCGCCGGACAGCGTCACGAGTCGATGCGCGTCGACCAGATCGATCACCTGGCGCAGTTCCTGCGTTCGGCCGATGAAGCTCGTCAGTTGCGTCGGCAGCTGGTCCTCCGGGCCCTCGACGGTTCGAAGACGGGGGAACTCCTGCGCGAGCGCCGGGTGGTTGACCTGATGGATTCGCTCCGGTTCGGCCAGCCCGCGGAGCCGGTGTGTACCGAGGTCGGCGAGTTCGACGTCCGCAGGGAGTCGTCCCGCCAACCGATCGACGGTGGCCTGAGAGAGCACGAGCTGTCCGCCATGAGCGCTTGCCGACAACCGAGCGCCACGGTTGACCGCCGCACCGAAGTAGTCGCCACTCCGAACGGTTGCCACGCCGGAGTGCACACCGATACGCACCTTGAGGTCCAGCGTCGAGGCGGGTTTCAGGAACGCGAGTTGCACTTCGAGCGCAGCCTCGACGGCCTCGACCGCCGCATGGAACGCCACAGCGAAGCTGTCGCCGGCGGTGGTGAAGACGTACCCATTGTGCGCGTCGACGATCGAGTTGATCCGACGGTCGTGTTCTGCCAGCGATTCCGTCATCGCCTCGGGGTCTCGGTCCCACAACGCGGTCGATCCCTCGATGTCCGTGAACAGGAATGTGACATCGCCGGTCGGCGGGCTCGGTGGAGATATCATCGCGCTTGCCCCCATCCTGCCATGCGTGTGACACTAGATGTGAAGGGCGTTCCGGACGGGCGCCCAACGACGACGAGCGGGGGATCATGATCACCAGGAAGAGCAACAAGCGCGAGATCAAGGACCTTCAGCGACTGTTGCTGGCCGTCGGTCTGATGAGGTCGAAGAAGATCGCGAAGTGGAAGGCCGGAGTCTGGGGTGACGAGACCCAGCGGGCCGTGCTGGCGGCATACACGCAACTCGGATGGGATCATCCGGTGGACGCCAGGTGGATCAGCGCCCCCGCGTTGGCGGCGGTTGCAGCGGCATTGCACGTCCACGGTGTTGCCGGGCAGGTGACGAGCGGCGGCTTTGGAGGCGGCGCCAACATGGGCGGCGGCGCCAACATGGGCGGCGGCGCCAACATGGGAGGCGGCGCCAACATGGGCGGCGGCGCCAACATGGGCGGCGGCGCCAACATGGGCGGCGGCGCCAACATGGGCGGCGGCG
>DATLBC010000160.1:0-11177 GCA_035527095.1 Ilumatobacteraceae bacterium | reverse complement strand
TCGACGCGCACCGGGTCACCCGCGCCGACTCGGTCGTCGAGCTGTCGCCGACCGAGTACAAGCTGCTGCACTACCTCCTCGCCAACAGCGGCCGGGTGCTGACGCGAGCGCAGCTGCTCGACCACGTCTGGGAGTACGACTTCGGCGGTGACTCGTCGGTGGTCGACACCTACGTCAGCTACCTGCGACGCAAGCTCGACCAAGTCGAGCCGAAGTTGATCCACACGATTCGCGGCGTCGGGTTCTGCCTGCGAGACGACGGGTGAAGCTGCGCACGCGAGTCCTGCTCGGCTTCGCGATGATCTTCGTCGTCGTGATCGCCGCCGGCGTCTTCACGGTCAACGCGCAACGCACTCAGCTGTACGACCAGGTCGACGACCGTCTGCTCTCGACCCCGTTGCCGCAAGAGGCGCGCGCGAGACCGCCCGAGAGGATCCCCCCGACCGCCGGCGAGGCATCTGCCGATGTGCCCGACCGCGTCGCTCCGCCACCGCTCGACGACGAGAGCATCTCCGATCTGTACGTCGCCGTGGTCACTCCCGACGGCAGCCTGCGGCCGGTGATCGAGGGGCAACTCCTCGTCGACCGGCCCGATCTCGAGTCGTTCGACGAGCGGCCGCTGGAACCCACCCTGTTCACCACCGGGGGTGTCGATGGGACGTCGACGTTCCGTGTGTTGTACCTCCCGGGCACCGACGCGTCGCTCGACACGTTCGTCGCGGTGCCTGTCGACGATGTTGACGACACGATCCGACAGCTGGTCTACACGTTTGTCGGCGTTGCCGGGGTCGTGCTGATCGCGCTGATCGTGATCGCCTCGTGGATCAACCGCTTCGGACTTCGGCCGATCAGCGAGATGACCGAGGTCGCCGAGGCGATCTCGTCGGGCGAACGCGACCGACGCGCGGGCGTCGACGACGACACGACCGAGGCAGGCCGGCTCGGTCACGCGTTCAACGTCATGCTCGACGAGCGCGACGCCGGTGAGGAGCGGTTGCGCCAGTTCGTGTCCAACGCATCGCACGAGTTGCGCACCCCGCTGACATCCATTCGCGGGTACCTCGATCTCTACGCAGCGGGGGGCTTCCGGCAGCCGGGCGAACTCGACGACGCCGTCCGCCGACTCCAGGTCGAGGCGGAGCGAATGAACCTGCTCGTCGAGGACCTCCTCCTGCTCGCCAAGTTCGACGAAGAACGACCGCTCGACATCTCGACGGTCCGAGTGGACGAGATGACGCGAGACGTCGTCGCTCTCGCCCGAGCCGGGCATCCGACCCGACGAATCGACGTCGAAGCACCGGATGGCATTGTCGTCCAGGCCGATCGGTTGCGGTTGCATCAGGCACTTGTCGCACTGGTCGACAACGCCGTCACGCACACGCCCGACGATGCCACGATCGAGGTCTCCAGCGCCATCGTCGGCGGCAGCGTCGAGATCTCCGTGGCCGACACCGGACCCGGCCTCACACCTGACGAGGCAGCAGTCGTGTTCGACCGCTTCAGCCGGGGTGACCGGTCACGGGCGCGCACGACCGGCGGTTCAGGGCTCGGACTCTCGATCGCGCAGGCGATCGTGCAGGCTCACGGCGGGGAAATCACCGTCAGTTCCGCCCCCGGCGACGGCGCCACGTTCACCATCGTGCTTCCGGTGTCGGCGAGCTGACATCTCGAACGAGTTCACAGACGACTCACAGCCGGCCGCCATCGAACCCACAAGGGCGGTTCCTACGGTGCGACCATGTTCAAACACATCGTCAGACCGACGCTCCCGACCGCCCGATTCGTCGCACTCGCATGTGGCGCCCTGCTGGCCATCTCGGCGTGTGCGTCGAGTGATGCCGGCGGCACCGACGACGTCGACGTCGCGGGCACGAGCGAACCGGCCGGTACCGTGTCGGACAACACGGAGACAACGACCGTCGTCGACTCCACGAGCCCGGACACCACGGCGGGCACTGCGGCGGACGCCGAAGCAGCGCTCAGCGACGGAGCCGGCGCGAGCTGCGACGACGTCGCTGCCCTGTTCGTCACTCGTGGTTCGGCCAACGCCGACCTCGACGATCCGGAAGTGAACGCAACATGCGACGGGAACGACATTGTCGTCACCAGCAACGGCATCCCCGACTACACCTACATCGAGACCTCTCCGGGACAACCTCGAGATCAAGACAACACCTTTACCATCCCGGCGACACCGACGATTGCCGACACCGTGACCGACATCCCGCTGCTGGGCACCGCTGCGGTGTCGCTCGGCGGTATCCAGATCTTCGGCCCCACCGAAGGCACCGGCGGTGACGTCGAGTCGCTCCCCGGAATCCTGTCGGACTGTGGAAGTCACAACGGGCCATCCGGTTTCCACATCCACCTGATCCTCACCTCGTCGGACACCGACTGCCTCTTCACGCCCGAAGAGGTCGCCGCTGAGCCGCAGTTGGTCGGCTACGCCTTCGACGGCTTCCCGATCTACACCGGTATCGACCAGTACACGTCGTCGTGGCAGTTGACCGACGAGTCGCTCTTCGCGACGGACACCTGGGCCGCACACAGCTACGTCGAAGGCTCCGGCGACCTCGACCAGTGCAACGGTCGCACCGACGCTGACGGGAACTACGCCTACTACACGACCGCCACGTTCCCGTACATCCTCGGTTGCTACACGGGCGTTGTCGACCTCGATGCTCCCGGCGGCGGAGGTGGCGGCGGTGATGGCGAGCGTCCCGAACGCCCCGAGGGTGATGACGCAGAAGGCGAGCGTCCCGAACGCCCCGAAGGTGACGACGCAGAAGGCGCTCGGCCCGAGCGTCCCGAACGCCCTGAGGGTGATGACGCAGAAGGCGCTCGGCCCGAACGCCCCGAGGGTGCACCGCCCGAAGGTGGCGCCGGTGGAGGCGGCGCCGACGAATGACGGCCCGTATCTCTCGTCGCGGTCTGCTGTTGGCCGTCGGTGCGGGAGCGGCGGGAGCGGCAGGTGGTGCCGTCGTCGCCTCGGCCCGGCTGTCGGCCGATGCGCCGAATGCAGCCGACATCGGGTTCTGCATCGACATGAGCACCCATCACGTGCAGGCGATGGCCATATGCCAGCGGGTGTTGGGTCGCGACACAGGAGACCCCGTGCAGGCCGCAGCGTCCGAGGTGCTGCAGACGCAGAGCATCGAGGTCGGCATGATGCGGGCGTGGTTGGCGGACTGGGGCGAGTCCACCGGTGCTCCCGACACGGTGATGGCATGGATGGGAATGAACTGGGGAGAAGGCATCCCGGTGGATGCGATGACCGGCTACGTCAGTGACGACGAAATGCGCGCCCTCTCCCTCGCGGAGGGAACCGAGAGCGGCCGGATGTGGCTCGAGCTGATGCGGGCGCATCACGTCGGCGGAGTCCACATGGCCACGGCGGCGGGGGACCTGGCCGATGTCGAGAAGGTCCGTCGGCTTGCACGAACCCAGGTCGATGTGCAGACGTATGAGATCGAGCAGTACGACCTGCTGCTCGCAACCGAGTACGCCTGATGATGCTCGCCGCCCGGAAGCACGCTGAGGCGGTGAAGAACGTGCCGGCGGATCGGGCCGTTGCGCGTCGAAGATCTCGTCGAACAACGCTCGGATCTCCGACAGCGAAAACATTGCGGAGGTGAGTGGGTCGACCATCAGAGCGTGGACCGGCGCCTCGCGATCGTCCTCCGACACCGAGGTCGCGACGCGGTCGTGGAAGCGCATGTGGGCCGTCTCCGGCGCGGAGGCGCATTCGTCGGCCCGTTCGATTTCGATCGACTCGTCACTTGACAGAACGCGGCGGAGCCGGTCGTCGGCCTCGGCTCGCCATGTGGGCCAGTTGTTCGCGTAGAAGCCTCTCTCGCTGCGGTACCCCGACCGGTCGCGCGTAGCGCAGTGAGCACGGGTTGAACGACACGGTCCCGGCCCGAGGTGTGGCGTCGATCGTCCGACACCGTCGTCGACACACAGCGGCTTCACAGGTTGGGTCCGTACGTTGGACCGTCATGCACACGACGCCCGTTCCCTTTTCACGGCGGGCCCGACGTCGCGCCGTCTTCGGTGCGACAGCCGTTGCCCTGCTGCTGTCAGCCTGCGGTTCATCGTCCGACGACGGTGCTGAAACGACCGCCGAACCGGTGACCACCGACCCGACGACTAGCGCTACGACTGACGCAGGTGAACTCACGTCCGACACCACTGCCGCCACCGCGAGCGGCACCGACGGCGAATCGTCGTCGACGGCTGGTGTCGACATCGGACTGTTCTTCGACGGCGCTCTCGCCGAGGATGCGACCATCGAGGACTGCACGTTGAGCGGTGGCGTCGAGACGACGTGCTACCGCATCACCGTGGCCGGCTATCCGGTGAGCCACGAGGTCGGGCCGTTCTGTCCCGACACGATCACCGACAGCGCCGACGCCGGTGGCATCTGGTTCGACGGTAACGGTGTGTACGACCTCGACGGCCAGTTCTTCGTGGACCTGCCCACGCTCTACGGCGACGACAACTGGCAGATGTACGACGAAGACGGCAACATCCTGGTCACCGAGACCGCCGAGGAGTTCGAAGCGGCGGCACGACCCGACGTCGACCCGTCGTTGCAGAACCACTGCGTCGAAGGTGCCCTCGAGTGGTTGGAGAACGGTGAGCCGATCACCACCACGGTGTTGATCCCGGTCGAGCCGGTGCTCGCCGACGCCGCCAGTGCGCCGCAAGGCAATCAGGGCGTCACGCTCGACGGCGTCGTGATCGCCGAGTCCGCTCCGGTCGAGCTCATTCTCGGCGCGTACACCATTGCCGCGTTCGACGACTGCGGTGCCCACTTCAACCCGTTCGAGGGCTATCACATGCACGGAGCCGTCGGATGTTCCGAACTCGAGGCCGGCAAGCTGGCCGATGGCGAGACCCCGATGTTCGGCTACGCACTCGACGGCTACCCGATCCACAGCCCCCTCGACGACGAAGCGAGTGCGGATCTCGACGAGTGCAACGGTCATACGACCGACGCGCTCGGCTACCACTATCACGCCAACAACGCTGCCGAGAACCAGGTGGTCGAGTGCCTGATCGGCCAGACCGTCGCCGGTACCACCGACGCTGCAGCTGGTGGACCGCCAGCCGGTGGCCCGCCGCCCGGTGGCCCGCCGCCCGGTGATGGCTGAGCAACGACCCGAAGCATCCCGAAGCATCCCGAAGGAACCCCATGACCACCACCTCCCGACGAGTCGCGGCACTCCTCGTGCCGATCGCGCTCACCATCGGTGCCTGCGGATCGTCCGACGACACCGCAAACGAAACGTCCACCTCGAGCGAGGCGACCACGACCTCGATCGATCAGACCACTACCTCCGAGGTCGCGACGACGTCGGAACCGGCCGACGAATCGGTCGACAGCGACCTGACGTCGCTGTTTGTCGACGGAGCCCTCACAGCGGAGCCCTCCGTCGTGGACTGCACGCTGGAGAACGGCAGCGAGACGACCTGCTACCAGCTCGAGGTCGCAAGTCTTCCCGACACGGTCGACACCGACGGTCCGTACTGCCCGGAGACGGTCGACGACGTGGGCGGCATCTGGGTCTGGGACGGCGACGAACCCGGCCTGTACGCCCTTGACGCCGAGTTCTGGACAATGATGAACGCCCAGGGTTACGACTTCGTCGACCCCGATGGCAACATCTCGATCACGGATCCGGCGGCTGGACCGGCGAGTTCGTCGTCGACGGCGAACTCGTGTCTCGAGGCGACCGCTGACGGTTCTTACCACCTCCGGATCCTTCTGCCGACGACCCCCGAACTGCTCGACGCCCCGACGTCATTGTCGACGATCTCGCAGATCGGACTTGCCCTCGACGGGGTGACGATCTTCGGTGACGCGCCGTCGGTCGCCGACCGTGGCGGGCTCCCCGCGCTCGATGCATGTGGCGGTCACATCGATCCGTCCGGCTACTACCACTGGCACTTCGGCGCCGAGTCGATCCAGACGAACCTCGACGAAGCGGGAACCGGTCTGACCTGCGACGTCGACCAGGACGTCGAGGCGCTCATCGGCTTCTCGTTCGACGGGTACGCGATCTACGGACCCGAGGAGAACAGAGCGATCCCGTCCGACCTCGACGAGTGTTCTGGTCACGTGTCCGACACCGAGGAGTCCGGCGAGATCTACCACTACCACCTCACCTACGACTCCCCGAACCTCCCCGCCTGCCGCGTCGGCGCCTCGGCTGTCGGCACGCTGTCGAGCCCGGACAACGCCAGCGTCGCCCTGCCCAACGGCCAGGGCCCCGGCGGTGGCGGGCGTCCCGCTCCGTGACGCGACTGCGATTCGCTTGCCTGGTCGCTCCGGTGACCATCGTGCTGGCACTCCTCGCGGGCGCAGCACCGGCTGAGGCGCACGACTCGACCGACGGGAGCACCGTCGTGACCATCGACGATCGCCGGCTGATCGTGGGGGCATCGGTGGCGTTCGCTGAGCTCGGTTACGTCGACGTGTCGGGCGACGGGCTGATCGACGACGTCGAGCTTGCTGCTCAGGAAGCCGAAGTCGCCGTGGGACTCGTGTCCACCGTTCGCGAGCGAGTCGATCTGACGGTCGATGGTGAGCACGTCGAGATCATTGGTGCCGGCGTCGCGGCGCCGAGCGACGTGGACGCAGATGACGACGGTGCGTCGCCGTACGTAATGCTCGCCATCGCCTCGGGACCGCACGACGGCGACGTCACCGACGTCGAACTCGGCTGGGGTTTCGACGGACCCTCGACCTCCGTTGTGCTGTCACATCCCGACGGCACGGTCGCCGGCCGGCTCAGCGACGATGGGTCGGTCTCGTTCTCGCTCGACGGTTGGTCGAGCGCCATGTCGTTCTTCGGTCTCGGCATCGAGCACATCCGCTTCGGGCCGGACCACCTGCTGTTCCTGCTCGTGCTCACGCTGGCCGTCGCTGGAACGACGGTCTCTGCGGCGACCACGCGTCGGACGATCGAGCTGGTCACCGCGTTCACGATCGGCCACGCGATCAGCCTCGGCCTGGCCTACTTCGAGCTGATCTCGATTCCGGCGTGGGTGGTCGAACCTGCGATCTCGCTCTCGATCGTGGTCGCCGCCGCGCTGGCGATGCGCGGCCGAGCGAGTGATGCCCGCCCGTGGATCGCCGGTCTCGTCGGCCTCGTCCACGGATTGGGCTTCGCGTCGAGCCTCGGCGGCCTCGGCGTCGCTACCTCGCAACGGATCACTGCGCTCGCCGCGTTCAACCTCGGAATCGACATCGCTCAGACGGTGGTTGTCCTGCTCGTCATCGGCGTGCTCTGGTTGTGCAATCGGCTCTTCGCCAATCGCACGGTCTGGGTCAGATCATCGGTCGCCGGGGCAGCGGCCATGTTCGGCATCGCCTGGACGGTGGCACGGCTGGCCGCGATTCCGGTCTGAGCCGGCTCGTGCATGGCAGCAGCGCCCCGCGAGTTGAATGGTGAGTGTGATCCCGAGCGCGTCAGCGAGTCGCATCCTGGTCGTCGAGGACGAGGATGCGATCAGCGACGTGGTCGCAATCGCGCTTCGCCATCAGGGCCACGCGGTCACGATCGCCGACCATGGGCGTAGCGGTCTCGACCTCGCCCGCACCGGGGACCAAGATCTGATCGTGCTCGATGTCATGCTGCCGGGCATCGACGGTTTCGAGATCTGCCGCGAGCTGCGCGCGGCCGGCTCGACAACGCCCGTGTTGTTCCTGACCGCACGAGACGCCCCGGACGACCGGATCGAGGGGTTCGTCAACGGGGGCGACGACTACCTCACCAAGCCGTTCAGTATCGACGAGCTGGTCCTTCGAGTGTCGGCCATCCTTCGTCGGACTGGACGGGAGGCACCCGCAGATCGGATCGTCGTCGCTGATCTCGTGCTCGACCCTTCCGCCCACACGGTGCTTCGTGGCGGTGAGCCGATCGAGTTGTCGCCCACCGAGTTCCGCCTGCTGCACTACCTGGTGGTGAACGCCGGCACGGTGGTGTCGAAGGCGCAGATCCTCGTCAACGCATGGGATCACGACTTCGACGGGAGCGACAACGTCGTCGAGCTCTACGTCGGGTACCTCCGGCGCAAGATCGACGACGGTCGTCGACCGTTGATCCAGACCCGCCGCGGTGCCGGCTATGTCTTACGTGACGAGGTGACGAGGTGAGACGTCCGCCGCTGCGATGGCTGATGTTGATCCCCACGCTGGTGACGATCACGCTCGGTTTCGGGGCCTTCGCCGTGTACATCGACAGCGTCGAGCGAGCCAACCTGTTGGCCGACATCGATGACGAGCTCGTCCGTGCGGAACGTCGCTCCGAAACCCTCGCGCCCGGCGACGCCGACGGCGCCCCGGCCGAGGAAACCGCAACTGCTCGTGACGGAGACGACGTGTCGCCACCGGTGCAGATCCGCCTGTCGCCCGATGGTGAGGCCATCGGCCCGGGCAACGCCGGCACCTTCAGCGAGGAGACACTGCGCGAGCTGTCGTTTCGCAGCGGAACGGTCACGGTCGCCGACCCCCGCTACCGAGACCTCGTCACACCGGCTGAGGACGGCACCGTCGCGGTGACCGCGCTGTCCCTCGACCGATTCGACGAATCGGTCGCCGACTTCCGCCAGACGCTTCTCGTCGGCGGCATCGTCATCCTGCTCCTCGTCGCCGGGGTGATCTGGCTCCTGACCACGCTTGCGGTGCGACCTGTCACCCGGATGGTGACGTCGGCGACCCGGATCGCCGACGGCGAGCTGGAGACCGACGTCGACCCACCGAGCGGGTCACGCGAGACCGCCGACCTCGCCGAAGCCCTCGACCTCATGCTCGACCGTCTCCGCACAACGATCAACGACAGCGAACGCGCGGCACGGTCCGCTGAAGAGGCGCGGGACGCCATGCGACGCTTCCTGGCCGACGTGTCACACGAACTCCGCACACCGCTCACTGCCCTGAAGGGCTACAGCGATCTGTACGCCGGCGGCATGCTCGACGAACCCGGCGCGCTCGATCGGGCGATGTCCCGCATCGGTGACGAGAGCGAACGGCTCAACACCCTGGTCACCGACATGCTTCAGCTTGCCCGTGAGACACCGCCGACCGAGCTGACGGAGCCATTCGACACCGCGCAAGTCGTCGAGGTCGTCGTCGCAGACCTGTGCGCCGCCCACCCGTCGGTCGATGTCGGCCTCGACGTCGCTCCAGGAACGCACACCACCGTCACGGGTCAGCAGGCGAGATTTCATCAGGCGATGCTGAACCTGGGAACGAACGCCTGCCGGCACACCGCGCCAGGCACGCCGGTGCGCTTCATGATCACGTCGACCGACACGGAGCTCACCATCCAAGTGATCGACCACGGGAGAGGCGTCGATCCAGGCGAGGCCGAGAAGATCTTCCTCCCCTTCTACCGGGCTGAGACCGCCCGCGAGCGGGACGGAGGTAGTGGGGCCGGGCTCGGGCTCGCGATCGCGAGCCAGATCGTCGAACGCCACGTCGGCGCGATCACGGTGCAGTCGACGCCTGGAGGCGGAGCGACATTCGCCGTCACCGTGCCCCTCGCCGATGCCTGAGGTTCCTTCGTGCCCTGGGACACCACGCGCAACCCGACCGCATGATCGTCGCGGTCGGCGCCGCGCCCACGAACGGCCACCTGACAACACTGCTGTGACGACGAAGGACTGCCCACTCCCAGCAAGCCACCCTTCGACCGACCACGACCCGTCTGCGTCGAACCGCCGCACCGCAGATTCGCATTCAGCCCGGTTGGCGGGCCGCGCCGCACCGCGAAGGCCTACTGCAGTGCTCGATATTCGCGCCGCCGCGGCGACCTCGAACCGTCCGGGATCCGGCATTCTGCTCATCGGGGTCAGCGCATAGTGCGCACTCGATAGTCCGGCCATCGGTTCTCCGACCGCGCCGCACTGCGGCCCCGATGCGGCGCCACGTACTCACCTCGCCAAGGCGCCCGCCGCTGGTGTCCGCGTTTGGGGCCGATGTCGAGGTCGTCCCGCAGGGTGGGATCTACGGTGATGAGCATGGAGTTCACGTTGCTCTACTTCGACAGCTGCCCGAACTGGCGTGTCGCTGACGAGTTGCTCGATCGGCTTGCGCACGCGCACCAGGACGTGACCGTGCATCGTCGGATTGTCGACACCCAGGAAGAAGCCGAGCGTGTCAGTTTCGTCGGATCGCCAACGATACTTATCGACGGAGTTGACCCATGGGCTCCCGCGGGTGCACCGGTCGGATTGTCGTGTCGCGTGTTCACGACACCTGACGGTCTCAGAGGTTCTCCCACCTGGGAGCAGCTGGAGGCAGAGGTGGCGTCGAGACGACAAGGAACTGCGGCGCGATCCGTGTGAACACCGATAGGGCGACGGCGGCACCTTCGCCGAGGCCGGAAGGCACTCGGTATCGGCGCTCGATAACCCGTCGTCAATTGCAAAGCACCCACTCGGGAACGGCCCAAGCCGAGCACCCGATAATCCCGTCGACCAGTCAGGCCGTCGCTGCGTCGCGGTGACGTGCGGGCTGTACGAGCGGGGCGGGTACCGTGTCGGGATGGAATCCGAGTTCGAACGGATCACGATTGACCCCTCCAAGATGCGTGGCGCCCCGTGCATTCGAGGGCTACGCATCCCAGTGGCGACTGTTCTCGGCCAACTTGCGGCGGGTGTGCCCGCTCAGCAGATTCTGCTCGACTTCCCGGATCTCGAGCCGGCTGACATTCCCGCTGCACTGGAGTACGCCGCGGCGGCCGTACAGGAACGCGAGTTACCGCTGACGCGACTCGCGTGAACTACGTCGTCGACGCCAACCTCTCGCCGCGTCTGGCGGCGCTCCTGCGGGATGCCGGTCACGACGCAGTCCACGTTCGAGACATCGGCCTGCGAACCGCATCGGACGATGAGATCATCGACTACGCAATCAGCACCGACCGGATCGTCATCTCGCACGACACGGACTTCGGGACGCTGCTGGCGTACCGGGAGTTGAGCAAGCCGTCGTTCATCTTGATTCGGTCATCGGACCCGGTCGACGTTGACGACCAGGCGCGCCTCATTGTGGCGAACCTCCACGCGATGAGCGACGACTTGGAGACCGGTGCGATTGCGGTGTTCGCCCGGGGTCGCCTTCGAAACCGACGGCTGCCTTTGCGGGGATGACGCGAGACGGACCACTC
>DATLBC010000159.1:0-4736 GCA_035527095.1 Ilumatobacteraceae bacterium | reverse complement strand
CATCGAACATATGTTCGCGCAACCGTCGCTGATTCGCAATGGTGGTTCCCGGAGGCCCGGGCTCTGGGGACTAGGCGGGTGGGCGGTGGTGGAACCAGTCGCCGGAGGGGATCGGGGTGCGGGCGAGGTCGGCGCCGCCTGCGTAGGCCCAGGCATCGACGCCGCGGGCGGTGCGCACGATCTGTCGCGCGTACTCGCCGTCGACGACACCCTCGACCTCGTCGAGCACCTCGAGGGCGCGCTGCATCGACCACTCCAGCAGGGCGAAGGTGTTGCCGTGAATCGTGCCGTCGGTGTCGAACAGCGCAGCCGGATAGTCGAGGCCGGTGTCGAACAGCCTCCCGCCCACACTGTCGCTCCAGCCGCCGTCGACCACGAACGGTTCGAGGAAATGCCAGCGGACGTCGCCGGGTCGCAACGTGCCGTATACGAAGACGTGCCGAATCTTGGACTCGGTCACGTCGCAGACTTGCGGCGCCCGCGGGCGCCCCAGATCGTTCCGCTCAGCATCAGCGCCACGCTGACCAGCAGGATCACCGAGGCGAGCACGTTCACTTCGGGCGGGAACTTCACCCGGAAACTGCCGTTGATGTACAGCGGGAAGGTCACCAACGACCCCGCGTTGAACAGCGTGATGATGAAGTCGTCGAGCGACAGCGCGAACGACAGGAGCGCCGCGGCGAGAATGCCCGGCAGAATCAACGGGAACGTCACCTTCCAGAACGTGCGGATCGGCGACGCACCCAGATCCTGCGCTGCCTGCTCGAGCGTCCAGTCGAACCCACGCACGCGGGCGCGCACCGTGAGCGCGACGAAGCTGACCTGGAACATGACGTGGGCGATCACGACCGTGGTGAAGCCTCTGGTGATGTCCCAGTCGAGGAACAGCGTGGCGAGCGACGAGCCGAGCACGATCTCGGGCGTGGTGAGCGGCAGCACCAGGAAGAAGTTCAGCGGCCCGCTGCCGCGGAATCGGTACCGCGCGAGCGCGATCGCGATCATCGAGCCGAGCACGGTGGCGATCACCGTCGAGATCGCCGCGATCCTCAGGCTCTCGACGAAGGCGTTCGTCAGGGCTTCGTCGGCGAACGGGTCCGCCCAGTTGTCGAGCGTGAACTCCTGCCACTCGACGTTGTAGTTGCCCTTGGGCTGGTTGAACGAGAACACGACGATCCAGATGATCGGCACGAACAGGTACAGCAGGGCGAGGCCGGCGTAGGCGTTCAACGCGAACCGGGCGATGCGGCCGGCGGTGGATGTCGGTGCGCTCATCGGCCGGTCCTCACGTCAGGTCCCTCACGCCAGGTCCTCGGTCCCGAAGAACCGGCTGTAGATGATCACGAACACCGTGATGATGAACATCAGCACGAACGACATCGCCGAGGCCAGTGGCACGTTGTTCTGCACGAGGAACTGGTCCTGGATCGAGTTGCCGATCATCGTGGTGTTCGGACTGCCGAGGTAGAGCGAGTTGACGAAGTCGCCGGCGGCGGGGATGAACGTCAGCAACGTGCCGGCGAAGATCCCGGGCACCGACAGCGGCACGATGACCTTCGCGAACGCCGACGTCGAGGTCGAGTACAGGTCCTTCGCGGCATCGAGCAGCCGGACGTCGATCTTCTCCAGGCTCACGTAGATCGGCAGGATCATGAACGGCAGGAAGTTGTACGTGAGGCCGAAGATCACGGCGGCGGGCGTGTTGATCAGCCGGCCGTTGTCCATGATGTTGGCGGCCTCGAAGAACCAGGTGAGACCGACCGCGTCGATGAAGCCGATCGCGAAGCCGTTGTCGGAAAGCAGGCTCCGCCACGCGATGGTGCGGATCAGGTACGACGTGAAGAACGGAATGACGACGAGCCCGAGCAGCAGCGTCCGGTACTTGCCGCCGCGGAAAGCGATGACGTAGGCGAGCGGATAGCCGATCGCGATGGTGAGCACGGTGGCGATGCCGGCGTAGACGAACGCCCGCTGGAACTGCGGTCCGAAGTCGGTGAACGCGGTGACGTAGTTGTCGAAGTTCCAGTCGAACTCGGCCTCGACGGCGAAACGGCTCGGCAGCGTCGACAACGACAGCCGCAGCAGAGTGAACAGCGGCGCCAGGTAGAACAGCGCCAACCAGAGCATGCCGGGCTTCAGCAGCCCGTACGGAGCGATCTTGCGCCTGGTCTCCGGTGTCCCGGTGACCGCGACGACGATCAGCATCAGGATGCTGGCGAGCACCAGCGACAGCGCCAGGATCGCGATCGGACCGGTGATCAGTCGCGTGCCGATCGCCGCGAGGAGCGCGCCGGCGCCGACGAGCGCCCCGAGCCCGATGAGCTCGGGGCGCTTGACACCGCCTCGTGGGGTGTCGACGTCGGCGACGGTGGTCACGCGAGGTGGACTCTCAGGCTCCGATGATCCCCGAGAATGCGGCGTCGTACTCGGCCTCGACCTCTTCGCTCAACGGAGCGAAGCCCTTGGTGCTGGCGAGCGTTGCGTCGTCGGGGAAGACGAGCGGGTCGTTCGCGAGGTCGGCGTCGAGCTTCTCGACCTCTTCGCGCACGCCGGCGACCGGTGAGACGTAGCCGACCCATGTCGTGATCTGAGCCGCCTGCACCGGGTCGTAGACGAAGTTCATCCACTGCGCGGCGGCGTCGATGTTCTTGGCACCCTTGGGGACGACCATCGTGTCGGCCCATGCGGTGGCGCCGCTCTCCGGGAACACGAACTTGACGGCCGGGTTGTCGCGGGCGATGGCGGCGACGTCACCGGACCAGCCGATCGTGATCGCGAGGTTGCCGTTCGAGAGGTCGTCGAAGTAGTCGTTGCCGTGGAACCGGCGGATCTGGCCGGAGTCCTTGGCCTCCTGCAACTTGTCGAACGCCGGCTGCGCCTCCTCGAAGGTGGTGAGGGTGGAGATGTCGATCCCCAGGCTCATCGCGATGACGCCGATCGTGTCGCGCATCTCGGTGAGCGCTCCGACCTTGCCGGCGAACTCGGGATCGAACAGGTCGTCGACGGTGGTGATCTCGCGTCCGGTGACGTCGGAGTTGTAGGCGATGCCGGCGAAACCGGTCTGCCACGGCAGGCTGTATTCGCCGGTGGGATCCCATGACGGATTCTGCAGGTCGGCGCGCAGGTTGGCAGCGTTGGCGACCTGGTCGATGGGCAGCTTCTCGAGCCAGCCGAGCGTGATCAGACGGTTCGCGAGCCAACTCGTGGGGGCGATGATGTCCGGGTCGATCGGCTCGCCGCGGCCCAGCAGGGGCTGGATCTTGGCGAAGTACTCCACGTTGTCGTTGTAGGCCTCGGTGTACCGCATGTCGATGCCGGTCGCCTCCATGAAGCGGTCGACGGTGCCGGTCAGTCCGTCCTCGGTCGGGTCGATGTATGCGGGCCAGTTCTCGAAGAACAGGCTGCCGCCGCCACCGCCGCCGCCGGTGGTGCCGCCGGTGGTGCCGCCGGACGTGGCTGGCGTCGAACCGGCCGAGCCCGAATCGTCGTCGCTGCCGCAGGCGGCGAGGATCGCCGGCAAGGAGACGCCGGCGGCGCCGAGCGCGCCGGCGCGGGCGAGGAGCTGACGACGGGTCAGGCCGGAGCGGCCGAACGGCGATCGGAACGGGTTGGAACGTGGCGTGGTCATGGTCTCTTTCTCTCTCTGGTGTCAGTCGGTTCGGTTCTTGGTTTCAGTGCGATCTTGGTCGGTGCCGGCCCATTGCTCGCGTCAGGCGTCGGCGAGTTCTTCGAGGGTGTCGATGTCGCTGGATGTCGCCCCTGGTCGGCGCGGCCACCCCTGCAACAGGAACGCGCTCCCCGGGTCCCACGTGAGATGCACCGTGTTGCCGGGCATCAGGAACGGGAGATCGGATCCGGTGATCACGCTGGCGATCACCTCGCTCTCGTCCTTCAAGTGCACCACGATGCGGGCCGTCGCTCCCTGGAACACGACGTCGGCGACGGTGCCTTCGATCGACCGGCCATCTTCGCGGGCGGTCGCTGACGCGGTGAGACGCTCGGGCCGCAGCATGACCGAGACGGGCGTACCGGTCGGCCGCTCGATGTCGGTGCGCGCCCGGACCGTGTGGCCGGCGGTCAACGCGACCACCGTGTCGTCGCCGTCGGTGCTCACGACGTCGCCGGGAAGCAGGTTGGCCGAGCCGATGAATCCGGCGACGAAGAGCGAGGCCGGGCTGTTGTAGATCTCTTCGGGTGTGCCGATCTGCTCGACACGCCCGTCGCTCATGACGGCGATGCGGTCGCTCATCGTGAGCGCCTCACCCTGATCGTGGGTGACGAACACGAACGTGATGCCGACCTCGCGTTGGATCCGCTTGAGTTCGAACTGCATGGCCTCACGCAGTTTGAGGTCGAGCGCTGCGAGCGGTTCATCGAGCAGGAGGGCGCTCGGGAAGTTGACGAGCGCCCGGGCGAGGGCGACCCGCTGCTGTTGGCCACCCGACAGCATGGCCGGTTTGCGGTCGGCGAAGTCGCCGAGGCGAACGACGTCGAGCATCTGCGCCACGTTGGGCTCGTACTCGCTCTTGGACACCTTCTTCGACTTCGGCCCGAAACGCACGTTGTCGGCCACGGTCATGTGGGGGAACAGCGCGTACTGCTGGAACACGGTGTTGACGTTGCGTTTGTACGGAGGCACGCGGCTCACGTCGGCGCCGTTGAGCAACACCTTGCCCGACGTCGGCTGTTCGAACCCGGCGATCATCTTGAGCGTCGTGGTCTTGCCGCATCCCGACGGG
>DATLBC010000158.1:0-9278 GCA_035527095.1 Ilumatobacteraceae bacterium | reverse complement strand
GCTGGTCCAGACCTTCTGTCCGTTGACCAGCCACCCGCCGTCGACGCGGGTGGCCTTGGTCTTGACGCCAGCGGCGTCGGACCCGGCGTCGGGCTCGCTGAAGAGCTGACACCAGATGACCTCCTGGTTGAGCGCCGGTGTGACCCAGCGGTCGATCTGGTCCTGGGTGGCGTACTGGATGATCGTGAGGATGTTCCACGCCGTGATCCCGTAGGTGGGGCGGGTGATGCCGGCGTCGGCGAACTCCTGCTCGGTCACCAGCTGTTCGACTGCGCCGGCAGCGCGACCGTACGGCTTGGGCCAATGCGGCATCACGTAGCCGGTCTCGATCAGCGCGGTTCGTTGTGCGTCCGCCGTGAGATCCTTGACGCGCTGCGCAAAGGTCCTGACCTCGTCACGGATCTCGTCGGCCTCGGGCGGCAGTTCGATCGCCTTGTCGCGCACCACGCCGCGGCGGGTGAGGTCGGTCAACTCCGCTGCAGCCTCGGCCGCGGCGAGGTAGTGGAGCAGGGTGGTCGCCCGGCGCATGTAGAGGTGCGCGTCGTGCTCCCAGGTGATGGCGATGCCGCCGTGCACCTGAGTGCTGAGGTTGGCGCACAGATCCGCAGCGGGCGCAGCCAGGGTGGCAGCCACCGCGGCGGCGTAGGTGAGCTGGTCGCCTCCGGTGGCGGCAGCGCGGGCGGCGTCCCACGTGGCGCTGGTGGCGAGTTCGGTGGCGACGGCCATGTTGGCGCAGTGGTGCTTGACCGCCTGGTACATCGCAATCGGACGGCCGAACTGGATGCGCTCCTTGGAGTAATCGGCTCCCATCGACGTGCACTCGCGGGCGACGCCGACCGCATCGGCCGCCAGGATGACGCGGGCCAGATCCACCATCGTGCGTCGAGCGCCCGAGATCACGATCGCAGGAGCGCCGTCGAGACTGACACGGGCACTGCGCCGGCTCGGATCGAGATTGGTCGGCGTGTCGATGGCGACGCGAGCGCCCACTTCGACGACCGCGACATCGTCGCCGACCGGAACGAGTATCACCGACGCCAGGGCGGCTCCGAGCACGACACCGGCGTCGCCGGTGGCCACACCGTCGGTCACCGTCACCGAACCGCCGAGGGCGACTGCCCCGACCGTCGATCCGTCGGCGAATCCTGGAAGCAGTCGCTCGCGTAGATCGCGCTCGGCCGTCGCCGCCAGCACGGCACTGGTGATCACGGTCGGCACGAACGGGCCCGGAGCGACCATGCGACCGAGCTCCTCGACCACGATCACCAACTCGTCGATGCCGTAGCCCGACCCACCGACATCTTCGGGAAGGTGGAGGCCCAGCCAACCGAGTTCCGCGAACTCGCTCCAGAAGGCCGGCAGCGTCTCGTCCGGCGACTCGAGGAGCGCTCGTGCGGCGCCGCACAGGTCGCGCTTCTCGGCGAAGCTGCTCACCGTTTCGGCAAGCGAGCGATGGTCCTCGGTGATGGCAATGGACATGATGATCTGACCTCGACTCGACGGCAATGGGGCGCCGCCATCTTCCTCGACCGTCGGGTCTCGCGACGACTCAGACCAGCACGAGTCCCCACCCATGAGCGAACCGACCGCATACGGCGGCCTCGCTCATCGCGGCCAGCACGACTCCCCACCCATGAGCGAACCAACCGCATACGGCGGCCTCGCTCATCGCGTGGCGTCTGTCCAGCTGCGGTCAGGCGGTCGGGGCATAGCGGGCGAAACCGTGCTCGGCGCGGCGCGACATCTCGCCGAGTTCGCGCAGATGCTCGAGGTGGGCGTAGGTCTCGCTCTCGGCCATCTCGCCCCACGACCGCTCCTTGAACAGCACCTGCATGAAGTCTTCGACGGTGCCGTTGGGCAGGTCGTGGCTTGCGTCGCGGATGATGTCGAGACGCTCCTCGTGATGCTCGATGATGTGTTCGGCCCGCCCACCGAGATCGGTGAACGGATGACCGTGCGCCGGCAGCGCGACCGAGACATCGGCGATGTCGGTCATGCGCCGCAGCGAATCGAAGAAGAGAGCGAGTGGGTCGCTGTTCGGCGTCAGCCCGCTGATGTGCGGTGTGATCGACGGCAGCACGTGGTCGCCGGTGAGCATGACGCCGAACTCGGGGTCGTACAGGCACAGATGGTCGTACGTGTGACCGGGCGTGTGCATGGCCACCCACTCGCGACGGGCGAGCTTGATCGTCTGGCCGTCGACGAGCGGGATCGTCGGACGAGGCGTGGCGAACACCGAACCGGGAGACGACCCACTGCTGCGGATGCGCTCCAGGAACTCCGGAGACGGACCGCTGCGGCGCCCACCCCAGGGCGACGGGGTGGCCATCCAACGTTCCATCGCAGCGACGCGATCCTCGGGTGAGTTCATGTCGAGTCGTTCGGAGTCCTCGTGATCGTCGGCCTCCGCCAGATCGAACAGCGTGCGGAACGACTCGTGGGTGACCACGTCGGCGCCCGCTTCGTGATGGAGACGCATCGCGCCACCGAAGTGGTCCGGGTGCGAGTGCGTCACCACGACGGTGTGCACGTCGCCGACGGCATAGCCCGCTCGCGTGAGTCGATCGACGAGATGATCCCACGACTCGTCGCCGGGCAGGCCCGGGTCGACCACGGCGATCCCACGTTCGTCCTCGAGCAGATAGCAGTTGACATGGCCGAGGCCCGGCATGCTGATCGGCAGCTGGGTGCGCACGATGCCGGGCGCGACTTCGGTCACGTCGGTGGTCGCCTGCTCCTGCTCCTGCTTGGGGGGCCGCCTGGGCGATGACTCGTCGCCCGCGTCAGGCGATGCCAGCTGATGGCCGTGTGTGTGATCGTGTGAATGATCGAGTGTGTGATCGTGCTCCATGGTGTCGACTCCCCAGATCGGCGACGAGCGCAGATCAGCCGACAGCGAGCAGGTCGATCACGAAGACGAGCGTCTCGTTCGGAGCGATGACGCCGCCGGCACCGGCAGCGCCGTAGCCCATGTGGGGCGGAATGGTCAGCCGGCGACGACCGCCGACCTTCATGCCTTGGACACCGTCGTCCCAGCCCTGGATGACCTGGCGACGACCGAGACCGAACCGGAACGGTTCCATACGATCCCACGACGCATCGAACTGTTCGCCCGTCGACCACGACACGCCGACGTAGTGCACGGTGACGTCCTGGCCGACAACCGCTTCGTCGCCGTCGCCGACCGTCTCGTCCTCGATCAGGAGACTCGACGGCGGAGTGTCTTCAGGAATGGTGACCTCAGGCTTTCGCATGTGCGCCGAGGCTAGCGGTGCACCATCACGGTGGCGGCCTCGGGGTCGCCGGCGTACCCACCGACGTCGAGTGTGTACTCGCCGTGCTCGGTGATCCACTCACCGCCAACTCGAACGTCGAGCATCGACCAGTCGAGTTCGATCTCGACGTCGACGGTCTCACCCGGGCGGACGTCGGCTCGCGCGAACCCGACGAGCCGTCGTTGCGGACGCTCCCATTCGCTGTGGGCGATGCCGGCGTGGGCGAACACGACCGGACGCAGCGGCCGCCGCGTCGGATTGTGGACCGACACGACGATTGTGGTCGGGTCGGTCAACTCGGCGCTCAGCACGCCGACCGACCCCCAGCCGAGTCCCCATCCGAACGGAAAGTGAGCGGCACGGCCGTCTCGGTCGAGTTTCCACTGGCCGTGGAACAGGTCATAGGTGATCTCGGTCGCGTCGCGGTCGAAGTGCGCCAGATGCGCCGGATCGGTCGGCACGACGAATGGGAGCCTGCCGGCCGGCTCGACCTCGCCGACGATCACATCGGCCAACGCCGATCCGCCCTCGACACCCGAATACCAGGTCATCAGCACTGTGCGCGCCATCAACGCCCACGGCATCACGACCGCCGACCCTCCCACCACGACGACCACGACATCGTCGTTGACCGCAGTAGCGGCCGCAATCAGTGACTCGTCTTCCTCAGACAGGCGCAGCGAGGTCCGGTCACCGCCCGGCGCCATCCGATCGACACCGCCCGACGTCGCTGTTGCCGGTGGTCGCAACGGTCCGGGGGGCGCCGTCCAGGTGACATCGGCACCCAGCGTCGGATGGTCGACGGGTGGGAAGATCGACCGTCCGAGCACGTCGGCGCCCGCCGCTTCGATGCACTCGCCTTCGTCGGCCTTGGTGTAGCCGACGACCACCACGACCACATCGGCCCCGACGGCGATCGAGGCGTCGGCCTCGGCATGATCGACCCGCTCGGAACCGAAACGAGCGCGCAGCCCGTCGAGAACGGTCACGACCTCCGACGCCCTCACATCGCTCGATCCGCCATCGCCGAGATTCCGCACCGCCGCCAACCGCCCGAGCACGGCCACCCGGCCGATCGAGGCCGCATCGAGCGGCAGCAACGAACCCTCGTTGCGCAGCAGCACTGTTGACGCAGCTGCGACCTCTCGGGCGAGCATCCGATGATCGTCACAGCCCACGACGTCGATCGGCGGTTGGCGTTCGAACACGGACGAGAATCTCAACAGGGTCGCCACGATCCGCTGGACCGCCCGGTCGATGTCGTCCGGCGCAAGCGTGCCGGCCGCCAAGGCCTCGGGGAGCGCCACCGCTCGTTGCTGGCGGAACGGCATCTCGATGTCGAGGCCGGCCGAAACCGATCCAGCTGGATCGCGCAGTCCGAAGATGAAATCCGAAGTCACGAAACCGTCCCATCCCCACTCGTCGCGCAAGATCTCGGTGAGCAGGTGCCCGTTCTCGCCGCACCAGTCACCATTCACCGAGTTGTAGGCGCTCATCACCGAGGCCACGCCACTCGCAGCCACCCGCTCGAAATGAGGGAGATAGACCTCGTGGAGCGCACGTTCGTCGACCGTGACGTCCACGGTGAACCTCGCGTTCTCCATCGAGTTGAGTGCGAAGTGCTTCATACACGCCATCACGTGACGCTGCAGACCGGCGACGAACGCTGACGCCATCACGCCCACGTGATGCGGATCTTCCCCGTAGGTCTCCTGGGCCCGCCCCCACGCGGGGTGACGAAGCAGGTTCATGCACACCGCCCCGGTGTAGGTGGCACCGCTTGCCCGCAACTCGGCGCCGATCGCGTCGCCGATTCGCGTCTCCAGGTCGGGATCGAAACTCGCGCCGCGGGCCATGCTGACAGGGAACGCAGTCGCATCGCCGACAACGCAGCCTCGGGGCCCGTCGGCGAAATCGATCCCGGGAACACCCAGGCGCTCGACGCGTGCGGCGGGCCACGGGTGGCGGTAGTAGCCACCTGCGGTCATGTCGATCAGGCCGGGCCAGAACGGCGTGTCACCGTCCAGACAACCCAACCGCTCCTCGATCGTCATCTGCGCGACGAGCGCTACAGCCTCGAGATGATGATCGCCGCCGGTGCGAACTCGGGCCGCAGCCTCTTCGAACGGTGTCGACATGGCGCGACCTTGCCACACGGGCCGGCGGAGTCCGGCTCTCGGGGACCGACTCGACCCGTGTCTGCTGGCAGACTGCCGAGATGCCCGGCGCCTTTCTGCACCCGTTCGCGAAACCGACACGAGAGCGGTTCATCACGATCGCTCGCGGCGAAGGTGCGCGGCTGTGGGACGCCGACGGCAACGAACTCGTCGATGCGATGGCCAGCCTCTGGTATTGCCAAGTCGGCCATGGCCGACGTGAGATCGCCGACGCGGTCGCGGCCCAGATCTCGACGATCGAGGCGTACTCGTGTTTCGATCCGTTCACGAATGCGCCCGCAGATGCGCTCGCCGAGCGGATCGCTTCGCTGACGCCGATGCCCGATGCCCGGGTGTTCTTCGCCGGGTCCGGCTCGGAGGCGGTCGACTCGGCGATGAAGCTCGCACGGCTCGCTCACGTGCAAGCCGGCCACCCCGAGCGGCGCCTGATCATCTCGCGTGTCCGCGGCTACCACGGCACCAACTACGGCGGCACGAGCGCGCAGGGAATCGAACTCAACCGCGTGGGGTACGGCGAGCTGCTCGCCGACGTCGTCCAGGTCCCGAGCGACGACATCGAAGCGCTGTCGATCCTGATGGCCGAGCAGTCCGATCGGCTGGCCGCGGTGATCACCGAGCCCGTGCAGGGCGCCGCCGGCGTGTTCCCGCCGATCGACGGGTATCTCGCCGAGACGCGTCGGTTGTGCGATCAGCACGGCGCGTTGCTCATCTTCGACGAGGTGATCACCGGGTTCGGACGATTGGGGACCTGGTTCGCTGCCGACCACTACGGCGTCACGCCCGATCTCACCACGTTCGCGAAGGGCGTCACATCGGGCTACCAGCCGCTCGGTGGCGTGATCGTGGGTCGAACGGTGGGTGACGCGCTCGAAGCCGACCCGGACTTCATCCTGCGCCACGGCTACACCTATTCCGGGCATCCGGCCGCTTGCGCGGCAGCGCTGGCAAACATCGCCATCATCGAACGCGAGGGTCTGCTCGACGCCGCCACGACGATGGGTGCCCGCCTCGGGGCCGGGTTGCGATCGCTCGAGGCCGACGGCGCCTTCGACCACCTCCGTGGCGAGGTGGCGATCTTCGGCGCGGCGATGCGCCCCGACCAGAACGCGATCGCCGTGCGCGATCGGATGCTGGAACTCGGCGTGATCACCCGCGCCATCGGCACGGAGACCATCACGTTCTGCCCGCCGTTCGTCACCACCGACGCCCAGGTCGACCACATCGTCGACGCACTCGCAACAGCGCTCCGCTGAGCGTCGCGCGACGCAGCAGGCCAGCGATGAGCGAGACCACCGCATGCGGTCGCTTCGCTCATCGCGGACCGGATCGCGTCGGTTCCGATGAGCGAGACCACCACATACAGTCGCTTCGCTCATGGCTGGGCGCGGCTCGCCTGCCGCACTGCCGGCAGAGCGCTGGCGCAGAGTAGGTTCGAGGCTGTGGCAGGACTTCCCCGCTGGACCCATCTGGCGCTGTCGGTGACCGACATCGACGCCATGATCGACTGGTACACGACGCACACGCCACTCGAGCTGCTGGTGAAACGCGAGGACGCGAACGGCTACGGCGCCTGGCTCGGACACTCCGACGCTCCGGATACGCCCTTCATCCTGGTCTTCGCCCAGTTCTTCGCGGGTCACGAGCCCGACGAGCATGCGGGGCCGACGCCGCTCGGGTCGTTCGCTCACCTCGGCTTCGAAGTCGCCGATCGCAGCGACATCGATGCCATCGCGGCCGTAGCCGAGGAAGGCGGGTGGCTGGCCACTCCCCCGCTGCAACTGCCGCACCCGATCGGCTACATCTGCATGGTGCGCGACCCCGACGGCAACACCGTCGAGTTCTCCCACGACCAAGGCGTGTACGAGTTCGCCCAAGAACACTTCACCCGCCCCGGCTGAGTACGCCGAGGCCGCTCGCAGGTGTGGTCAGGCCGTGATCGACGCTGCCTCGTCGATCCACGGGCCGACGCCGCTCATCCGTTCGACGTCGACACGGACGACGACGCTCGTGTCGGAATCACGAAGCGCGAGCGGGTGCCGCCGCAGCCCGGTGTACTTGAGCGCAATCCGATCCATCAGGTCTGGATCCGGCCCGGGCTCGACCCGAGCACGACCGCGAATGACCAGGTGTCGCTGATAGCCGCGCTCGTTGCGCTCGACGTCCTCGATCGACAAGATGATGCGGTCGTTCCTCGTGAGGTTCTTCGCCTTCTGGCTTCGGGCGTCGGTTCCGAAGAGGATCTCGTCGCCCTGGGCGATCACCCAGACCACCGACACCTGAGGAGTGCCGTCGAGGTTCTCGGTCCACACGTGAGCAACGGCGTCGGACCCGAGTACCGCCTGTGCATTCGCTGGAATGGTCGACACTGCTGACCTCCTCGTCGGATGCCGCAATGCTAGTGCGTTCGTGAATTGCGCGCCAGGGCCAACCCGCGCGCCGATGTCACTGCAGCAGTCGGATGAGGCTGCTGGTGTCCCAGCGGTCGCCGCCGCGGGCGACGACGTCCTTGTAGAACTGGTCGACGAGCGCGGTCACCGGAAGGCGAGCGCCATTGCGGTCGGCTTCGTCGAGCACGATCCCGAGGTCTTTTCGCATCCACTCGACAGCGAACCCGAACTCGAAGTCGTCGGTTGCCATGGTGCGGGCCCGGTTGTCCATCTGCCAGCTCTGCGCGGCGCCCTTGCCGATCACGTCGACGACCTGGTCGACGTCGAGCCCGGCGAGCTTGGCGAAGTTCACACCCTCGGCGAGCCCCTGAAGCAGGCCGGCGATGCAGATCTGGTTGACCATCTTGGTGAGCTGGCCAGCACCCGCCGGGCCGAGCTGTACGCAGGACTTCGCGTAGGCATCGATCGCCTCCTTGGCCCGATCGAACACTTCGTTGTCGTCGCAGCCGCACATCACCGTGAGCTGGCCGTTCTCTGCGCCAGCCTGGCCGCCCGACACGGGCGCATCGACGAACCCGACGCTGCGTTCGGCGCACGCCGCCGCGAGTTCTCGAGCGACACCGGCTGATGCCGTGGTGTGGTCGATCAGGATCGATCCGGGCGCCATCGCTGCGAGCGCACCGTTCGGTCCGAGCACGACTTCGCGGACGTCGTCGTCGTTGCCGACGCAGAGCATGACGAGGTCAGCGCCGTCGGCCGCCTCCTCCGGCGTGGGTGCCGCCTGGTTGCCGTTGAGCGCCACCCAGGCCAACGCCTTCGAGGCCGTGCGGTTGTAGACCACGACTCGGTGGCCGGCCTTCGCGAGATGGCGTGCCATCGGGGCGCCCATCACGCCGAGGCCGAGGAATGCGACGTTGCTCATGGTCGCTGAGTCTGGCACGGCGACGTGCGACACTCGGCGACATGTCGTTGGAAGACTCGAATGCAGCACCGCCGGGCCCTTCGGACTGGACGGTGCTCACGTGGAACGTCCACGGGTCGGCGGCACCCGACGTCGAGGCCATCGCCGCCGCCATCCGGGATTCATCACCCGACGTCGTCGTCCTCCAGGAGATCCGCAAGCGGCAGGCAACGTCACTCGCTCCGATGCTGCAGATGCGCTTCTCGTGGGTCCTCAAGCACTACCCGTACACGAAGGCGATGTGGTGGCGCGCCGAGGGCATAGCGATCATGACACCGCACCTGCTCGATGCCGTCGGCCACACGGAGATCTCCGACGAGCAGCCCATGCGAAGCTGGCGGCGGCGCATCGCCCAGTGGGGTCTGGTCGGTCGGGCCGATCGGTCGATGCTGACGATCTACAACCTGCACCTGTCGCCGCACGATGACGCCGATTCACGGCGGGCCGAGGCGGTCAGGGTGCGCTACCTGGTCGCGAA
>DATLBC010000157.1:0-18703 GCA_035527095.1 Ilumatobacteraceae bacterium | reverse complement strand
AGGACGTACTCGACGATCTTCTCCGCGATGACGGGGTCGTCGAACACCCGCACGTATTCGAAACGCAGGATGCCGTTGCCCGGGCCCACCACGTCGAAGACGAAGACCTGAGTTCCCGCAGCACCCACCAGGCTGCCGGCGGGCTCGTCGAAGTCGCTGCTGACCAGTTGCAGCCCGTCGGGGAGCGGGTCCAACTCCCAGCTGAAGCCCGTGGTCGGGTTCGACTCGAGCTCGACGTCGAGTCGATCGCCGACGTCGAGTGAGACTTCCGAGAGCGAGTCCGCTTCGTCGAGCACGAGGGTCGAGCCCCCGTCGTCGCCGCACGCGGCGAGCAGCGCGACCGCGGCCACGAGTGCGATCCATCTCCTCATGTATCGATCGTGCCCAGGGTGGGCCGTCGTGCGCCACGGGCCATGGTCCCCTCCCACGCCACGTCAGAGGCGACGAGGGTTGCCTTACATCGCGGGTCTGACCCGTGATGTAATCCCGTGATGTGATCCTCAGCTGGTGCGGCGTTCGGCGGAGCGGACGGCGGCGGCTCCGAGGCGGAGCATCTTGGTGTCGCCGAACGGGGTGCCGCCGACCTGGTTGAGGATCATCGCCATGGCGAGGCCTGACTCGGGGTCGCCCCACGCTCCGGAGCCGCCGAACCCGAAGTGCCCGAAGGCCTTCGGGAGCACACCCTTGGTGGTGCCGACCAGGTGGTAGCCGAGGCGCCAACGCATGTTGAAACCGACGCCGGCGTCGCGGCCGACCTTCTCGCCGCTGCGGCCGTCGCCGCTGGAACCGAGCGTCGTCTGCACCCGGGTCGCCTCCCGCAACGTCTCGGTCGACACGAGCGGCGGTCCGTCGAAGTCGTCGGGCGTCGCAAGCGCGGCATACATCCTCGCGAGCGAGCGAGCCGTGAAGACACCGTTGGCGGCCGGGATCTCGCCGTCGTGGATGCGATCGGTGGTGGCCACGTCGAGCATGTCATCGATGACCAGCGCCTGGTACATCGGCTGGAAGCTCTTCGCCTTCGCCAGTGTCGTGGTCATCTTGAACAGCCGGGTGACGGCCTTCGGATCGACGAGCTGCTCGGCGATGTCGCCGCGCACGCCCGCTGGCGCACCGATGTACATCCCGCTGATGCCGAGCGGTTCGACGATCTCGCGCTGGAGAGCCTCGTTGACCGTGAGCCCGGTGACCCGGCGGATCACCTCGCCCACGAGATAGCCGTACGTGAGGGCGTGATAGGCGGAACGGGTTCCGATGTCCCACTTCGGCTCGGCCTCTGCGAGCAACTTCGTCATGTGCTCCCAGTTGATGAGGTCCTCGGCCGAATCGGCGACCGAGCGGACGTCGTGCAGGCCGGCCTGGTGCGTGAGGAGGTGGCGCAGCGTGATCGTGTCCTTGCCGGCGGTGGCGAACTCGGGCCAATAGGTGGCGACCGGGACGTCGTAGTCGAGCAGGCCCTGGTCGACGAGACGCTGCACGATGGTGGCCACCACGCCTTTGGTGGTCGAGAAGCTCATCGACATCGTGTCGCGACCCCACGGGTCTCCGGCGGCGTTGCGGACCCCGGTCCATGCGTCGACGACCAACTCGCCCCGGTGGTAGACGGCGACAGCCATGCCACCGCGGGCGGACCTCTTCGCCATCAGCTGTTGGACCTTCTCGGTCACCGGAGCGAAGTCGGGATGCACGAAACCTTCCATGCCTCCTTCCTATCGGCCCGCCACCCATTGATCACCGCGGCGACTGGTTCGGGCTCGCTTTCTCGGTGCGTACCGTCCCGGAATCCGGAACTCAGGTCACCCAGATCCCGACGGGGCGGAGGTGACCGGCGACCTGGTGATCGGCTCTGCGATGATCTCTGGGTGCCATCCGAAGGCGAGAACACGACCACCAGGCGCTGCTACCGCGGCGGGCAGGTGTTGGTCGACGGCGAACTCGTTCGTGCCGACCTCGTGGTCGACGGCGGCCTGATCGCGGAGGTCGTGATCGACCCGCCGAACGACGGTCTCGCCGAGGGCGATATCGACTGCGGCGGGCTCGTGATCGCTCCGGGGCTCATCGACCTGCAGTGCAACGGCGCCGGAGGCGTCGACATCACCACCGAACCCGACCGCATCCTCGACGTCGGCGCCGCGCTCCCACGCTTCGGGGTGACCTCGTTCCTGCCGACGGTGGTGACGACGCGCGCATCCACACGAGCAGCAGCCATCGACGCGATCACGGAACTGCGACGACAGCCCAGAGCGACTGCCGCCGAGCGGCGCGTGGCCACACCGCTCGGACTCCACTTCGAGGGGCCGATGATCTCGCGCAACCACCTCGGCGCCCACGTGTCCCGTTACGCAGCCAATCCCGAGTCGATGGTCGAGGAGATCGACACGTGGGCATCGTCGGGCGTCGTCTCGCTCGTCACCCTCGCTCCGGAACTCGACGGCGCGCTCGGCGTCGTCGAGACCCTGGTCGCTGCAGGGGTGGTCGTCTCGGCGGGCCACACCGGGATGTCCCCATCCGACTTCGCCACCGCAAGATCCGCCGGGCTGTCGTACGTGACGCACCTCTACAACGCGATGGCGCCGTTCGGTCACCGCTCCCCCGGCCCGATCGGGGCGGTGCTCGCCGATCCGTCGGTCACCGTCGGCGTGATCTGCGACGGGATCCATGTCGACCCGACCGCCGTCGAGATGGCCTGGAGGTCGCTCGGGCCGCATCGGATGTCGCTGGTGTCCGACGCCTCCCCCGCCCTCGGCGCGCCCTACGGCCGGTTCAAGATCGGCGGGTTCGAGATCATCCACGACGAGACCGGCGTGCGAACCGTCGACGGTGTGCTCGCCGGCAGTGCCCTCGAACTCGATCGCGCGGTCAGGAACCTGATGGCGTACACCGGCTGCTCGCTCGCCGACGCGCTCGCCACGGTCACGAGCACGCCGGCCGACCTGCTCGGCCTCGCCGATCGGGGACGCATCCGGGTCGGCGCCAGGGCCGACCTGACGATCGTCGACCCTGCCGGCAACCTGCAGCGCACCATCATTGCGGGCGAGACCGCCTGGGATCGCTCCTGACCTGCCGTTGGACCCTGCCGGACACCCGGCCGGATCGGTCACACTGACGAGCGAGGTCGACGCGAAAGGGGGCCCCGGTGCCCTACGAACAACTGACCGCCGCGGATGCGGTCTTCCTGCGAATCGAGACGCCGCACGAGCCGCAGCACGTCGGTTCACTGTCGGTGATCGAGGGCGGCCCGCTGCGCGACGCGAGCGGACGGATCCGCTTCGACGAACTCCTCGCCCACGTCGATCGGCGGGTGCACCGGGTGCCTCGTCTGCGCCAGCGGGTGATGGAGGTGCCGTACAACCAGGCCCGGCCGGTGTGGGTCGACGACGAGCACTTCGACATCGCGTACCACGTCCGCCTGACGGCCCTCCCCCGGCCCGGCGACGACGATCAGCTCGCGGCGCTCATGGGCCGCCTGCAGTCGCTCCCGCTCGACCGGGCGCGCCCGCTGTGGGAGATGTGGTTCGTCGACGGGCTCGCTGACGATCACGTCGGGATGATCCTCAAGATCCACCACGCCCTCGGCGACGGCATCGCCAACGTCGACCTGGCGCTCGCACTCGTCGATCTCGAACCGGATCCACCCCCTGACGACCCAGTGCCCGAATGGAGACCGCGCCCCGCTCCCTCGCCGAACGAACTCCTCACCGATGCCGTCCGCGACCAGCTGGCGAGGCCGGGGCGGGTTGCCAGATCGATGCTCGACACGATGCGCGATCCCCGCCCGGCGATCGATGCCGTGACGAACGTGGGCCGCACGGTCGCCAACTTCCTCGCCAAGCCACCGCCGGCGCCGTGGAACGTCCCGGTCAGCTCGCACCGCCGATGGGTGCACGCGTCGGTGCCCCTGAAGGGCGTGCGCACGGTCCGCAAGCGCCACAGCGTCAGCATCAACGACGTCGTGCTCGCTGCGTGCAGCGGCGCGCTGCGCACGTTCCTGCTCGAGCACGGCGACACCGACATCGAGCATCGGGTGATCAAGGCCATGGTGCCGGTGTCGCTCCGTGGTCACGACCAACACGGCGACACGCTCGGCAACCTCGTGTCGCTGATCATCGTCGACCTCCCCGTCGACGAGCCCGATCCCGTCGAGCGGCTCCGACGGATCCATGCGATGACCAGCGAGCTGAAGGGATCCGGGCTGGTCGACGGCGCGCACCGGATCCTCGACGTCGCCGACGCGATCACGCCGCTGGCCGGCCCGTTGACCCGCTACGTCAGCCGCACGATCCCGATGAACCTCGTGATCACCAACATCCCCGGCCCGCCCATCCCGCTGTACCTGCGCGGTGCCCGGTTCGTGCGGGTGTTCCCGTACGTCGAGGTGATCGACAACGAGGGCCTGACGATCGCCGTCGTCTCCTACGAGGACGAACTCCACTTCGGCATCACGGCCGATCGCGACGTGATGCCCGACCTTGGCGACGTCGCCGCGTCGATCGAGCACGAGTTCGCCGCACTCGCAAAGCGCCGCTGAGCCGTCACGCCAAGCTACCCACCGTTCGTCGGGCTGGACGCCCGGCACAACGCTCGAGCAACGCGTCGTAGTCTGAGATTCGGAGGTGCAACGCCATGGCCGACCTACTGGACGTCGACGGACTGCTCATCGACATCGACGGAGTGCTCACGGTGTCGTGGGTGCCGATCGACGGCGTGGACGAGGCGCTCGAGACTCTGCGCTCGTCGGGCATCCCGCTGCGGTTCGCGACGAACACGACGACGCGCACACGCGCCGAGGTGGCCCGGCTGCTCAGCGAGGCTGGCATTCCCGTCGAGGTCGGCGAGATCCTCACGGCGCCCGCAGCGACCGCCGCGCACCTGCGCCGAGAGCACTCGGACGCTCGGGTGTTCCTGCTGAACACCGGCGACCTGTCCGACGACCTCCGAGGAATCGACATCGTCGACTCGGGCCCCGCCGACGTGGTGGTGATCGGCGGTGCCGGCGTCGACTTCACGCACGAACAGCTCAACGAGGCGTTTCGCTTGATTCTCGGCGGCGCCGCGTTCGTGGCGATGCACCGCAACATGTACTGGCGAACGTCCGCCGGGCTGGAGCTCGACACGGGTGCGTACGTGCGGGCGCTGGAAGAGGCGACGGGCGTCGAGCCGGTCGTGCTCGGCAAGCCGTCGCCCGACTTCTTCGCGACCGGGGTCACCGAACTCGGCCTGGACGCCGGACGGGTGGCGATGGTCGGCGACGATCTTCACAACGACGTGCTCGGCGCCCAACACGCAGGCCTGCGCGGCGTACTCGTGCGCACCGGGAAGTTCCGGCCGGAGGTGTTGGCCGCGAGCGACGAACACCCCGACGTCGTCATCGACTCCTTCGCCGAACTGCCGTCGCTGTTCTGAACGCGTCCCCCCTGCGTGAGAGAGCTGCCACGTACGAGGCACGCCGTGATTGGACAGCCGGTGTGTCCGATAGCACTCGCCCCGGCGGACCGTCGTGAGCAACACTGTCCGGGGGCCTGAAGGGGGCGAGCTTGGATTGCGGGAACTGTGGACGTACGAATCGGGGTGACTCCCGGTTCTGCGACGCCTGCGGCACGAAGCTCGTCCTGCGATGTGGGTCCTGTGATCGCGAGCTGAATCCGGACGCGAAGTTCTGCGACGGCTGCGGCGCCCAGGTTGAATCCTCGCCCAGTCCAGCGGTCGCCAACGTGCCATCGACGGCCGTCCGAAAGACGGTGACCGTTCTGTTCTGCGATCTCGTCGGATCGACCGCCTTCGCCGAGGCAGTCGATCCCGAATCGGCGCGCGACGCGATGGCCCGGTATCACCAGATGGCCAGCGACACGATCGAACGACACGGCGGCAGCCTCGCAAAGTTCATCGGCGACGGCGTGATGGCGCTGTTCGGTGTCCCAGAAGTCGCCGAAGACGACGCCGAACGGGCGGTCGCCGCCGGCCACGACCTCCAGCAGGGCTTTGCTGCCATCCGCGACCACATCGACAGCCGCTACGGCGCCGAGGTCGGACTTCGGGTCGGGATCAACACCGGCGAGGTGGTGATCGACGACAACGATGCCGACCTGGTCGGTGATGTGCTCAACACGGCGGCTCGCCTCGAAGGCGAGTGCACGCCGGGCGAGGTGCTCGTCGGCGAGGACACATGGCGCCTCACGCGGTCGACGCACACCTTCGAGGTGCTCGGCGAGGTCGAGGTGAAGGGCAAGCGCCACGGCCTGGCAACCTTCCAACTCGTCGAGGTCGGCGAGACTGCAGCCGCGCGAAGCGGGACGATCGACGACGCCACGCCATTCGTCGGACGAGCAGCCGAACTCGACCGGCTGACGGAGGTGTTCGACCAGGCCGTCGCCGAGGGTGTTGCCAAGCTGACCACGATCATCGGTGCGCCCGGCGTCGGCAAGACCCGCCTCTCACGAGAGCTGGGACGAGCGCTGGCCGACCGAGCCGACGTGATCGAATTGCGCTGCGAGCGAGCGGGATCGACGACGTTCGCGCCGATCGCCGAGCTGATCCGCGAATCGGCCGCCATCGGCGACGACCACTCACCCGAACATGCTCGCGCTGCCCTGGCCGAATTGGTCGACGGAACGACGGATGCGGCCAGAGTCACCGAACTGTTGGCGAGCATCGTGGGCGCCGCGCCGAGCCGGTCGACGGAAGACTCGTTCTTCGGGGCACGTCGGCTCGTCGAGATCCTCGCCGCCCGACGACCGATCGTGCTCGTGATCGACGACATCCAGTGGGCGGAGCCGCTGTTTCTCGACTTGCTCGAACACCTCGTCCGCTGGGTCGCGGGGCCAGCGATGATCGTCGGGCTCGCTCGCCCGGAGCTCCGCGAGATCCGCCCGACGCTCGCCGAGAGCGGCCGCCAGGTCAGCCTCGTCGTCTCGCTCGAAGGCCTCGACGCCGCCGCAACGGCGGAACTCGCCGCCCGCCTCCTGGGGACCGATTCGCTGCCCGACGAGCTCGCCGCTCGGCTTCCCGATTCGACCGACGGCAACCCGTTGTTCGTGCGCGAACTGGTCCGCATGCTGGTCGACGATCGAGTCATCACCGAGGTCGACGGGGTCTGGCGGCTGGCGATCGACGCCGATGCGGTCGAGGTGCCGCCGACCATCCAGTCGCTGCTCGCCACACGCATCGAGCGGCTGCCCGATGACGACCGTCGGGTCATCGAGCTGGCCTCGGTCATCGGCCCCGAGTTCCCCCTCGGTGCCTTGGTCGCCATCGCTGATGGAGTCTCGGCGTCCGACATCAATCGCGCTCTCGACCGGATGCGCCGACGTGAGCAGATCGAGCCGACCGGCTCGTACTGGGGCGACGAACCGGTGTACCGGTTCCACCACGTGTTGATCCGCGATGCGGCCTACCGGCGTTTGCTCAAGGGTGCTCGCGCCGACCTCCACCTGCGGATCGGGCAGTGGATGCACGACACAGCCGGGGACGCGGCAGGTGAACTCGGGGTCACGATCGCCTACCACTTCGAGCAGACGTTCCAGTACCGGCGTCAACTCGGGGTCGACAACGAGGAGTCGATGGAGGCAGGTCAGCAGGCAGCCGATCTGTTGCGGGTCGCCGCCGAAGATGCGCTCGCCCGCGACGATCTCGCCGCGGCAGGCCGACTCGCGCTCCGGGCCGTGGACTGCCTCGACGTCGCCGCCCCGGAACTGCCCAACCTGCTGATCCTCACCTGCGAGGCGCTCCTGTCGGCCGGTGACGTCACCCGGGGCGGTCCAGCCCTGAAGCTGCTCGACGATCGAGCGGTCGGCGATGACCGCCTGACCGCATGGGCGACCTGCTTCCGCGCCGAGGTCGTCGTGCTCACCGACCCGAGCGGCCTGACGGACGCTGCCGAGGCAGTCGACCGAGCGGCCGAACGACTTGCGGACCTCGACGACAACGCCGGTGTCGCCAAGGCCCGACAGGTCCGAGCGGCCGCACTGGCCCGGCTGGGTCGGGTCGGTGACTGTGAGACCGAACTCGACGAGGCGCTCACCGCGGCGCGCGCGGCCGACGACCGCAGGCGGATCACCGCGGTGCTGGAGGCTGCGCCGGTCGCCGCGCTCTGGGGCCCGAGCCCGGTGCCTCGCGCTGGCGGACGCTGCCTCGACGTGATGCGACTGTCGCGGATCACCGCCGACTCCCCTGCGGTGCAGGCCACCTCCGTTCGCTGCCAGGCGGTGCTCGAAGCACTCCGGGGTCGACACGAGACGGCTCGAGACCTGCTCGCATCGGCCCGCACGACCGGCGAGGAGATCGGACTCCGCCACGGCCTGCTCGAGACGGACCTGTACGCGGGCATCGTCGAGCTGCTCGCCGGTGACCCGGTGGCCGCCGAGCCCTACCTTCGGCGAGCGTACGGCGGGCTCGGACAACTCGGCATCGGCGCCGACGCCGGCCAGGCCGCCGCCCATCTGGCCCGGGCATTGCTTCAACAGGGCCGCGTCGACGAGGCCGAGGAGATGGCAACCGATTCCGATGCCCTCGCCGGCCAGAATCCTCAGACCGCGATCGTGGCACGCTCGGTGCTCGCCGAAGTGCTCGCGGTCCGCGGCGAACTCGCCGAGGCCCGCCGGCTCGCCGAGGAGGCCGCCGCACTCGCGGCGACCTCGGACATCGTGGTCGATCACGCCAACGCGCTCGCCTCCCTCGCCCGGGTGCGAGAAGCCGGGGGTGACCTCGATGGCGCCCGCGAGGCCGCGTCGTCGGCCAACGAGTTGTATGAAGCCAAGGGCGCAGCCGTGCGAGTCGAGGTGACAAACGCTCCGGCCGGGACGGTGGTCGAGCCCCTCCACTCCGACCCGTCGACCTCGGTGGGCACCCGTCGCCCGGAGGCCCGCCGCCGCGCACCCGAAGGCCACCTGAACGCGGCGGCCCGAACCATGGTCGAGTACCGCATGGCGAGCGACAGCCGATCTCGTCTGTCGGCGCGTCTCGTCGTCGACGACCGTCGGCAGATCATCGCGGGCCGGTACCAGGGTCCCGATTTCATCGAAGGCGTGCTGTCGTCGATGGCTCGGGACGGCTACGAATTGTCGAGCATCGACTGGGACGATCTCGCCTTCCGCGGCGAGCGGCTCTGCCTCGCGCGGGGGACGTGGAATCTCGTACCGATCGACACCGCCACCACTGCGGGCGGACCACTCACGCTCGATTTCCTGCTGCTCACCCGCGTCGACGATGACGACGAGATCGACCTCTGGGTGGGGTTCGACGCCGACGACTTGGCGGCCGCTCTTGCGGAACTCGATCGCCTATACATCGCGACCCTCGACCCGGGACGCGCCCTCGTCACCTACTCACACTCGACCGTGCATCGGCGGAGCAGTTCGGGGATACCGACCGCCGACGGCTTCACGCGTGACTACAGCTCGGTTGACCACCGGAGCATCGGATGGGGCGTCACCGAAGGCAGAGCGGCTTACGAGGAACGCCTCGCGACGCTGCTCAGCGCCGTCGACGACTTCACGAACTGGGTGGAACATGTACACCGCGAACGGCCGCCGGTCGGGTCGTTCTCGGCACGCGTGGCCGGGCAGAGCCTCGACGGCGCAGACTTCGAAGACCGCTACCACGTGGTCGCCCACCTCGATCCGGCAACGGGTTTGGCGGACCGGACCGAACAGTTCGCCGAACACGACGTAGCCGCAGCGATCGCCCGCGCCGATGAACTCCGGGCGGAATACGCCCAGGATCGGATTCAGCCGAACGACGCTGTCTTCGTGGGCGGTCGCGCCAACCTTGCGACGATCTTCGCCGACGAAGAGACGTTCCTCGGCTGCTTCGCCGACGGTTTCACGGCGACGCTGGCCGACGGCACCACGATCGACAAGGGAGCCATCGAGCGAGGCGAGGTCGAGCCGACCGCTCTCGGCTATGGCATCGAGCAACGGCGCATGGTTCGGGTATCGATCGAGCCGTTGGCGATGATCCGCTGCGTTGCGCCGGATGGGCGCGTCACGTTCGTGGTCGAGGAGATCGACGACCACAAGCGGCTGGTCGCCGTGAAGGTGTTCGCCGCGGACCGACTGTGGGATGCGGTGATCGAACTCGACCGCCGCCAGATCGAGTTGCTCCCGACCGAGCTTCGCCCGCTGTTCGCAGCATGCCTGCGCCAGACCGAGGCGGCCGGCCGAGGCCGGAGCCGCGAGGCACTCCGCGACGCAATGCCCGATGGCTTCCTGTTCATCGATCATCGCCAGCTCGGCTTCGGGACGCTGTCACGCGACGAGTTCATCTCGGTCTGGACATCCGACGCGCCGGGTGTTCAGGTCGCGAACCAGGAACTGTTCCGTTGCCCGGCCGGGCTCGCGGCGGGCGTCGAATTCTGGTCGGGGACGGAGGCGGTCGACGACACGATCACGATTCCGAACATCTCAGTTGCCCTGTGTGATGGCGATCGCCTCATCGCCTTCGAGCTGTACGACGAGGGCGACGAGGCCAGCGCCATCGCCAGGGTCATCGAGCACGCTCGATCGCTCGGGGTCCCGATCGACGACGCCGACCTCCTCACGATGCCGGCCGATGCACCCTGGAACGAGGCGCATCGGACGATGATCGACTGGCGGCATGCCGGGCGAACTTCCTCGACGCTCAGCGACCAAGTCGTCATCGATGATCGACGATCGCTCTTCCAGAACACCCGGTCCGGGAAGGAGGCATGGGATGCGATCGTCACGTCGTTCGGCGTCCACGGATACCGGATCACGTCGTCGAAGGTCGAGCCGGTTGCAGCTCGCGACGGGGACCTGATCCTGCTGCAGAGCACCTGGTACCTGACCGAGTTCGAGCGCGCGGAGCCCGTTCCGGACGGTCATCGGTCGGCCCAGCTCGAGGTCGAATTCCTCAACCTTGCCCGACTCGGAGCGAACGGTCTGTTCGATCTGTTCGTCGTCTTCGACCCCGACGACCTCGCAGCGGCGGTCGAGGAACTCGACCGCCTGGCGGCGAACTCGGCCGGGCCCGAGATGTCGTTGGGGTTGGCCTCGGTTGGCCTGTCTCATCGACAAGCGAACCGCTGGGACTCCGACGGTCTCTGGCTGGTCCTTGCTCGCGACCTGGCGGTCAACGACCATCGTTCGCTCGCGTGGGGCAGTCACGATCGAGCGGGATACGTGGAACGCCATCAGGCCCTGGTCGACACGACCACCAGCTCGACGACATGGACGCCGGTCATCCTCGAGCTTCGTGGGCCGGTCTCGCTCAGCCGATTCGCTCTTCGAGCACACACGACCGACGGCGTCCTGATCGAAGACCGGCGGATCAATGTGGTGGTCCAGAGTCCCGCGACCGGTCTGATCACCTCGGTCGACCAGTACTCACTCGACGACCTGGAAGCTGCCCACGCCCGATTCGAGGAACTGGCCGCCGAGCACGAACACACCCGGATCCCGCCGAACGACGCCGTCTTCGTCGGCGGCCGGGCGAACATCACCGCCCGCGTCGGCGACACCGAGGCGTTTCTCGCCTGCTTCGCCGACGACTTCACCGCGACGTTGGCCGACGGCACCACGATCGAAAAAGCCCACCTCGAGCGCGGCGACATCGAGCCGTCAGCGCTCGGCTACGGCGGCGAGCAACGCACCGTGGTGAAGGTCACGTCCGACCGGCTGGCGGTGATTCGGATCATCTCCGATGGCGGCGACGTGCTCTACGCAGTCGAGGAAACCGATACAGACGGGCGGTTGACAGCGATGTTCGTGTCGCCGGCCAGCTCGGCCGCCGACGCCCTTCGCTGGACCGGCCCACGCATGGTGGACATCCGCCCACCCGAGCTGCGACAGATGAGCCAGACAATTCTCGACATGTCGGTGGCCATCGTCCACGGCGATGCCGACGCACTCCGGGATCTGACGACGCCCGACTTCCGGTGGATCGATCATCGCCAACTCGGCTTCGGCTCGTTCGATCGCGCCGACTGGATCGAGTTCGCCCGGTCGAACGCCGCATCGGCGTCATGGATGCTCGTCGGCGAGTACGACCTGATGTTGACCCCCTTCGGATCGATCGATCGAATCTCGATGTGGGAAGGCGCTGAGGATCTGTACGACACGGTCTCGTTTCCATCGTTGGCAGTCACGCTGTTCGACGGCGACAGACTCGTCGGAGTCGAGCTGTACGAAGAGGATGACGAGGCGGTCGCCATCGCCCGACTCGCCGAGCACGAAGCGCGGCTCGCGAGCGAGCCGGTCACCGGCTGGTTCGACGGCAACTCGATCGATCCAGCGTTCCTCGCTCGACTGTCACCAACACTGCGTGACCAGGCACACGTCGTGGCCGACATGGCGGTGGCGGTCGCCGGCGCCGACCTCGCCCGGCTGAACACGTTCCTTGCCGACGACTTCCGCACCGACGACCTCCGACCCTTGGGCTGGGGACCTCGGGACCGCGCAGCGTTCCTGGAGTCGGTGGCGGATCGACCGAGCACGCTCGGTGTCGGCCTCATCACCGGCACGCTGCATCGCATCGTCGACGGAGCCGGCGTCACTGCGTACGAGGTCGAGACCAACCCGCACGGTGAGGGAGCCCCGATCGTCGAGCGTGGCATCGCCGTGATGACCGCTCGGGCCGGCCGACTCACCTGGATGGGCCTCTACCCGGACGACCAACTCGATGCTGCAACCGCCCGTTTCGAGGAGATCGCAGCGGCTCTCGGAGCCAGGGAGAGATCCCAGACCGCGGCCGCCGCCCACGAACCGTGGAATCGGGCCGACCGGCTCACTCACGGGTGGTTGGCGAGCGACGACTGGACCACTCTCGTGTCTGACGAGATCGTCATCGACGATCGGCGCGCCAGCCACGCCACCGTGTACAGCGGGCGCGACGAGGCCCTGACAGGCTGGGCGATCGTCGGCGAGATGTCCGCCGAACACACGACCCTTGCCACGCGAGGCGACGACCTGGCGCTCTCGTCGGTCGTGATGTGGTTGGAGGGCCAGAGGGACGTCTCTGAGGTCCGGGCCCTCCGGGTCGACCGATGGAATGCCGACGACCTCCTCGAGCGATCCGTCATCTTCGATCCCGACGATCTGTCGGCCGCCGTGGTCGAACTGAATCGACTCGTGCTCGACGGTGACGCCGACGCGATCGACGTCGGCGACGCGGCGTTGATGAGTGCCCTCGAAGCGATCACCGACCACGACAGAGAACGCTCGCAGCTCCATTTCCATCCAGAGTTCGAACACGTCGACCATCGGGCCATCGGCTGGGCAACGACCGACCGAGAAGCGTTCATGGCGCGGTCAGACTCCCTCCGGGAACTGACGGCCGAGGTCACCTACTACCTGCCGCGCTTCAAACGAGGCACTCATCCGGCTGTCCTGTTCGGTGAGTACTGCCTTCGCGGCTCAACCGAACTCGGCGTCGAGGTGGAACACTCGTCGTTGCTCGTGAACGAGATCGATCTCGCGACCGGCATCGTCATGCGAACCGACCAGTTCGAGATCGACGACCGCGGGGGCGCCGACGAGCGAATGGCAGAGATCGAAGCGGCAGCAGCTCGTGAGCTGGTGCAACCGAACGACGCCGTGATCGTCAGCGGGGCCGCCAACATCTTCACGCTGACGGGCCGCCACGAACAGTTCGTCGACCGATTCAGCGACGACTTCGAGGGCCTGTTGCCCGATGGCCGAAGCGTCACGAAGTTCGACATTGCGACCGGCTCGGTGACTCCCGAGGAGCTCGGCTTCGGTCTCGTCGAGCGTGAGCTGTTCGCCGTCGACGGGGACGGGTTCGCAGCGTTCGACACGGTTCGCGACGATACGACGGCGCGATCCATCGAGATCATCGACGACACGCATCGCATCCGTCACATCAGACGGTTCAGCCCAGGATCGACCGCCGAGTGCCACGAGTTCTTCAGCACATACTTGTCGCCCGCTTCCGAACTCCCGTTTCGACGATTCGGCGAGGCGCTCCCGATGCGCACCTTCCCTGCTGACCTCCTGTCCGACGACTTCCAAATGATCGACCACCGATCGATCGGCCTCGGCGCCCCGGACCGAGCTGCGTACCTGGACAGCGTGGAGGCGCTCAAGGCAATGGGCGGTCTGGTCTTCCGTCGATCTGTCATCCGCTCGGTACCGACAGCCACACTCCTGCTCGTCAGAACCGAGTATCCGGATCTCAGCGGCGGGCACGACTTCGTCGGGCACATCACGCTCATGACCTGCGACGCCGAACAGGTGACCCGCATAGAGCACTTCGACACGGACGGCATCGACAGCGCCATCGCCCGTTTCGAGGACCACACCAGCTGACGATCACTGCGGGGCCGCGCAACGGATGGCACGTTTACATCAGGGGTCAGACCCGCGATGTAATCAGATGGTGTTGCCGGCGAACTGGGCGTTGTAGAGGCGCCAGTAGGCGCCGTGCGACTCGAGGAGCGAGTCGTGGTTGCCCTGCTCGACGATCTGGCCGTCCTCCATCACGAGGATCACGTCGGCGCCACGAATGGTCGACAGCCGGTGAGCGATCACGAAGCTCGTGCGGTTCGCCCGCAGGTTGTTCATCGCCTCCTGGATCAACACCTCGGTGCGGGTGTCGACCGAGCTGGTCGCCTCGTCGAGGATCAGGATCGCCGGGTTGTTGAGGAAGGCACGGGCGATCGTCATCAGCTGCTTCTCGCCGGTGGAGATGTTGTCGCCCTCGTCGTTGATCATCGTGTCGTAGCCATCGGGCAACGAGTGCACGAACCGGTCGACGTACGTGACCCGAGCAGCCTCGTAGATCTGCTCGTCAGTGGCGTCAGGGTTGCCGTAGCGCAGGTTATCGCGGATCGTTCCGCCGAACAGCCACGTGTCCTGCAGCACCATGCCGATGTCCGAGCGCAGCTCGCTGCGCGGGAAGCCGGCGATGTCGCGCCCGTCGAGCGTGATCCGCCCCGAGTCGATCTCGTAGAACCGCATGATCAAGTTGACCAGCGTCGTCTTGCCCGCACCGGTCGGGCCGACGATGGCGACGGTCTCGCCCGGCTCGGCCGTGACGTTCAAGCCGGTGATCAAGGGCTTGTCGGGGTCGTACGCGAAGTGCACGTCCTCGAACACCACACGCCCCTTCACCGGCAACGGGTCGGCGGAGAGTTCCTGTTCGGCCGACTGCTCCTCGGCGTCGACCAACTCCAACACACGCTCGAGTGACGCGATGCCCGACTGGAACGTGGCCGCCATCGACGCCAAGTGGGTGAGCGGCTGGGAGAACTGGCGGGCGTACTGGATCATCGCCTGCATGTCGCCGATGCTGAGCGAGCCCGACGAGATCTGCAGACCGCCGACGACAGCGATCAGGATGTACTGGATGTTGCCCATGAACAGCATCGCCGGCTGGATCAGATTGGCCATGAACTGCGCCGCGAAGCTGGCCTCGTAGAGCTTGTCGTTGTCGGCTCGGAACCTGGCCTCGGCCTCGCGTTGGCGACCAAAGCTCTTGACGATCGCGTGACCGCTGAACACCTCCTCGGCCTGTGCGTTGAGATCGCCGGTGTGGCGCCACTGATCCATGAAGCGCGGGCGCGCCTTGCCGCCGATCACCTTCATCAACCACACCGACAGCGGCACCGTGGTGAGCGCGATCAGCGCCAGCAGCGGCGAGATCGTGAACATCATGATCGTGACGCCGATCAACGTCAGCAGTGACGTGAGGATCTGACTGGTCGTCTGTTGCAGGCTCTGCGACAGGTTGTCGATGTCGTTGGTCACCCGGCTCAGCAGGTCGCCGCGAGGCTGACGGTCGATGTAGCTCAACGGCAAGTGGTTGAGCTTGCGCTCCACCGCTTCACGGAGCGAGAACATCGACCGCTGCACCACGCCGGCGAGCACGTACGACGAGGTGTACGACAGCAGAAATGACCCGGCATAGACCAACATCACGGTGATCAGCTGACTGTGCAGCTCGCCGAAGTCGATGCCCTCACCGCTGACCACGCCCTGCACGATGATGTTGGTCGCATCGCCCAACAGCTTCGGGCCGATGACCACCAGGACGACGCTGACGACGGTGAGTACGAACACGGCGAACAGACGGGGCTTCTCGGTACCCAGGATGTCGCCGAGCCGCTTGAGCGTCGATCCGAACTTGTCGCTGCGCTCAGTGGGCATCCCGACGCCACCACCGGGCCCGAAGCTCGCTCGGCGGGCCTCGGTGCCAGCGGTTGCCAGCAGTTTCCGGTCGTCGTCGGAGTCGCCGCCGTTGGTTCCCTTCGTGCCGTTGGTGCTCATGCCACGGCCCCCTGTCCGATCTGCGATTCGACGATCTCGGAATACGTCGGGCACGTTTCGATCAGCTCGGCGTGAGTGCCACGCCCGATGATCTCGCCGTCCTCGAGCACGAGAATCTGGTCGGCGTCGACGATCGTCGACACGCGGTGGGCAACGATCAGCACGGCCGAATCGGCGGTGTGCGGTTTCAGTGCGGCACGAAGCCGGGCATCGGTGGCGAGGTCGAGTGCAGAGAACGAGTCGTCGAACACGTAGATCTCGGGCTTCACCACGAGCGCCCGCGCGATGCACAGACGTTGACGCTGGCCACCCGAGACGTTCGTGCCGCCCTGGGTGATCGGGCTCTCGACACCATCGGGCATCGCCTGCACGAACCCACTCGCCTGAGCGACCTCGAGCGCTTCCCAGAGCTCACCCTCATCTGCGTCAGGTCGCCCGTATCGCAGGTTCGATGCCACGGTTCCCGAGAACAGGAACGGCTTCTGCGGGACGTAGCCGACCTTGCTCCAGAGCAGGTCGAGGTCGAGTTGGCGTACGTCGACGCCATCGACGAGTACCGCGCCCTCGGTGGCGTCGGAGAGCCGCGAGACGAGGTTCATCAACGTGGTCTTGCCGGCGCCGGTACTCCCGATGATCGCCGTCGTCGTGCCGGCTTCGACACGGAACGAGATGTTGCTCAGCACAGGTCGGTCGGCGCCGGGGTACGCGAAGGCGACATCGCGGAACTCGAGCATCCCGCGCTCGAACACCTCGGTCACCGGTTGGTCGGGCTGGCGAACCGTCGACGGCGTGTCGAGCACTTCCGCCACACGGTCGGCCGCGACGCCGGCGCGCGGGATCATCGACACCATGAACGTCATCATCACCACGGCGAACAGGATCTGCATCAGGTAACTCAGGTAGGCGACGAGCGAACCGATCTCCATCTGGCCGGCGCCGATCCGGTCGCCACCGATCCAGATCACCGCAACGCTCGACAGGTTGATGATCAGCATCACCGTCGGGAACGTGGCCGCCATCAGGCGCCCGGCGCGCAGGGAGGTCTGCGTCAGCTCGTCGTTCGCCTGCGAGAACCGCTCGACCTCTTGCGGTTCGCGCACGAACGCCCTCACGACTCGCATGCCGGTGATCTGCTCACGTAGCACGAGGTTCACCCGGTCGATGCGGAACTGCATCGCCTGGAACGACGGGACCATCCGATACACGATCGAGCCGAGCGCAACGACCGCCGCCGGAATTGCGAACACGAGAATCATCGAGAGGCCCGGGTCTTCGCGCACGGCGAAGAAGATGCCGATCACCATCGTGATCGGTGCCGTGATCATCATCGTGCACGCCATGACCACGAGCATCTGGATCTGTTGGACATCATTGGTGGTCCGGGTGATCAGCGACGGTGCCCCGAACTGGCCGACCTCACGAGCCGAGTAGCCCGTGACCGTGTGGAACAGATCACGCCGGATGTCACGGCCGAAGCCCATCGCCGCCCGCGACGCGTACCAGACCGCCCCGACGGTGAAGATGATCTGGATGACGGTGAATCCCATCATCACGCCACCCATCGTCAAGATGTAGTCGTTGTCGCCCTGGAGCACGCCATTGTCGATCAACAGCGCGTTGATCGTCGGCAGCGTGAGCGACGCGAAGGTCGCGATCGACTGGAGAACGACGACGACCAGCAACACGTTGCGGTATGGGCCGAGGTGGCTCTTGATCAGTTGCCAGAGTTTCACGTGGTGGTTCCTGTTCCGACCCCGTGCAGCACGGTGTCGACGATGTCGGATGCCTCGGACGCTTCCGCGGCAATCATCGGATGGGTGAGTGACATGGTGAGCGCCCGCAGCAGTCGAGCAGCGACCAGTGAGTCGACTCGGATGCGGTCGGCGTGCGACTCGAAGATCGCGGTGAGTGCGGGGCTGTCGGTCATCGGTCGTCTCACCTGGTCGTGACGCTTGGGTCCGAGGTGCGACAGCAGCGTCCACACGTCGACGACGCGTTGCTGGATCAACTCGGTGGCCTCGATGAGTTGCGCCTCGAAGCCGAGGGTGGGATCGATCGCTCGCAGCGCGTTCTCGAACGGCTCCTGATCGAGCGCCGCGTCGAGCGTTGCGTCGAGCAGCTCGTCCTTGTCGGCAAAGACCCGGAAGATCGTGCCTTCGGCGATCCCGGCGGCGCAGGCGATCTGCTTGGTGGTGATCGCCTCGCCGTGCTCTGCCAAAAGAGGCCGGACCGCCTCGATGATCGCTGCGCGTCGCTCCTCCGGGGGCATCGCCGACGCCCGCTTGGACGTCGGGAGGGCACTGGTGGAGGCCGGCATCGTCGGCACCCTAACTGAGTGAGTACTCACTCACACCGAGCTCGGGTTCGCACCACCCGCCATCGATGAGCCAAACCGCCGTATACGGTCGCCTCGCTCACCGGACGCCAACGGCCCGGGTCAGCGGGTCGGGAGGAGTTCCGGGGGGACA
>DATLBC010000156.1:0-20858 GCA_035527095.1 Ilumatobacteraceae bacterium | reverse complement strand
TTCTTCTGGTGCCTCGTCGTCACGCACGGACTGATCGCCGCATATGTCGCCTACCGATTGGTGGTCGAGGATGCGGTGCCTCTCAGCGTCCAGGGTCCGTTCGTGCCGGTGCCCGCGCGTGCCACCGACTTTGCGATCCGTCTCACGTCGCGTCCGTTGCGAGCCTCGAGGGAACGCCTGCGTCGACAGTGATCAGACTCGACCGGCAACGGCGTGGACGGTCAGGGCCCGACAACGATGCGGGCGGCCATCTCGTCGGCTGACCACCTGAGGACGAGCTCCGACCGACCGTGGGTCGAGGCGTCGATCGCGGTGTCGGACGGCTCGTCGAACTCGATGGTGACACGCCCGACGTTCAACGTCCGTCCGGTGAGGGGCGCTCCGACGGCGCCGACGACGCGCAGGCCGACGACGTCGGCGCGGCCCCGTGCCGACACGCGGAAGTCGAGGTCGCCGACCCGTTCGACGTCGACCGAGGCGGTTTCGGGGGGCAGCATGAGTCCGAAGGCGGTCATCGTGCCATCGGATTCGGCGACGTGCGCCGTGAACGGCACGTACTGGTCGATCGATGCCTCGTGGAGACGCCCCTGATCCCAGCCGATGGCGAGGTCGGAGCGTAGAAGGCTCTCGGCAACGGAGTCTCGGAACCGTTGGACGTGACGTCGTTCGACGTCGACATCAGTCAAACCCAGATGTGGTCTGACCGCTGGGGCAACGTGTTGGAGCAGGGGCAGGAAGTACAGGTCGTGCACGTGGACCGTGTCGCTCATGATCGGTGACGGCAGCACGGTCTCGGCGCGTTCGCCACACACCGAATACAGCAGCCCCGACAAGGAGAGGTAGTCCCTCGGAGCCAATCCGTAGGCACGAATGTACGGCCCGGCGGCGGTGCCGAAGCGTCGGTGGTACAGCGTTGACATCCGACCGCCGATCTCGGGAAGCATGGTCGCCGCCGCGTCGGCGAACCCCGTCGTCGGCGGGTACATCGCCCAGAGTCCGATCGCCAGCAGATCGATGCCGTCGTAGGTGGGCGAGTTGTACTCGTCGAGGTCGCCGTAGCGGAGCAAGCGTTCCATCGGAATCGCGAGTCGCGTGTGGGCAGCAGCGCGCAGCGCGGGGTTTCTGGTCGTCGAGGCGACGTGGCCCTGGAGCCACGCATGCATCAGGTTCGGGTTGGTGTACCAGCTTGGGATCCGGTCCGCTGGTTCCCCGGCGACGCATCGTGCGACGGCGGCGTTGATCCCGCTCGTGACATCGCCGGGCAGCAGCGGGCCATGCACGATCACGCAGAGCGCCAGGGTGACGCCGAGGAACTGGCGCCAGTTCGGGTCGTAGTGCACCCACTCGACCGCATCGTCGCCCAGCGGCTCGGGCTGCTCGGCCGAGGTCGGGAACGTTCCGCTCCACGGCTGGTCCGAGAGCGGATACTGCAGCGCGAGCACGCTGCGCAGCGCCACCATTGCCCGTTCGACGTTGCCGTCCTGCAGGTCGAGGAACGCACCGTTCGCGGTCTCGCGAACGGCGTGCAGGTTCAGCGACGAGATGTCGACCCCCGGGACGGCGCCCGGCGCGTAGCGATCCATCCCTCGCTCGGGATCCCAGAGTTCGTCGTGCAGCGCGCGCAGCGCATCGAGGGGTGTGGCGGACATCGGGTGCGCTCAGCTGAGGCCGACGATGTTTCCGTCGGCGTCGATGTCGATGCGCTGCAGCGCAGGTGAGGCACCAAGCCCGGGCATGGTGCTCATCGCGCCGCAGATCGGATAGACGAACCCGGCGCCGACCGAGGCGCGCACCTCGCGAACCGGCAGCGTCCAGCCGGTCGGTGCGCCGCGCAGGGTCGGGTCGGACGAGATCGACAGGTGGGTCTTGGCGATGCACACCGGCAGATCCCCGAACCCGTTGCGTTCGTAGGTGTCGATCTGTCGGGCGGCCTGGGGCGTGTAGTCGACGCCGTCCGCGCCGTACACCTTCGTCGCCACCGTGTGGATCTTGTCGCGCAGCGACATCTCGTCCGGATACAGCACGGCGAACTCATTCGGCTCGTCGGCCGCCTCGGCGACCACCCGTGCGAGTTCCTTCGAACCCGTGCCCCCGTCGGTGAAGTGCGTCGACACCGCGGAGCGTGCGCCGAACTCGGCCGCGATCTCCTCGATCGCACGGATGTCGGCGGGGTGATCGTCGGGGAACACGTTGATCGCCACCACGGGGGTGCAGCCGTGGATGCGCATGTTCTCCAACTGCTTGCGCAGGTTGGCGCCGCCCTCGTGCACCTCGTCGGGGTTCTCGGCCAGGATCGCCTCGGGGAGTGGCCGACCGGCGACGATTGCATGCTTGCCGCTGTGGGCCTTCAAGCCGCGCACGGTCGCAACCAGCACGGCGGCATCTGGCGCAAGGCCTGACATGCGGCACTTGATGTTGAAGAACCGCTCGGCGCCCATGTCGGCGCCGAAGCCCGCCTCGGTGACGAGGTAGTCGCCCATGCGGATGCCGATCAGGTCGGCGACGATCGACGAGTTGCCGGTGGCGATGTTCCCGAAAGGTCCGGCGTGCACGAGCACCGGCGTGTTCTCCAGCGTCTGCATCAGGTTCGGCTTGATCGCTTCCCGCAGGATCACCGCCATCGCGCCGGCGACCTCGATGTCGTCGGCGGTCACGGGCTTGCCCGACGCGGTGTAACCGACGACCATTCGACCGAGACGACGCCGCAGATCCTGCAGGTCGCCGGCAAGCGCGAGCGTCGCCATCACCTCGGACGCTGCGGTGATGTCGAAGCCCGTCTCGCGGGGCATGCCGTCGAGGCGCGACCCGAGCCCGGTGACCACGTTGCGCAACGAGCGGTCGTTGACGTCGATCGAGCGTCGCCACGTGACCTGGTGCGGATCGAGTTCCGAGGCGTTCCCGTGGAAGACGTGCGCGTCGACTGCGGCTGCGCACATGTTGGTGGCCGCCGTGACGGCATGGACGTCGCCGGTCAGGTGCAGGTTGAGCAACTCCATCGGCACGACCTGGCTGTAGCCACCACCGGCGGCTCCGCCCTTGATCCCGAACGTCGGCCCCATCGACGGCTGGCGGATCGCCAGCGTGGCGTTCTTGCCGATGTGCGAGAACCCCTGGCTCAACCCGACCGCAACCGTGGTCTTTCCCTCGCCGAGCGGCGTCGGGGTGATCGCCGACACGACGACGTACTTGGCCCGCGGACGATCTGCCATCGCGTCGATGGCCCGCAGGTCGATCTTGGCGGCACCAGTGCCGTACGGCTCGAGCAGGTCGAGCGGGATCCCCGCCGACGATGCGATGTCGGTCAGCGGCCGGAGCTCGGCCTGCCGAGCGATCTCGAGATCGGATGGGAAGCTCACGACGCCAACCCCTGTCTGTCCGCGGCCACACACATCGGGAAACTCTCGCACAACGAACCCCGGAGCCTCATGCCCATCGGGGCGGCCGGGTGCTGCATGCTGCAAGATGGGGGGCGATGCCCGACGGCCGCGAGCACGAGGCGAGCGCGACGACGGTGGTCGAGCGCGTGCCGATCCACGTGCGAGTGCGGCAACTGCTGATCGGCAGGGGAGCGGTGGTGCCGCTCGCAACGGCGCAGGCACTCGCAGCTGCGGGCGACGCATTCGTGTCGGTCAGCCTGGCTGGGTCGCTGTTCTTCAACGTCAGCCCGAACGCCTCACGCGAGCAGGTACTGCTCTACCTCCTGATCACGATGGCGCCGCTCGCCGTGCTGTCGCCGCTCGTCGGTCCGGCGGTCGACCGCTTTCGCAACTCGCAGCGCTTCGTCGCCGCCGGATTCTTCGTCTCCCGCGGTGTCTTCTGTCTGATCCTTGCGGTCACGTTGTTGCAGGTCACGTTCTATCCGGTCGTTCTGCTCCTGCTGATCGCGAGCAAGGCCTCGGGCATCGTCAAACAGACGCTGGTGCAGACCCTTGTGGACGACCCCGAGGAACTCGTCGCCACGAATGCTCGGCTCGCACGGTTCTCGAGTGTCACCGCAGCGATCGGTGTGGTGGCGGCGAGTGGCGTGTTCGCAGCGGCCGGCGCCGAGTGGTCGTTGCGGTGTGGTGCTGTGCTGTTCGCGTTCGCCGGCGCCGCGGTGCTGCGTGCGCGTCCGCGCTCGACCGCAGCGGTGACGCCCGACGACGTGGAGTACGCCGAGACACACCTGCCGACAGTGGTGGTGTCATCGATCGGCATGCTCGCGATCCGCGCCGCCGTCGGATTCTTCATTTTCACGCTCGCCTTCACGCTGCGCCGTTCGAGCGAGCCGGCGCTGATCTACGGCCTTGCAGCAGCGGCGTATGGCATCGGAGCGTTCGTCGGGCACACGGCGGCGACGGTGCTGCGGCGTTGGTTCAGCGAGGAGCAGCTGATCGGTATGTCCCTCGCGCTTCCGGCGCTGTTCACTGCGGTCGGGATCCTGGGTGCGTCCGTGCCGCTCCTGATCGTCACGTCCGGCCTCGTCGGGCTGTCGACCACGCTCGGTCGCAACGCGTTCGATGGGCTGCTCCAACGTCGGGCGCCCGAAGCGCTTCTGGGACGAGCCGGCGCCCGCTACGAGACGCGCTTTCAGTTGGCCTGGGTGTTCGGCGGGGTGCTTGCGACGCCGATCTCGTTGCCGGTCGAGGTCAGCATGACCGTGCTCACCGCGATCTATGTGCCTGCACTTGCGGTATTCGTGCGAGGCGTCCGAGAAGCCCACCGTTTCGAGGGCCCGCCCGAGGACCACCTCGGTGGTGCTCACGCCCGCCTGGCGATGGCGCACCAGGCGTGGGAGGCAGGGTCACTGCGAGTAGCGATCGTCGATGCATCGGCCGCCGTCGACCTCGCCCAAAGTGTTGCCGGTCCGGTCAGCGAGCCCGACGAGCGGTGCCAGCTCGACGACTTGCGTCAACGGGCGATCGACGTCGAGAGCGAGGTGAGCGAGAACGATGCGCAGCAGGCGCTCGAGCTTGCCGACTCGATGATCAGGGCTGCGTCGCCGATGTGACCGTCGCCCGGGGCGCCGGGGTGTCGCTGGTGTCGCTGGGCGCCGGTTCGCTGACGATCTCCAGGGTGAGTGGCTCGCCCTCCTCGACAGCGATGTAGCGGACCACGTCGAGTTCGATCGATCGGGCCGGCTGGGGGATCGGCCCGACGAGCAGCATGACGCCGTCATCACGTACCGGTTCGCCGTCGAGATCCGGGTCGAACGTGTCGGCGACGTCGTCGGCGAATCGCACCGTGGCCCAGTCGACCGTGGCCGCGGCGACCTCGGCTTGGACGCCGACATCGATCGTGGTGCCCTCACCGGCGACGACGAAGACCACCGGCAGCAGCGGTTCGCCGCTGTCGTCGACGACCGGCTCTTGTTCGTCGGCCTGCCAGGCGACGGCGGCCGTGATCGCGTCAGCCGATCCGACCATGTTGGATGAGGCAGCCTCGTCGTCGTCGCATGACGCGAGCGCGAACACGCCCAGCAGTGCAGCGACGCCGATGTGTGCTGCACGCGCCCGGCGCGATGTCCGGATTCCTCCCACCCGGACACGATAGGCCAGTGCGCCGCGCCGCACGAACGGCGTGGTGATCGAGGGCAAGGCCCGGCTGCGAGATATTTCATGCACGCACGTTGCGCGCCACGAATTGCGAGGTATAGTTAGCAACAGAACGGCAGGCCGAGCAACCGCCCGACGTGCCGAGTCCATACCTCACCCAGCAAAAGGAGTTCGACATGTTCGAGCAGATCACCAAGTTCGCCAACGAGGCGACCACCACCGTCACTGACGCCATCAACGACAACAACGTGAGCGAGCGCTTCACGACCACCAGCGACCAGGTGCTCGACGCCGTGCTCGATGCCAACCGGCGCATCGTCGACATGGCCGTCACCACCGCCGACCGGGTGTCCGAGCAGTTCAAGGTCGAGCTGCCGTTCGCCGATCGCTTTCCGACTCCGACCGTCGCCGGCGAGCGCTACCTTGAGTTCGTCGAGCGCGCCGTGTCGATGAATCGCGACATGAACGAGCGCGTGGCCGAGATGATCAACGCCGACAACGCGAAGGCTGCATCCGACAAGGTTGCCGCCACGGCGAAGACCGTTGCCGGTAGCGCTACCAAGACCGTCACCGGTACGACCAAGACCGTGACCGACGCGGCCAAGACCGCTGCCAAGAAGGCTCCGGCCAGGAAGGCGCCGGCCAAGAAGGCTCCAGTGAAGAAGGCTGCCGCCACGAAGCGCCCGGCCAAGAAGACCGTCGCCAAGAAGGCTGCTGCTTCGAAGTGACCTCACCGACGCCGGTGGTGTCGCCGAACCGCCCCCCGGTTCGGTCGGCACCACCGTCGTAGGGTGTCCCCGAATGAGCGACCGAACCGATTCCCGCACACCGCGAGGCGTCGCCGCGCTCGGCGAGTTCATCAAGAGCCAGCGCCGCATCGCCGATTTGTCGCAGCGTGAGCTCGCCCGGCTCGCCGATCTCTCCGACGCGTACCTGAGCCAGCTCGAACGTGGCCTCCATGAGCCCTCAGTCCGCGTGCTCAACGGCCTTGCGCAAGCACTGAACGTGCCGAGCGACAAGCTGCTCGGCTACCTCGGACGTCACGACGATGCTGCCGCGGCCCGCTCGACCGAGTCGGCGATCGCGACCGACGAACGTCTCACCGACCCCCAGAAGCAGTCGCTGCTCGACCTCTACCGCGCCTTCGTCGCCGCCAACGACCTCACATCCGGCGCGTCGACGGGCCCGAAATCCTCGTCTGCGTCGAGTTCTCGGTGACCCGTCCCACACAAACTCCGACGCAAACGATGGTTTTCGTCAGTTGACGAGTCGGCGTGCCGCTTCGACGACGACCGACACGGTGGTCGCTTCGATCCGCTCGGCGGTCTCCTCGCTCGGCGTCTCCTGCTGAGTGCGATTCACCAGCACCCCTGCGACGCATCCCGCGCGCAATCCCGACGACGCACACATGGTGAAGAGCGTCGCGGCTTCCATCTCGTAGTTGAGCACGCCCATCGCCTGCCACTCCTCGAGGCTCCCCCGGAAGCGGCGGGTGACGCGACCGGAGTACGTGTCGTAGCGCTCCTGGCCCGGATAGAAGGTGTCGGACGACGCCGTGATTCCGACGTGCGGTTCGATGCCGAGCGACGAGGCCGCATCGACCAACGCAGTCGTGCAGGCGAAGTCGGCGACCGCCGGGAACTCCATCGGCGCGAAGTGCAGGCTCGCACCATCGAGACGTACGGCGCCGGTCGTCACGACCACGTCACCAGGCTCGAGCTGTGGCTGGATGCCACCCGTCGTGCCAACCCGGAGAAACGTGCGCACACCGAGCTGCGCGAGTTCCTCGACGGCGATCGACGTCGACGGCCCGCCGATGCCCGACGAACACACCACGATGGGTCTGTCGCCCAGCCATCCGAGAAACGACGTGAACTCGCGGTGCGCGGCCAGGAACTCGTGGCGATCCATCGTGGCGGCGATCCGCTCGACCCGACCGGGATCGCCCGGCACGATCGCCAGTGTCGCTCCCTGCAACTTGTCTGCCGTCAATCCCAGATGGAACACCGCTGTCATGCCCGCGACCGTACCGGTTGCGTTTGGGGTCCGACTCCAGACGTCACGCGGGACGTCACGCTTGTATACATGTAGATGTCTTTATATAGTGTCGGGATGCCCGAACGGTTCGACGTCGCGCTCGACGTGCTCAAGGCGATCGCCGAGGAAACCCGTCTACGCGTCGTGGCTCTCCTCGAGCACGGCGAGCTGACCGTCACCGACCTCACCGAGATCCTCGGCCAGAGCCAACCACGCGTCTCGCGTCACCTTCGCCTCCTGGTCGACGCAGAACTGGTCACCAAGCACCGAGAGGGCACATGGGTGTTCTTCCGACTGGTCGAGTCCGGGGCGCGCCTCGACCTCGCGCGGGCCGCGATCGCCTCGGTTGCCCTGGACGACCCAGTGATCACCACCGACCTCGCCCGACTCGACACCGTTCGCGCACGGCGGGCCGCCGCCGCCCACGAGTACTTCGACCAGATTGCGCCGATCTGGGACGAAGAGCGTTCGCTGCACGCCGCCGCCGACATGGTCGAAGCTGCAATCCTCGACGCCGTCGGCGACCGACCGCTCGGTCGTGTGCTCGACGTCGGCACCGGCACCGGTCGAATGTTGGCCTTGCTCGCCGGCCATGGCGATCGGGCCGTAGGGCTCGACACCAGCCACTCGATGCTGTCGGTCGCCCGTGCCAATCTGGAACGCGACGGCGTCGCAAACTGGGAACTCCGCCAGGGTGACGTGCACAGTCCGCCACTCGAGGCGGCCAGTTTCGATCTCGTCGTGATCCATCAGGTGCTCCACTACCTCGACGATCCGGCTCGGGCCATCTCCGAAGCAGCGCAACTCGTCGCCCCCGGTGGGCGCCTCCTCGTCGTCGACTTCGCACCACACCGGCACGACTTCCTTCGCGCCGCTGCCCACCGGCGCCTCGGCTTCACGCACCAACAACTCGCCGACTGGTTCGACCAGGCCGGATTCGACTGCCCGACGATCACCGACGTCGAGCCCCCCGTCGGACAGGACGGGCTGACCGTCACGGTCTGGCTCGCCGCCAATCGACGGCTCCGCGCCACTCAGAGAGAAGTCGCATGACCCGTCACCCATTCCACGACCACCCCATTGCCGAACTCGCGCGCGAGCGCATCGTCGTGCTCGACGGGGCGATGGGGACGGAGATCCAGACGCTCGGTCTGTCCGACGAGGCCTTCCGAGGCGATCGTTTCTGCGACCACGGGTGCGACCTCGCCGGCAACAACGAGCTCTTGACCCTCACTCAGCCCGACGCGATGCGCGAGATCCATCTGCGCTATTTCCTCGCCGGCGCGGATATCGCCGAGACCAACACATTCTCGGCGAACCGCGTCTCGCAGGGCGACTACGACACCGTCGACCAGGTCGTCGAACTCAATGAGGTCGCTGCCCGGCTCGCTCGTGAAGCCGCGGACGAGGCCGAGGGCATCGACGGGCGCCGCCGATTCGTCGCCGGTGCAGTCGGCCCGACCAACATGACGCTCTCGCTGTCGCCGAAGGTCGAGGATCCGGGCTACCGGGCGATCACCTTCGGCGCACTCGCTGACGCGTACCAGGAGCAGATCGATGCGCTCCTCCGTGGCGGTGTCGACGCGATCTTGATCGAGACGATCTTCGACACGCTCAACGCGAAGGCGGCCATCGTCGCCAGTCGGCGCGCGATGAACGCCCACGGCACGCGGCTCCCGTTGATGATCTCCGGCACGATCACCGATCGATCGGGCCGCACACTGTCGGGCCAGACCCCGGCCGCCTTCTGGCAGTCGATCCGTCATGCCGAGCCGTTGACCGTCGGTTTGAATTGTGCGCTCGGAGCCGAGGAGATGCGCCCGTACGTCCTCGAACTCGCCACGATCGCGGACGCGCTGGTCTGTGCCTATCCGAACGCCGGACTCCCCAACGAGCTCGGCGGCTACAACGAGACGCCGGCGCAGACTGCTGCCCTGGTCGGCGAGTTCGCCGAGGCCGGCTTCGTCAACGTCGTCGGCGGCTGCTGCGGGACCACCCCCGCGCACATCGAAGCGATCGCTGGAGCCGTCGAGGCCGTGGCGCCGCGCCTCGTGCCGACGCGCACTCCACGCTTGGAGCTGTCCGGTCTCGAGCCGTTCGCGCTCACCGACGACATCCCGTTCGTCAACGTGGGCGAACGCACCAACATCACCGGCTCGGCCAGGTTCCGCCGGCTGATCAAGGACAACGAATACGGCGAGGCGCTCGCCGTTGCGCTCCAGCAGGTCGAGAGCGGCGCGCAGATCATCGACGTCAACATGGATGACGGCCTGATCGACGGCGTCGAGGCGATGACGACGTTCCTCAACCTGATCGCGTCGGAGCCCGACATCGCTCGCGTCCCGATCATGATCGACTCCTCCAAGTTCGAGGTGATCGAGGCCGGCCTCCAATGCGTCCAGGGCAAGCCGATCGTCAACTCGATCTCGATGAAGGAGGGCGAGGAGTCGTTCCTCGCTCAAGCTCGCACCTGTCTCGATTACGGCGCGGCGGTCATCGTGATGGCCTTCGACGAGATCGGCCAGGCCGACACCGTCGAGCGCAAGGTCGACATCGCCCGCCGGGCGTACCACCTGCTGATCGACGAGGTCGGGTTCCCGCCAGAGGACATCATCATCGACCCCAACATATTCGCGGTCGCCACCGGCATCGAGGAGCACAACCGGTACGGCCTCGACTTCATCGAGGCGACCCATCAGATCACCGACGAGCTGCCATACGTCAACATCTCCGGCGGCGTGTCGAACCTGTCGTTCTCGTTCCGCGGCAACGAGCCCGTGCGCGAGGCGATGCACTCGGTCTTCCTGCTCAAAGCGGTCCAGGCGGGCATGCGCATGGGCATCGTCAACGCCGGCCAGCTCGCCGTGTACGACCAGATCGACCCGGAGCTTCGCGAGTTGTGCGAGGACGTCGTGCTCGCCCGTCGTCCCGACGCCACCGAGCGACTGCTCGACGCCGCCGCGCGGTTCGCCGGTGATGGCGCCGAGACCGTCGACCCCGCCGCCGCCGAGTGGCGGTCATGGGGCGTCTCGCGTCGCATCGACCATGCCTTGGTCAACGGCATCACCGTGTTCATCGAGGCCGATGTCGAAGAGGCCCGCGCCGCCTCAGCCCGGGCCGTCGACGTGATCGAGGGACCGCTGATGAGCGGCATGAACACCGTCGGCGACCTGTTCGGCGCGGGAAAGATGTTCCTCCCTCAGGTCGTCAAGTCAGCTCGCGTGATGAAGCAGGCCGTCGCCTATCTCACCCCGTTCATCGAGGCCGAAGGCGAGGACGGTGCTGCCTCGAAAGCGGGCACGGTGCTGCTCGCCACGGTCAAGGGCGACGTGCACGACATCGGCAAGAACATCGTCGGCGTCGTGCTCGGCTGCTCGAACTACGAGGTGATCGACCTCGGCGTGATGGTGCCCGCCCAGACGATCCTCGACACCGCCAAGGAGCGCGACGTCGACATCATCGGGCTGTCCGGCCTGATCACGCCGTCGCTCGACGAGATGGTCCGCGTCGCCAGCGAGATGGAGCGCCTTGGCTTCACCACGCCGCTGCTCATCGGCGGCGCCACCACCAGTCGACTCCACACCAGCTTGAGGATCGACCCCGCGTACCACGGTCCGGTCGTGCACGTCGGCGACGCCAGCCGTGCCTCCGGCGTGATCTCGGCGCTGCTGTCGAACACGCAGCGCGAAGGGTTTCTCGCCGAACTCGAAACCGAGTACGCCCGCGTCGTCGAATCGCACGCTCGTGCAACCGTCGAACGCGATCGTGTTGCGCTCGAGGTCGCCCGAGCCAACTCGCTCGACGCCACCTTCGACCACACGACGATCACCGAGCCGACGTTCACCGGCACCCGCGTGTTCGACGACTACGACGTCGCCGAGCTGGTGCCGTACATCGACTGGACGCCGTTCTTCCGCACCTGGGGTATTCGGAGCAGGTTCCCTGAGGTCTTGACCGATCCCGAGTTCGCGGACGCCGCCAAGCCGTTGTACGACGACGCGCTCGCCATGCTCGACAAGATCGTCGCCGAGCACTGGTTCCGTCCCAAGGCGGTGGTCGGGTTCTGGCCCGCGCACGGCGACGGCGACGACATCGTTGTCTATGCCGATGAATCGCGGACCGGTGAGCGGGCCCGCCTGCACGGCATCCGCCAGCAGGCGACCAAGACGGATGGCAAGCCGAACCTCAGTCTCTCCGACTACATCGCGCCGGCCGACGCCGGGGTTGCCGACTGGGTCGGCGGCTTTGTCGTCACCGCCGGACCCGAGGAGATCGCGATCGCCGAGCGATTCGAAGCCGAGAACGACGACTACTCGTCGATCCTGCTCAAGGCCCTCGCCGACCGAATCGCTGAGGCGTTCGCCGAACGCATGCATGAACGGGTCCGCACCGAACTCTGGGGCTACGCACCGGATGAGTCGTTCGCGCCGACCGAGTTGCTGAAGGAATCGTTCCGGGGCATCCGACCGGCGCCCGGATATCCGAGCCAGCCCGACCACACCGAGAAGGCGCCGCTGTTCGACCTGCTCGATGCGTCGAACGCGGTCGGGGTCGAGCTGACGGAGTCGTTCGCAATGTGGCCCGGGTCGTCGGTCTCGGGGCTGTACTTCGCGCATCCCGACGCGAAGTACTTCGGCGTCGGCAAGATCAAACGCGATCAGCTCGCCTCCTACGCGGAGCGCAAGGGCTGGACGATCGAGGAAGCCGAACAGCACCTCGCACCGGTCCTCGACTCCTGAACCGCCACCGATGAGCGACATCGCCGTATGCGGTCGCTTCGCTCATCTCCGCACCGCTCGCGGGCGCAGCGGTGAGCGAACTGTCCGCCTGCGGTCGCTTCGCTGATGCCAGGCGCGCCTGTGGGTCGCGGGCGGTTACTTCGTCGGTCAGTTCGTCGTCGGCATCATCGGCGCCGGAATCATCGCGCTGATGCTGGGCGGAACGGACGGCTACCTGTCCGCGGCCCAGGACGCCGAGTTTGCTTCGAACGGCTCCGGCGATCACTCGCCAGCTGGTTCGCCTTGCTCTCGGTGGCGATCCTCGAGATCGTCGCCACGGCGGTCTTCGTGTTGATCGTGCTCGGCACGACGAACTCCGACGGCGTACCAAGTGGCTTCGGACCGATCGCGGCCGGTCTCGGTCCCACCCTCGTTCACTTGGTCTCGATCCCGGTGTCGAACGCGTCGGTCAACCCGGCCCGCTCGCTCGCCACGGCCGTGTTCCAGGGTGACTGGGCACTCGGTCAGGTGTGGGCGTTCATCGTGTTCCCGGCCATCGGAGCCCCACTCGCCGGCGTGATCAACCGGTCCTGAGTCCGCAGGTCGCTGCGGACGAACTCGAGACCGACACGGCTGCTCAGATCTGACCGCACGACAATGCGGTGAGTGGAGCGCATGTGCTCGCACCGATCACCGCCGGTCGTTCGGATCCGGGGAGCAACATTTGGGTGGGTTTTCCCGGCCCCTGATAAGTTCTCGACCCGATGTCGGAGTTCCTGCGCGATTACTTGACCGTGGTCTGGTTCGGCCTCGCTGCCCTGGCGATCGGCGGAATCCTTCTCGGATTGGCAGCCCTCGTTCGGCCGTCGAGGCCCAACTACGACAAGGGCATCGCCTACGAATCGGGCGTCGACCCGGTCGGGATCGGCTGGTCGCAGAGCCAGGTCCGCTACTACGTGTTCGCCCTGCTGTTCGTGATCTTCGACGTCGAAGCGGTGTTTCTCTTCCCGTGGGCCGCCAACATCGAGCGGTACGGCACCTTCGGGCTGGTTGCCATGCTGATCTTCATCGTGTTGCTGCTCGATGGACTGGTCTACGCCTGGAAGCGCGGATTGCTCCGGTGGGTGTGAGGATGACCGACATGAATGGAGCGTGGAGCTGACATGGGTCTCGTCGATCGAGGCCGGATGCCGGCCCCCCTCACCAAGTTGTTCAACATGAGTCGTTCGTACTCGCTGTGGGTGTACCAGTGGGGCCTTGCATGCTGCGCGATCGAGATGGGTGCTGCGTTCGGCTCGCCACGCTACGACGTGATGCGCCTCGGCGTGATCCCGCTGCCGGCCAGCCCGCGCCAGGCGGACTTCGTCTGCATCTCCGGCACCGTCACCGACAAGATGTCGCCCGCCATCAAGCGGCTGTGGGAGCAGATGCCCGAGCCGAAGTACGCCATCTCGATGGGGTCGTGCGCCAACTGTGGCGGCCCGTACTGGGACAGCTACTCGGTGACCAAGGGTGTCGACCAGATCATCCCGATCGACGTCTACATCCCCGGCTGCCCGCCGCGCCCCGAGGCCCTGCTCGAAGGTGTCGTGCTCTTGCAGCAGCGGATCAAGAACGAAGACATGGCCGCCAAGTGGCGCGGTGACGAGTTCACCACCAATCAGGCCACTCGCGAGCGTGAACGAGTCGCCGCCGCCCCGGCCGTCGAGTCGCCGGCGACGCCCGAGCGCGAACCGATCGTGGTGGGCGGTGGCCCCATTGAGTGACGCCACCGACACCGACGACCAACCCCAGGCGCTTCCCGGCGACGGGCTGCGCGAGGGCATCATCGACGATCTTCGTCGGCGTATCGGCGACGGCGTCGTCGATACGCACATCACTCCCAACGACGACCTGTGGATCCGGGTGCAGACCGGCGCCTGGCGCCAGGCGGCCGAGGCCCTGAAGGCGGCCGGATTCACCCACTTCGGTTTCATCTCCGGTCTCGACTGGCTGCCGTCGCCGTACGGCAAGGGCGAAGAAGACCCGACCGCCGAGCCGCAGGAACCCGACACCGAGATCCGCCAGGGCGTCACCGGCGGCGACACGCGCTTCCAAGTGTTCGCCCGACTCGTCGACCTCGACCGCCACGTCGGCGTCACGATCAAGGCCGACGTGCCCGACGAGCCATTCGCCGTCGACTCGTGGACCTCCGTGTTCGCGGGTGCGAACTGGCACGAGCGCGAGTGCCACGAGATGTTCGGCATCGGCTTCAACGGCCACCCCGACCTGCGCAACATGTACCTGCCCACCGACTTCGAGGGGTACCCGCTGCGCAAGGACTTCCCGCTGCTGTCGCGCATGATCAAGCCGTGGCCCGGCATCGTCGACGTCGAACCGATGCCGGCACAAGACGAGGAGCCGCCGGCTGCCGAGCCTGCGACCGCCGCAAGTGAGGATGCCTCGTGACCACGCTGTCCGACCGCCAGCAGCTGAGCTACATCGCCAGCCAGGCCGCTGACGCACGCCTCAACGTCGAGCTCGAGACCGAGGGCATGACCCTCAACATCGGCCCGCAGCACCCGGCGACCCACGGCACGTTGCGCATCATCTGTCGCCTCGACGGCGAGCAGGTCGTGTGGGCCGAACCGTCGGCGGGCTACATGCACCGCGGGTACGAAAAGCTCACCGAGGTCCGCACGTTCCCGCAGGTGACGTCGCTCGTCAACCGCATCGACTGGCTCGGCAGCTTCGCCAACGAGGTCCCGTTCATCCTCGCCGCCGAGAAGTTGATGGACATCGAAGCGCCGCCGCGTGCGCAGGTGATCCGCACGATCCTGTTCGAGCTGTCGCGCATCGCCAACGTGTCGTTGTTCCTCGGCGACCTCGGCGTGCAGATGGGCGCCATCACGCCGGTGTTCCTCGCGTTCCGTGACCGTGAGTACGTGCTCAACCTGATCGAGAGCGCGACCGGCGGTCGATTCCACCCGAACTTCGACCGCATCGGCGGGCTCAAGGACGACCTCCCCAAGGGCTGGATCGACGAGACCCGGCAGGTCATGGTCAAGCTCCGTGAGTTCTGCGACATCATCGAAGATCTCCTGTTCGGCAACGAGATCTTCCAGAGCCGCATGCGCGGCATCGGCATCATTCCCGCCGACGTTGCCAAGGACTACGGCCTGTCGGGCGCCAACCTGCGCGCCAGCGGCGTCGACTACGACCTGCGACGCGATCAGGACATCGCGATGTCGTGGGACAAGGCCGACTGGACCGTGTGGACCCACCCCGATGGCGACAGTTGGGCGCGGTGCTGGGTTCGTCTGCAAGAGACCCGCGAGTCGTGCAAGATCGTCGAGCAGTTGCTCGATCAGATCCCCGCCGGGCCGATCATGACCAAGGTGCCACGCATCATCAAGGTGCCCGAGGGCGAAGCCTGGGTGTCGACGGAGAACCCGCTCGGCGAGATGGGCTACTACGTCGTTTCGAAGGGTGACCTCGGGCCGTTTCGCGTCAAGATCCGCTCCGCGAGCTTCAACAACATCTCGATCGTGCCGTGGGCGCTCAAGGGCGTCTACGTGCCCGACATCATCACGATCCTCGCCAGCTTGTACTTCATCCTCGGAGACATCGACCGGTGATCCAGCTCGCCATTGAGATCCCCTACTGGGGGCAGTCGCTGTTGCGCGTGCTCGGTGGGCTCGTCGCCGTGCTGTTGCCGGCCGGCACCATCGTGTACCTCTTCCTGTTCAAGATGATGTCGTTCATGCAGAGTCGCCTCGGGCCGATGGAAGCCGGTCCGTACGGCTCATTGCAGCTCGTCGCCGAAGTCGGCAAGTGGATGCAGAAGGAGGACCTCGCCCCTGAGGCCGCCGACAAGAGCATCTTCAAGATCGCGCCACTCGTCGTGCTGTTGTCGACGTTCCTGCTCGTCGTCGTCATTCCGTTCGGACCCGATGCCCTGTTCACGAACTTCGCAGTGGGCATCTTCTACGGCCTGGCGGTCGCGTCGGTCAGCGTGCTCGGCATCCTGATCGCCGGTTGGGCGAGCGCCAACAAGTACTCGCTGCTCGGCGGCCTGCGCGCCGCCGGCCAGCTGATCGCCTACGAACTCCCCATGGTGCTCGCCACGCTCGGCGTGGTCATCCAGGCCGGTTCGATGAACCTCCAGGACATCACCGTCGCGCAGAACACCGGTGAGATCTTCGGCTGGGGCGGCATCGGCAACCCCTACATCTTCACCCAGTTCATCGGATTCCTGATCTTCATGATCGCCGTGCAGGCCGAGCTCACCCAGGCGCCGTTCGACATGCCGATCGCCGAGTCCGAACTCGTGTCGGGCTACATGACCGAGTACTCGGGCTTCCGCTTCCTGATCTTCTTCATCGCCGAGTTCGCGACTGCCGGCGTGTTCGCCCTCATCGCCTCGGTGCTCTTCCTCGGCGGCTGGGGCATCCCGTTCGACTGGTTCGGCTGGACCACGATCGACAGCGTCGACAACTGGATGAACGTCGCCGGCCCGCTGATCATGTTCACGAAGATGTTGGTGCTCACCTTCATCATCATGTGGGTGCGTTTCAGCTTCCCCCGGTTCCGTGAAGACCAGCTGCAGACCTTCGCCTGGAAGGTGCTCATCCCGCTGGCACTCGCCAACACCGCCATCACCGCCATCTTGAAGGTCACGTTCTGATGCCCGAGAAGCCCAAGGTTCCCGGTCTGTTCAAAGGTCTCGGCATCACGCTGGGCATCCTCAAGGACACGATCGTCGACGGCGCCAACACGGTGCAGTATCCCCACGAGAAGGAAGCACCGCCGATCCGTGCGCGCGGCGTGATCGCGCTGCACGAGGACAACTGCACCGCCTGCATGCTCTGCGCGCGCTCGTGCCCCGACTGGTGCATCTACATCGAGGGACACAAGCAGCTCGCTCCGCCGCGCCGCGCGGGCGGCAAGCCGCGCCAGGTCAATCATCTCGACCGCTTCGACATCGACTACGCGCTGTGCATGTACTGCGGCATCTGTGTCGAGGTGTGCCCGTTCGACGCCCTCTTCTGGAGCCCGGAGTACGAGTACTCCGAGCCGAAGATCGCCGACCTGCTCCACGACAAGGAGAAGCTCGGCGAGTGGATGGAGACCGTTCCCGAGGCGCCAGAGCTCGAAGCGGGAGCCCAGAAGAAGTGAGTGCCGTGATCCTCGCCGCCGACAGCGTGAACGTCGCGCAGAACGTCGCCTTCGGCATCATCGCGGCGATCATGATCTTTGCTGCGCTCAATGTGGTCACCACGAAGAACGTGGTGCACGCAGCGTTGTGGCTCGTGGTTGTGCTCTCTGGAATCGCCGCGCAATACATCCTGGCTGCTGCCGAGTTCGTCGCGATCTCGCAGGTGCTCGTCTACATCGGCGCCGTGATGGTGCTGTTCCTGTTCGGCATCATGCTGACCAGAGCCCAGATCGGCAAGGAGTCCGACCTGAACAACAAGGGCTGGGCGCTCGGCATCCCCGTCGGCGTCGTGTTGTTCGCTCTGCTCGCCTGGGTGATCCTCGACGCGTTCGGCGAAGACACCCTGCCCGATCGCGGCCCTGCGCCGACGGTGGCCTTGAGCGACCAGTTCCTGTCGATCTACCTCGTCCCGTTCCTTGCGATCTCCTTCGTCCTGCTCGCCGCCGCGATCGGCGCCATCGTCCTCGCTCGGAAGGACTGAACCGATGCTCGCCGTCAACTTCCTCCTGCTCGCCGCAGCGCTGTTCGCGATCGGTGTCTACGGCGTCATCGCTCGCCGCAACGCGGTGATGGTGCTGATGTCGATCGAGCTGATCCTCAACGCAGTCAGCCTCAATCTCGTCGCGTTCTCGTTGATGACCGGGGCCATCGACGGTCAGGTCTTCGCCCTCTACGTGATCGCGATCGCCGCCGCCGAGGTCGGCGTCGGTCTGGCGATGGTGCTCATGATCTACCGCAACCGCAAGACGATCGCCCTCGACGAGCTGTCGGAAATGAAGGGCTGACATGCTTGGCGCAGAAACTGTCGAACTGACCTCGGGATGGTTCCTCGAGAACGCGTGGCTGGTCGGTCTGATCCCGGTGATCGCGTTCGCGATCATCATCGCGTTCGGCAAGAAGCTCCCGATGAAGGGCGCCGAAGTCGGGCTCGCCTCCATGGCGGCCACGCTCGTGATCGCTGTTGGCGGCGCCATCCAGTGGATCCAGCGGACCGACGCGGCCGACGGCGCCGGCAAGGAAGCTGGTGGGCTGCTCCAAGCATTCGGACGCGTCCTCCCTCAGGCCACCGAGGGTGAAGCCAAGCCCTTCATCGATCCGGTGGTCACGACCTGGGTGTGGTGGCAGAACTCTGGCCTCGAGTTCGGCATCGGCTCGAGCATCGACGGCCTCTCCATCCTGCTGATCGCGCTCGTTGCGTTCATCTCGTTGCTCGTCCAGGTCTTCAGCGTCGATTATGTGCGCGGCGACCGGCGTTACACGCACTTCTTTGCGGCGATCACTCTGTTCTCCGGCGGCATGCTGATCATGCTGATGGCCGAGAACATGGTCCAGCTGATTCTCGGCTGGGAGATCATGGGCCTGTGTTCGTTCATGCTGATCGGGCACTGGTGGGAGGAGGACGCCAACAGCCGCGCCGCGCTCAAGGCGTTCTTCACCGTGCGCGTCGGCGACGTCGGCCTGCTCGTCGGCACGGCGATCATCTTCTTCGGCGCCAACCAGTGGGCGGTCGACAACCTCGACTCGAACGGGTTCAACATCGCCGCCATTCAGGCATGGGCGTTGTCGGGCGAGGCCAACACCCAGTTCCTGCTGTGGGGAGCGGTCGCGCTGTTCATCGCCTGCATCGGCAAGTCCGGTCAGTTCCCGTTGCACACATGGTTGCCCGACGCGATGGCCGGCCCCACGCCGGTGTCGTCGCTGTTGCACTCCTCGACGATGGTCGTCGCCGGCGTGTTCCTCGTCGCGCAGATCTACCCGGTCTTCTGGGAAGGGTTCAACATCGGCACCGGCGGGCTGTCGTTCATTGCGATCATCGGTGCGATCACGATCGTCATCGCCGCGCTGCTCGCGTTCGTGCAGGACGACATCAAGAAGGTGCTCGCCTACTCGACGGTCAGCCAGCTCGGCTACATGATGCTGGGCCTCGGCACCGGCGCCTGGTTGCCGGCGGTGTTCCACATCTTCACCCACGCCTTCTTCAAGTGTGCCCTCTTCCTCTGCGCCGGCTCGGTGAGCCACTCGGGTTCTCACCACTCCTTCGACATGAAGAAGGACATGGGCGGGCTGCGAAAGAAGATGCCGATCACATTCGCGGCCTGGATCGTGTCGACGCTCGCCCTCACCGGTGTCTTCCCGTTCGCCGGGTTCTGGTCGAAGGACGAGATCATCGACAATGTCGGCGCCAACAGCTACACGTTCTTGATGTGGGTGGGTCTCGGCGGTGCGGTGCTCACCGCGATGTACATGACGCGCGCGACCTACCTCACCTTCTTCGGTGAGCCGCGCGGCGCAGCCGCCGGGCACGGCCACGACGACGCACACGCCGAAGAGCACGAGATGGAGCACATCTCGGTCGGCGCTCCCGAGCCCCGCTCGCTCGGCGCGGCGGCCAACGCCCATGCCGATGACCACGGTGATGATCACGGTGACGACCATGCAGGCCCGCACGAGTCGGGTCCGCTGATTCTCGTGCCGATCGTGATCCTGGCGTTCTTCGCAGTCTTTGCCGGGTTCGCCAATCCCACGCCGCTCGCATCGCGATTCGGTGAGGGTGTCGAACTGATGAAGACGTACGTCGAGCCGCGGGCGACACCCGTGGTCACCGAGGAGTTCCTCGCTTCCGGTGGTCCCGGCGAGTCCGCCTCGCTCGTCGAATACGCGGTGGTCCCCAGCGCCGAAGAAGGCGAGGAGGGCGCCAAGAAGTCGGGCTGTGGCTTCGATGCTCCGGAAGCGGGAACCGTCTGTTTCTTCCCGGCTGTCAGCCATGCAGAGCCGAAGTTCAGCAAGATCCTGCTCTCGCTCGGCGTCGTCGCTGTCGGGTACGCGGTGGCGATCGCCTTCTGTGTCGCGTTCTACGGTCGCCGCGACAAGCGGCTCGTCGGCCTCACCGAACGCCACAAGGTGTTGCGCGGTGGGTTCCTCTTCCTGAAGAACAAGTACTACCTCGACGCCCTGTACGAGAACGTGATCGTCCGGGCCGTTGCCCACCCGATCGCCAAGATGGCGTACTGGGTCAACCAGAACGTGCTCGACGCCACTGTCAACGGTGTCGGAGTCGGAACCCGCAAGACCGGCGAGTGGGTCTACGACAACATCGACCAGAAGATCGTGGATGGCGCCGTCAACGGATCCGGTTGGGCCGCCTCCGAGGCCGGTCACGCCATGCAACCCACTCAGTCCGGCAAGATCGGCCAATACGGCGCGCTGCTCTTCGGCGCTGCCACGGTCGGCGCCATCGTCCTCGTCCTCGTCAACGTGAGCTGAAAGCAACTCTGAACCCATGGAAACTCTCACCGATCAGAATTGGCTGCTGAGCGTCGGCACCTTCCTGCCGCTCGTCGGCGTGCTCGTGATGCTGTTCATCCCGCGCAG
>DATLBC010000155.1:0-15291 GCA_035527095.1 Ilumatobacteraceae bacterium | reverse complement strand
CGTGTTCTCGCTGACACCGCAGCAACTCGTGGCGGCCAGCGGTGGTGTCGTGGTCGATCTGGCGAGGATCCCGTCGCCACAATCGTGACTCAGCGATGAGCGAGACGACCGGATACGGCGGTTTCGCTCATCGCAAGCACTGCGCGTGACTCAGCGATGAGCGAGACGACCGGATACGGCGGTTTCGCTCATCGCAAGCGGTGCGAGAGACGGTCAGGCGCGGTCGAGGGCGTCGGCGAGGGTGGTCCAGCCGAGCACAGCGCACTTGATGCGCACCGGGAACTTCACGACACCCTGGAGCGCTTCGAGGTCACCGAGATCGATGTCGTCGTCGCCGGGCTGCGACTCGATGCCCTCGATGCCCATCATCGAACGGAACCGGCGGATCATCGCTCGAGCTTCGCCGACCGACTTGCCGATCACGGCCTGGGTCATCATCGACGCCGACGACTGCGAGATCGAACAGCCTTGGCCACTGATCTTGACGTCGCTGACCACCGCGTCGTCGCCGTCGCCGTCGACGAGGAGGTAGAGCGTGATCTCGTCGCCACACAGCGGGTTGTGGCCGCGTGACTCGACGGCAGGGGGCGATTCCAGCTCACCACGATTCCGCGGGGTGCGGTAGTGGTCGAGAATGATCTCGCGATAGAGGTCTTCGAGGCCGGACATCAGAACCCGAAGATATCGGTTGCGCTGTCGAGGGCGTCGGCCAGGGCGTCGACGTCGTCGGTGCCGTTGTAGAGGTAGAAGCTCGCCCGGGTCGTCGACTGCACGCCCAGCACCTGCATGAGGGGCTTGGCGCAGTGGTGTCCGGCGCGAACGCACACGTTGCGTTCGTCGAGGATCTGGCTGACGTCGTGCGGGTGGAGATCCCGGAATGCGAAGCTCAAGACGCCGCCTCGCACGGCCGTGTCATCGGGGCCGAAGATGGTGATGTCGTCGCCGAACCGGTCGTTGAGTGTGTCGAGGGCGTACCGGGTGAGGTCGATCTCGTGCTGACGGATGTCGTCCATCCCGAGGTCTTCGAGGAACTCGACCGCGGCTCGGAGGCCGACGGCTTCAGTGATCGCCGGTGTGCCCGCTTCGAACTTCGCAGGGACGGGAGCCGTGGTGTACCCGTCGAGGGTGACGGTGTCGATCATGTTGCCGCCACCGAGGAACGGCGGCATTGCGTCGAGGAGCTCCATGCGCCCCCACAGCATCCCGATGCCTGATGGCCCGCACATCTTGTGGCTCGAGAACGCCACGAGATCGGCACCCCAGGCTTGCACGTCGGTGGCGTTGTGCGGGACGTACTGGCAGGCGTCGACGACGGCGAGGGCGCCCGCATCATGGGCAGCAGCGCAGAGTTGGGCGACCGGGGGGAGCGTGCCGAGGACGTTGCTCATGGCGGTGAACGAGAAGAGCTTGGCACCGTCGAGGATACGGTCGAGATCGCTGAGGTCGAGTTGCCCGTCCGCAGTGAGCGGTACCCAGCGGATCTCGATGCCGCGCTCGTCGCGCAGCATCTGCCACGGGACGATGTTCGCGTGGTGTTCCAGATGGGTCAGCACCACGGCATCGCCCTCGCCGAGATTGGCGCCGCCCCATGAGCGAGCGATCAGGTTCATCGACTCGGTGGCGTTCTTGGTGAACACGACCTCGTCGGTCGACGACGCATTGATGAGGCGGGCAACGGCGCGTCGTGCGCCCTCGTAGGCGTCGGTGGCTTCGCCGGCGAGGCGGTAGGAGCTGCGGTTGATCGGCGCGTAGGAGTTCTCGAGGAACTCGGTCATCGCGTCGATCACCCGACGCGGCTTCTGCGAGGTGTTGCCGGAATCGAGGTAGATGAGTGGCTTGCCGTCGATCTCACGGGCGAGGATCGGGAACTCCTTGCGCACCGTCTCGAGATCGAACGCCATGGTCGGATTCTACCGCCGCCACCAATTCCCCCTGTCCCCATAGGAGAAATCCGTTCTGGTGAACAAGTTCGCCTGCCAGAGGTGAAGTTGTTCACGAGAACGGTTGCGGTACAACGGTTCAGCGGGTGCGTTCGATGTGTTTGGCCACGAGGTTCTCGAGGGCTTCTTGGTGGCCGCTCGTGCGGGTCGGTTCCTTGTCGCTCGCGAGCTGGCCGTCGTGGAGGTCCTGGAGGCTGGCTCCTCCCGTGATGTCGTTGGCGGTGTCCCAGCCGGCGTATCGGTCGGCAACGCGGCGGTCGAGTTCACCGTCGTCGATGATCGACTGTGCGGCCAGCAGTGCTCGCGCCATGGTGTCCATGCCGCCGATGTGCGCGTGGAACAGGTCGTTGCGATCGCTCGACTGGCGTCGCAGTTTGGCATCGAAGTTCATCCCGCCCGTCGTGAACCCGCCGCCACGGAGGATCTCCAGCATGCCGAGCGTCATCTGCTCGACCGACACCGGGAACCGGTCGAGGTCCCAACCGAGGCGGTCATCGCCGGCATTGGCATCGATCGAGCCGAAGATCCCCGCGTTGAATGCGGTCGCGATCTCATGGGCGAAATCGTGCCCAGCGAGGGTGGCGTGGTTCACCTCGATGTTGACCTTGACCTCGTTCTCGAGTCCATACTTCTGCAGGAAGGCGTGGACGGTCGCGACGTCGTAGTCGTACTGATGCTTGGTGGGCTCGAACGGCTTCGGCTCGATCAGGATCAGCCCGTCGAATCCGATCGCGTGCTTGTGCTCGACGACCAGGTTGAAGAACCGCCCGAGCTGGTCGAGTTCGCGCCCCATGTCGGTGTTGAGCAGCGTGTCGTAGCCCTCACGGCCACCCCAGAGCACGTAGTTGGCGCCCCCCAGGCGGTGCGTGGCGGTCATGCAGTGGGCGACCTGGGCTGCGGCGTACCGAAACAGATCGGGGTCGGGGTTCGTGGCGGCGCCTGCCTGGAAACGAGGGTGCGAGAACAGGTTGGCGGTACCCCACAGCAGTTGCACGCCGGTGCGTTCCTGGTGCTCGGCGGCGAGGTCGACCATCTCGTCGAAGTTGCGACACGACTCGGCGAACGTCGAGCCCTCGGGCGCGATGTCGCGGTCGTGGAAGCAGTAGAACGGAGCGCCGAGTTTCGAGATGAACTCGAACGCCACGGCCATCTTCTCCTTGGCGGCGTCCATTGGATCTCGAGCAGGATCGAGCCAAGGCCGGTCGAGCGTTCCGGAGCCGAAGATGTCGATGCCCTCGGAACTGAACGAGTGCCAGTACGACACGGCGAAGCGGAGCTGCTCGGCCATCGTCTTGCCGGCAACGACTCGATCCTTTTCGTACCACCGGAACGCCAGTGGATTGTCGGAGTCGGGTCCGTCGTATTGGATGTGGTCGATGTCGGCGAAGAACGGTTCGGTCATGGCGAGTCCTGAAGTTGTCGGATATTTGTTGACAACTATTACAAACATCGATCTACAGTGCAATGGGTGCGGCCGATTCGACGGCGGGCCGAAATGGAGATGGCATTGGGGGTGACGATCACGTGACGCGCGAAGGCGCTCCACCCGTACGACCGAGAACGGTGCGGCAGGCGAACCTTGCCGCCGTGCTCGATCGCCTTCGCCGAGGAGGCCCGGTCTCGCGTTCGGGACTCGTGGCCGCCACGGGTCTCACGCGTAGCGCGATCGGCGGCCTGGTCAAGGAACTCGTTGAGTTGGGTCTCGTCGAGGAGGAAACCGCTCTGCCCGATGGCAGTCCGGGGCGGCCGTCACCGGTCGTGCGGGTTGATCCCGACAGCCTTGGCGCGCTCGCAGTCGAGATCGGCGTCGATGAACTCGGCGTTGCGCTCGTCGGGCTCGACGGCGCTGTGGTGCGCAACCGGCGAGTCGCTCGAGCGCGCGATTGCGTACTGCTGGACGAGGTGCTCGCGGACATCGTCGAGCAGGTCGATGCGATGGGGTGTCGCAAGGTCGTCGTGGACGGCAGGCGTGTGGTCGGAGTTGGCGTCGGCGTCCCCGGACTGGTCCGACGCGCCGACCACGTCGTGTCGGTGGCTCCGAACCTGCAGTGGCGCGACGTCGATTTCGCCGCGCTGCTCGCCAGCTCGTTGGGGATTGCCGTCCCCGTCGCTGTCGGCAACGACGCGGATCTCGGAGCCCAGGCGGAGGCCACGTTCGGCGCCGGTGTCGGGGCCGCGCATGTCGTGTACGTGTCGGGCGAAGTCGGCGTAGGTGGCAGCGTGGTCGTCAACGGCGAGCGCCAGGGCGGGCGTTCCGGATTCGCCGGCGAGTTCGGCCACCTTCCGGTCGACCCGGCAGGCGTGCGGTGCGGGTGCGGGTCCATCGGATGCTGGGAGACCGTCGTCGGTGAGCGGGCCTTGCTCGATCGTGCCGGCTTGGACGTCGATGGCGGGACCACTGCGGTCGGCGAGCTGCTCGAACGCGCGGCCGCCGGTGAGTCTCGGGCGCTCGAGGCGCTGGCCGAAGAAGGGCGGTGGCTCGGTGTCGGCATTGCGGGGCTCATCAACGCGTTCGATCCCGACGTCGTTGTGCTCGGCACGTTGTTCAACCGCATCCTGCCGAGTGTTCGCCCCTCGCTCGACGCCGAGATTGCCAGACGACGGATCCATGGACTCGATCGCTCCGTACCGGTTGTCGGCGCGGCGTTCGGGCGTGATGCCGCGCTCCTGGGTGCAGCAGAGCTGGCGTTTGCCCCGCTCCTGGCGGACCCTGCGTTCGTCGCGGGTTCTTGACATTGCCTTCGGCGTGGAACAAACTGAAGATGCATTTGTCGACACCGATGACAAACCACCGGGCCGACAGGCCGAGCGATGTGAACCGCTCGAAATCACAACACACCCATACAACTCCAGAGGGGGAGTACGCACATGAGGAAATCGACACGCACCTTTGTCGGCCTGGTCGGAGCACTCGCACTGCTCACGGCGGCCTGCGGCAGCGATGACGACGGAGGGTCTTCCGAGACCGAGACCGAAGGCACCGACGCAACCGAAGGCACCGACGCCGGTGGCGGCGAAGCCGCTTCGGGCGAAGGCAGCATCTGGGTGCTGCTCCCGGATTCGGCCACGTCCGACCGTTGGGAGAAGGACGATCGACGCTTCTTCGCAGAAGCATTCGACGCCGCCGGCCTCGCCGAGGGCACCGACTACAGCATCGTGAACGCCGAAGGCGATGCCGCCACGCAGATCAGCCAGGCCGAGCAGGCCATCGGCGATGGTGCGTCGGTCATCGTGCTGACGAGCAATGACTCAGGCTCTGGCGCGACGATCATCGACCTGGCGACTGACGCCGGTGTCCAGGTCGTCGAGTACGACCGGTTCAACACCGAGGGAAGCGCAGGCGGAGCGGCCTATGTCAGCTTCGACAACGTTGCTGTGGGCGCCACGATGGCGTCGGTTCTCGAGCCAGCAATCGACGCACTGGGTGTGTCGCCTGCAAAGGTCGTGATGCAGAACGGTGGCGAGGAAGACAACAACGCCTTCCTGTTCCGTGACGGCTACAACGAGACCGTCGAGGCCAGGGTTGGCGCAGGCGACTGGGAGCTGGTCGCTGACCAGTTCACTCCGGGCTGGGACAACGCCGAGGCCCTTGCGATCGCCGAGCAGATCCTCGTCGGTGCCGAGAACGACATCAACGGTTGGTTCGCCGCCAACGACGGCATCGCCAACTCGGTGATCGCTGCGATCGAGAGCGCCGGGCTCGACCCGTCAACGATCCCGGTCAGCGGTCAGGATGCAACCACCGCCGGCATCCAGAACATCCTGCTCGGCAAGCAGGCGATGACGGTGTACAAGCCGATCGCCGCCGAGGCAGCCGTCGGTGCGCAGATCGCACTCGCACTGCGCGCCGGTGAGGACATCACCGGCCAGACCGGTGACTTCGAGATCATCGGCATCGATGCTGATGGCAAGCCGACCGACAGCCCCGACGGAGTGGTGCCGTACATCGCACTCGTCCCGATCGCTGTCACGATCGACAACATCTTGGAGACCGTCATCGCCGACGGGTTCCGCACGATCGAAGAAATCTGCACCGGCGACGTCGCCGAGACGGACTTCTGCGTCGAGAACGGCTGATCGAACACGCCGGGGGACGGCTCGTCCGTCTCCCGGTGACAAACTGCAACACGTGAGGGCATCCGTGGCAGGAGTGCTCCGGCGCTCGTGCCACGGATGCTTCGCGTAGTGATCGAATACACGAACGAGGGGGAAGAATCGATGACGGACACTGGAACTTCGGGCCAAGCGCCGCTGCTGCGCTGTGAGGGGGTGTCGAAGGCCTTCGGTGCGGTACATGCGCTCTACCGTGTCGACTTCGAGGTCCGAGCCGGTGAGGTGATGGCGCTCGTCGGCGACAACGGTGCGGGCAAGTCGACACTGATCAAAGGGATCGTCGGGATCTACCCCTTCGATGAGGGCACGACCTTCTTCGACGGCAAGTCGGTCAAGATCCACGGCCCCCGAGCCGCCGCCGCTCTGGGCATAGAGGTGGTGTACCAGGACCTTGCGTTGGCCGACAACCTCGACGTCGTCGCCAACATGTTCCTCGGCCGTGAGCGACTCCGGCGCGGCGTGCTCGACGAGGTCTCGATGGAACAGCAGGCACGCGAGACGTTGGAGAGCCTGAAGGTGACCACGCTGCGCTCGGTGCGACAGACCGTCGCAGGACTGTCGGGCGGCCAGCGTCAGGCGGTCGCAGTCGCCAAGGCGATCATGTGGGGCGATTCGAAGCTGGTCATCCTCGACGAACCAACGGCGGCGCTCGGCGTCGCCCAGACACGCCAGGTGCTCGACCTCGTTGGCCGCCTCGCAGAACAGGGCTACGCCGTGGTGCTGATCTCCCACAACCTGCACGACATCTTCGAGGTCGCCGATCGCATCACGGTCCTTCGACTCGGCCAGCAAGTGGCGGTCATGGATCGACGATCATGCACTCAGCAGGACGTGGTCCACGCCATCACGGCCGGCGAGATGAAGTTCGTGCCAGGCATGGACGAGGACGTGGCGTCATGAGCGACCATCCGTCTCCGTACAACTCCGATGCCGTTGCGGCAGAAACCTCAACGCCCCCGAGCGGGGCATCCGCCGGCGCGCAGAACGCACCAGCGTCGACCTCGCCACGCGGCTCCGGTTTCGCTGCGCCGACCACGGGCGTCAGCGAGTACCTCAAGCAGCGTTGGAACGCCGTCAAGGCCGGCGAACTCGGTGCGCTCCCGATCATCCTCGGCCTGATCATCATCGTGCTGATCTTCGGGGTGCTCGAAGAGCAGTTCCTCACCGCTCGCAACTTCACGAACCTGCTGCTCCAGATGGCACCCGTCGCGGCGCTCGCGATGGGCATCGTCTTCATCCTCCTGATCGCCGACGGTGAAGTGGTGTCGATCGATCTGTCCGTGGCGTTCGTCGCTGCGGTCGGCGGTGTGGTGATGACGCTGCTCCAACGCCCGGGCGATCCGGGTTGGCCCTGGTGGGCTGCCATCCTGGGTGCCGTCGTCGTGACGACTGCGATCGGGTTACTACACGCGCTGATCATCACCAAGCTCGGCATTCCATCGTTCATCACGACACTCGCCGGGTTCCTCGTGTGGTCCGGAGTGGTGTTGTGGTTGACCACGCGGTTCTCCACCGCAGGAACGATTCGCATTCAGGACGAGCGGTTGGTCGACATCGCCAACAACTTCCTCTCGGCCGGAGTCGGCTGGACCATCGCCGTCCTGGTCATCGTCGCCTATGCCGCCACACAGTTGAACGCCATGCGCACTCGCCAGGCCCGAAACCTCGATGCGAAGCCGTTCGCGATCGTCATCGCACAGATCGTGGGCCTCGCTCTGGTCGTCGTGTACGCCACCTGGGTGGCAAACTCCGACCGCGGTGTTCCACAGATCACGATCACCTTGGGCGTGTTCCTCGTGTTCTGGACGTTCGTGACCACGCGGACGGCATTCGGCCGACACATCTACGCCGTCGGTGGGAGCCCCGAAGCTGCACGTCGGGCAGGTATCAGTGTCGACAACATCCGGATCGCCGTGTTCGCCATCAACGGGTTCATGGCGGGTGTGGGAGGCGTGATCCTGGCCTCCCGGCTCCGTTCGGTCGCCACCAACACCGGGGGCGGCAACCTGCTGCTCAACGTGATCGCCGCTGCCGTGATCGGCGGCACGAGCCTGTTCGGTGGTTCCGGCCGGATCGTTTCAGCGCTGTACGGCGCGCTGGTGATCACCGCGATCCAGAACGGCATGGACCTGCTCGGTCTGAACTCGGGCATCAAGTTCATCATCACGGGCATTGTCTTGCTGCTCGCCGTCATGGTCGACTCGGTGTCGAAGCGACGGCGCGCCGCCCGCGGCCTCACCTGAGATGCACGCCGGTCGGGCCTGGTGGTATCGGCCGGCCGGCGTGCTCACCGCTCTCGGCGGTCTACTGGTGGCGTCGGGCTGCGCGTCCAACAGTGCCGACGTGGCAGCGGGTGCCGACGTCGACCGGCCTCCGACAGCTTCGATGAACCTCGTGGGTTTCGAGGATGTCGCAGCCGAGGTCGGGCTCGAGTTCCGCCACGGAGCGTTTCAATTCGGGACCGATCCTGACCCTGCGGCCATGATGGGTGGCGGGATCTGCTGGATCGACTACGACCGCGACGGGTGGCTCGACCTCTACGCGACGAATACCTGGTCGAACGGCGAGTGGGGTGAGTGGCGCGGGGCCGGCGGGCTTCCGAGTGGTCAGCTGTTCCGCAATGAGGCGGGATCCTTTGCCGATGTCACCGACGCGACCGCGACGGGACTCGAGACGAGGGCGAACGGGTGCGTCGCGGCGGATCTGGACCTCGACGGGTGGACCGACCTGTACGTCACCACCGAGCGCGAGAATGTCCTGCTGTGGAACGACGGCGGCGACAGATTCGTCGCCGACGCCGATGCGTCGGGTGTCGACGCGTTCGGCTGGCACAGCGGTGCCGCAGTCGGCGACGTCGACGGAAATGGTTGGCCCGACCTGTTCGTCGCCGGATACACCGATCTCAACCGGCCGGTCGCCGGGACGTCGAAGGGCTTTCCGAACACCTCTGAGCCCGAACCCGACCTGCTGTTCCTCAGCGATGGCACCCCGGAGTCAGGCGCGGGCCGGATCCGATTCCGCGAGGTCGCAGCGGAGGTCGGGATCGAGCCCGACGGACCTGACTACGGCCTGGGAGCGGTGCTGAGCGACTTGGACGATGACGGCGATCTCGACCTCTACGTTGCGAACGACACGACACCCAACGATCTGTACGAGAACAGATCCGCTGACGGCGACTCAGGGTTCCGGTTCGTCGAGGTCGGCGTCGACGCAGGTGTCGGCGACGACGGTGCTGGTATGGGCGTTGCCTCCGGAGACGGCAACGGCGACGGCCGATCGGATCTGGTCGTCACCAACCAACTGACCGAACGTCATGTGCTCTGGTGGAACGAGTCGGATCGCAACGGGCTCTCGTTCGACGACGCGCGTCCGTCGATCGGACTTCCGGACCTCGGTGAGGGATCGACCGGCTGGGGGGCGGTCTGGGCAGATGTCGACCTCGACACCGACCTCGACCTGTTCTTCGCCCACGGGGCCATCCCCATTCGTGACCTCGCCGCGGATGCCGAACCGGCGCTTCTCCTGGAGAACCGCTCCGGGGCCGGCAGTGACCCTGGGTTCACCGACGTGTCGGCGGCGGTCGGCCTCGAACGGCTCGGGCCGATCCTCGCGCGGGGCGCCGCGGCAGCGGACTACGACAACGACGGCGATGTCGACATCGCGCTGGGAACGATCGGCGGCGATCTCGTGCTGCTCCGTAACGTCGGCGCAGGGGGGCACTGGATCGAGGTGGCGACCCAGAGCCCGGCGCCAGGCGCCCGCGTGACGGTCACGCTCGACGACGGCACCCGGCTCGTGCGTGAGCTCCAGGCAGGCAGCAGCTATCTGTCGTCGGAGGATCCACGGGCACACTTCGGTCTCGGCTCGGCCGACCGGGTCGCCGAGTTGACCGTTCGGTGGCCGAATGGCCAGGTGACCACCCTCGCCGATGTCGGAGCGGATCAAGTCGTACGCGTCGACCCGGTCGAGCCCGAGTAGGGGCACGGGCCGACCGGCCAATCCAGGTCGCCGACACTAGGGTCGGCGACCAGTTCGATCGAAGGGTGGAGACAGCAAGTGCGAACCAGGACCGCAATCGCGCTCGGCGTCGGGGCGATCGTCACGATCGGGGCCGTGATCGCGGCCGGAGTGGTCATCTCGCGTGGCGATGACGGCGACTCGTCGGACTCGTGTGTTCGCACCACCGAGCATCCGGAGTGGTCGGTCGCCCGCCAGTGGAACGAGGCGGTTCTGGCGGCCATTCGCAACGACTTTCCGGCGCCGACGGTGCACGCCCGCAACCTGTTCCATTCCTCGGCGGCGATGTGGGACGCATGGTCTGCGTACGACCCGGTGTCATCGGCCGTCTTCGTCGATGAGCAGCATGACCCAGACGATGTGACGGCGGCGCGCGAGGAGGCGATGAGCTATGCGGCCTATCGCATCCTTGTCGAGCGATACCTGCCGTCGCCGCAGGCGGAGATCTCGGTCACGCGATTGGACGAGTTGATGGCTGAACTCTGCTACGACGCGTCGATCACGACCGTCGAGGGAGACAGCCCCGCAGCGCTCGGCAACCGCATCGCAGCTGCTGTGTTGGCGCAAGGTCTGCAGGACGGCTCGAACGAGGCCGATGGTTACGACGCTGTTGACTACGAACCGGTCAATCCGCCGCTGGTCGTCGACCGAACGGGCACCGTGATGGACGATCCGAACCGATGGCAACCACTCGAACTCGAGAAGATGGTGGCCCAGAACGGCCTGCCTCTCGACGAGACGGTTCAGACATTCGTGGGTCCGCACTGGGGAAGCGTCACCTCCTTCGCTCTTCCCGAGCGTGCTGACGCGCCGCTGCTGGATCCTGGGCCACCACCGATGCTGGGCGACCCGCTGACCGATCAGACGTTCAAGGAGGAGGCCAATGAGGTCCTGCGCTACAGCGCGATGCTCGACCCCGACATGGAAGCGACCATCGACATCTCCCCGGCGTCTCAGGGCAACCACGTGCTCGGCACGTACGACGGCGGCGGCCGCGATCTGAACCCGATCACCGACGAGCCGTACGTGCCGAACCTGGTCGCCCTCGGCGACTACGGACGCATCATCGCCGAGTACTGGGCGGACGGCCCGGCATCGGAGACACCGCCCGGCCACTGGAACTCGATCGCCAATGCCGTCAGCGATGACTTCGAGGCGCTCGGTCCGCTCCGGGTCGGTGGTCAGGGGCCGGCGGTTGATCGCCTCGAGTGGGATACGAAGCTGTACCTGGCCGTGAACGGAGCGACCCACGATGCGGCGATCTCAGCATGGGGAGTCAAGGGCTATTACGACTCGAGTCGACCGATCTCGATGATCCGCTACATGGGAGAACTCGGTCAGTCGAGCGACCCGACGCTTCCGTCGTTCGACCAGGATGGGCTGCTGCTCGAGCCAGGCCTCGTCGAAGTGGTGACCGCCGAATCGAGTTCGCCTGCCGCGCGTCATGAGGACCTCGCCGATCACGTCGGGGAGATCGCCGTGCGAACATGGATGGGTCCGCCCGAAGATCCCGAGACGCAGACCTCTGGTGTCGGCTGGATCCTCGCTGCCGACTGGGTGCCCTATCAGCGGCCCACGTTCGTCACGCCCTCGTTCGCCGGGTACGTCTCCGGTCACAGCACGTTCAGCCGCGCCGCTGCAGAGGTGCTCACGGGGATCACCGGCAGCGAGTTCTTCCCCGGGGGCTTGGGCGAATGGCGCATCGAGGAGGACTCGCTCGAGTTCGAATCTGGGCCCGACGAGGAGATCGTGCTGCAGTGGGCAACGTACGCAGATGCCGCTGACGACGCGGGGGTCTCACGCCTGTACGGAGGCATCCACGTGCCCGCAGACGACCTCCGTGGTCGTGAGATCGGCTACGAGTGCGGCATCGCGGCGTGGGAGCTCGCCCGGCAGTACTACGACGGCTCGGTCACGCCCAGCTGACCGGTCGGTCTCGTGGGCCGCCACCCCGATACCGTTGAGGTGGTGTCTGAACCCTCGTCATCCGAGCAGATGCAGGAGGCCGTGATCCTCTCGGTCCCGCTGCGTCCCGCAGACGTCGCCCGTCTCGATCAGTCCGCCGATCGACGCGGCGTCACGAGGGAGACATTGATCGTCGAAGCCGTTGACGCGTTCCTCGCTCGAGAGATGTGGTCCGGAGGCTTCATTCCACCCCCACCGCCGATGGAGGTGCCGAGCAAGTTCCCGTGGGGGCCCGGTGCCTTCAGGCTTCGTCGTCGCGACTGATTCGCACGGCTCCGAGCGAACAGCCTGTCGGCGCTCACGCGTCCCTGAGGTCTTCCTTCCAGGACCGAAAGCGGTCGTGGTGCGCCGCGCTCGGACCGACGCCGTCGGCGCTGCCATCGGGATGGAGCCGCAACGTCACCGGCTCGTCCAGTTGATCGTGGCGGGCCGCCCAGTAGCGGGCGTCAGCACCCTTGGCCGGGCCGGCCCGCCACAGCAGCCACGGTCCGATACGACGCTTGTAGTCGGCAATCGGCTGGCCTGGCAGGTCGTCGCCGAGCCGGAGCAGGCTGTCGGGCGCCTCGACCCATGCAGTAGCCGGGATGTTGCGGTCGCGGATCGGCGTCAGCGGGAGATCGTCGGTGTGAACCGGTGTGTCGTCGACCGGGCGCTCGTCGTAGCGCACGGCTACCAGCCTCGCTCGATCCATTCCTCCAAGTGCGGGCGCTCGGTGCCGATCGTGGTGTCGAGGCCGTGGCCCGGCAACACGATCGTGTCATCCGGGAACGTGAAGAGCTTCGAGGTGATCGAGGTGATGATCGTGTCGAAGTCGGCGTTCTCGAACGACGTGTTGCCCGGGCCGCCCGGGAACAGGGTGTCGCCCGTGAAAAGCAGTGGCGTGTCGGCGAGTGCAAACGAGATCGAGCCCGGGGTGTGGCCGGGGTTGTGGATCGCGTGGAGCCGGAGGCGGCCGACCTCGATCACCTCGGCGTCGTCGATGAAGACGTCGTAGCCGACCTCGCTCAGCATCGGGGCGTCGAGCGACGTCACGGCGACCTCGTAGCCGGCCTCGCGCATTGCCGGGACCGCCTGGATGTGGTCCCAGTGGCCGTGTGTCTCGAGCACGCGCTTCACCCCGAGACGCTGACAGAGCTCGAGCAACTGCTCGTGCTCGTTGGCGGCATCGAGCAGCACCGCTTCGCCCGTTGCGAGGCAGCGCACGACGAACACGTTGTTCTCGTACGGGCCGACCACCACCTTGTGGACCTCGGTGTCGGCGTTCGACCAGTGCAACGTCGATGTGGTCATGTGGGTTCCTTTCGGCGCAGCCAGATGCTTCCACCCGGGTTCTGGAGACACAGTGGCATGTGTTCGGTGAAGAAGTCTTCGTGGAACTCCTCCATGTACGTGTTCATCAGCACGATCTCGAACTCGCTGTTGTATTGCAGGAACGCCCGCAGGAGGTAGATCTCGTTCCAAGCGCGGCCCTCTTCGATCCACGACCGGAGGTACTCGAAGGGGTAGAAGATGTCGTGCACGTGGACGTGCACACCAGGAGCGAGCCGGGGGAGTATGTCGAACACGATTCGGTTCACGTCGCTGCCGACTTTGCTCACATGGGTGGAGTCGACGAAGAAGATGTCGCCCGCTTCGAGCCGATCGAACTCGGCGAGATCGACATCCTGCAGACGCGACGGGAGGATGCGGACGTTGTCCGGATCAGTGTCGTGGAGGAGTGTCTCGAGCAGCTCCGGATAGGGTTCGATGAACGTCGTTTCGATCGCCCCGTCGAAGTGGAGGTCGTTGGTGTCGAGTGTCATGCACGACGAATACCCGCTGCCGACCTCGATGATCCGCTTCGGGGCGAGGTGGCGGATCATGCAGTGCAGCAGGATCGCGTCGGAGTAGGAGTAGGCGTCGTTCTCGTAGAAGTACCGCAGCCCGGCTTTCGGGTTCGCGTCGAACGGCATCTCGTCGTAGGAGGGAATGAACGAGTGCAGCAACGCCAGCTGCGCATCGTCGTCGAGGGTGATGCCCGGGAGCAGCCGAGGGTGGTCGGCGAAGAGCGACTGCTGGTCGCGCTGGATTTCGTCGCGGGAGGGGATCGGCGAATAGAAGTGTCCTGCAGGGAACAGACCTTGTTTGGCGCGCTCGGCAGCGAGTTCCGCCTCGAGTGACTCGATTTCGGCGACCGCTCCGTCTCGTTGCGCCAAGAGTGCGCTGATTCCCGGCAGCTTGCGCAGTGGTGCCTTCACTCGGTTGTCCATCTCGTCACGGTATCTCGTCGGGCGTCACGAAGCCCCGAGGCGATCAGGCGCTGACGACGTCGAAGCCGAGACCGAGCGCTACCCCGATGTGCGCAGCATCGAACGTGACGAATCTGATTGGTGCCGGCATCCGCTCGGCTGCCGCGAAATGGATCGCGTCGCTCAACCGGACTGGTTGCGTGCGAGACATCGAGGCGGCTCGGTCGAGGCAGCGCTGGTCCACGGGGACGACGTGGAGGTGGTCCCAGGTGAGCCGGACTGCGTCTTCGAGATCGAGTCGCAGGATCGCTTGATCGGTCAGTCGGTCGATCGCAGGGAGTGCCTCGGTGAGCGCCATCGCAGACGCGGCCCACACCCGATCGTCGGCGAGTGCCGCGAGCGTGATCGCCCGCATCGGCCCGTCGACCGCAAGCGCGAGCAGTGCGCTGGTGTCCAGCACCACGGTCATCGCTTCCACCCCGGCGTCAACTCCGTTTGCGTCGAGGTTCGGGTGGGGCGGGCCCCCCGAACCTCGACGCAAACGGGGAGACGCGGTGTTGCAGCGAGGAGCAACATCAGCCGCGAAGCTCGCGCAGGACCTGGTCGATGCGGACGCCCGCCCACACGGGCACCGGTTCGGGTGGGCGCCACTCACTGGTGCGACGTGGGGGGATCACCGCGCCCGAGCCGATGAGGCGTTCGAGGTCGGGTGCGTCGGCGTCGAGCGGGCCGAGTTGCGCCACGGGACGACCGCCCACTGTCACCACGGTGCGCTCGCCGGCCTCGGCGATGCGTACCGACTCGGCAAGACCGGCGCGGAGTTCCCTGATGCCGGCAGTTCGGATCGAGTCTGTGTCCACATGTGTACACAAGCAGAGTTGCGCGGTTCGATGCAACCCCGCCATGATCTCGCCCATGAACTTTGCCTTCACCGATGAACAGGAAGAACTCCGCAAGACCGTGCGCTCGTTCCTCGAGAACAAGAGCTCCGAGGAAGCGGTCCGCGAGCAGATGGAGACCGACAACGG
>DATLBC010000154.1:0-47068 GCA_035527095.1 Ilumatobacteraceae bacterium | reverse complement strand
CCAGCCGGGGGTGTCGGGCGCAGACGCGATCGAGTCCGAGTTCGAGGCGCTCCAGCGCACCGGGGCGCATGTTGGTGACGAGCACGTCGGCAGTCGACAACAGGCGATCGAACACCGCATGGTCGTCGAAGTCGCGCAGGTCGAGCACCATCGACCGCTTGCCCCGGTTGTCGACATCGAACGGCGGCACCGGCATCGATCCGTCGAGACCGACGGACCCGAACACCCCGCGTTGCGGGTCGCCGCCCGCCGGCTCGACCTTGATCACGTCGGCGCCCCAGTCCGCCATGATTCCGCCGGCCGCCGGGCCCGCCACCCACATGCCGAGTTCGACCACCCGCACCCCTGCGAGCGGCCCCGCACCCCCCGAGTCGCCCATCAGCCCAGGACAGCGATCACGTCAGGTGGAGCTTGCACGAGCTCGATGAGCACGCCTTCGCCGCTGCGGGGCGTGTCGTCGTTGCCCTTCGGGTGGATGAAACACACGTCGTGGCCGGCTGCACCCTTGCGAATCCCGCCCGGCGTGAAGCGCACTCCCTGATCGGTGAGCCAGTCGACACATGCCGCCAGGTCGTCGATCCAGACGCCGAGGTGATTGAGCGTCGGTACGTGCACCTTCGGCGATCGTTCAGGGTCGAGCGGCTGCATGAGATCGATCTCAACGGCGTGCGGGCCATCGCCCAGACGCAGGATGTCCTCGTCGACGTTCTCGTTCTCGCTCACGTAGTCGCCAACCTTCTCGACGCCGAGCAGACCGGTCCACAGACCGGTGAGGGCTCCCTTGTCGAGACCACCGATGGCGATCTGTTGGAGGCCGAGGACGCGGAATGGTCGTGCAGTCATGACGCGATGTTGCCTCGCGGCGACGAATCTCCGAGAATCCGGCATCATTGCGGGGTGACGACTTCTCCCGCGGACACCGACCGCCCCTCGGACCTCGCCTGGGGATCGTTCACCGACGACGCCCCTTGGGAGCTCGATCGCGACGACATCCGCTGGTCGCACCTCGCCGCCCGCCTGCGCAGCCGTGCACAGGCTGAGGTGCCGGCGCTGACCAAGCCGTCGAAGCTGCCGCCCGGTTCGCGCGTGCTCACCGTCGTCGGTCATCTCGGTACAGCGATCGCGCCGTGGATGTTGAAGAAGCGTCGCAAGAAGTTCTCGTCGCCCGAGGCGAGCCGTGCTGATGTGTCGCGACGCCTCCGACTGGCCGCCGAAGCGCTCGGCCCGACCTACATCAAGCTCGGCCAGATCATCTCCTCGGGTGAGGGCCTGTTCCCCGCCGAACTGGTCAGCGAGTTCAAGAAGTGCCGCGACCAGGTGCCCGCCGAACCGTTCGAGGAGGTCCGCCTCACGGTCGAACAGGATCTCGGCGCCCGACTCGAAGACATGTTCTCGTGGTTCGACGAGAAGCCGCTCGCCGCGGCATCGATCGCCCAGGTGCACGCGGCGACGCTGCACACGGGCGAGAACGTCGTCGTCAAGGTGCAGCGAACCACGGTCGCCCGACTCGTCCGCAAGGACCTGCGGGTGATGGCCTGGCTCGCCCCCTACCTCGTCGGTCGCATCCCGGTCGCTGCGCTCGCCAACCCACCGGCGCTGGTCGAGCTCTTCGCCGAGACGATCGTCGAGGAACTCGACTTCCGTATGGAGGCGGCCAACATGCTCGACGTCGCCGCCATGCTCCACGACCTCGACCAACACCAGTACATCGTCCCCCGACCACACCCGAGGCTGGTCACCAAGCGGGTGCTCGTGATGGAGCGGGTGTACGGCTTCAACTTCGACGACGTCGTCGGTATGCAGGACGCCGGCATCGACACCGAGGAAGTCGTACGTACGGCGATGATCGCCTTCATGGAGGGAGCGATCGTCGAGGGGATCTTCCATGGCGACCTCCACGGCGGCAATCTCTTCGTCCTCGCGGACGGCCGCACGGCCCTGCTCGACTACGGCATCGTCGGACGCCTCTCCGGCGCTCGCCGCAATGCATTCCTGCGGCTGATGCTCGGGGCCACCACCAACGACGTGCGAGGGCAGATGGCGGCGCTCCGCGATCTCGGCGCGCTCCCGATGGACACCGACCTCGAAGCGGTCATCGCTGATCTGCGGCTCGAAGACGAAGTGATCGACCCAACCACGCTCACCGGCGAAGAGATGGTCCAAGAGGTCCAACGAGTCGTCAAGGCGCTGCTCGGGTACGGCGCCAAGCTCCCCAAGGAGCTGATGCTGTACGTGAAGAACATGGTGTTCCTCGACGGCGCGATCGCCCGACTCGCCCCAGAGCTCGACCTGCTCGCCGAAGTCGCCAACATCTCGATGCTGTTCGCCCAGAAGCACGGCGAACGCCTCGGACGAGAGCTGGGCGTCGACCCGAATGCCGTCGAGTTCGACATGGATGGCGTGAAGGCGTCGATGGGCCTCGATTCCACGGTGAATCGGGTGACCTATCGCGAGCTGCAGGAGCGACGCGAGCTGATCCAGAAGCGGATGCGCGAGCACGTCGAGGCCGAGCGCCCGAAGCTCAAGCAGTAGCGTCCCCCAACGTGCGTCTGGTGATCGCCCGCTGTTCCGTCGACTACGCCGGTCGGCTCGACGCCCACCTCCCCGAGGCAACCCGCCTGATCATGGTGAAGGCTGACGGCTGTGTGGCAATCCATGCCGATGGCGGCGCCTACAAGCCGCTGAACTGGATGAACTCGCCGAACACGCTCGTCGACCACGGCGACCACTGGGTGGTCACCAATCCGAAGCAGGAGGTTCTGACGATCAACCTGCACGAGGTCCTCAGTGACGTGTCAGCCGAGCTCGGCGACGATCCCGGCCTGCAGAAGGACGGGGTCGAAGCACACCTCCAGGAGCTGCTTGCCGCCAGCCCGCACGCAATCGAGGACGGCCTCACGCTGGTCAGGCGGGAGTACCCCACGGCGATCGGGCCGATCGACCTCGTGTGCCGGGACGAATCGAACACCGTTGTGGCCGTCGAAGTGAAGCGACGTGGCGAGATCGACGGCGTCGAGCAGCTCGCCCGCTACATCGAACGGCTCCAGCTCGACTCGTCGCTCGGTGAGATCCGCGGGGTCTTCGTCGCACAGGTCGTCAAGCCCCAGGCGAAGGTGCTCGCCGAGGCCCGCGGCTTCCGCTGGGTCGAGGTCGACTACGACACACTCCGCGGCATGAAGCCCGACGACCTCCGCCTCTTCTGAGGTGTTTCGTCTGTGGTCAGACCCCAGACGTCACGCTCATGAGTGTCACCCTCAGCAGACCGTGCCGGGGAGGATGGGCTTGGCGAGGACTTGGTACGTGGCGTCGGCGTCGATGAAGAACGTGAGTTGATTGGCGGCGCCGAGCGCGTCGCCCACCTCGCCAGCCGCCAGCACGGTGCAGGTCGCGGCATCGCCGAGTCGGATGCTGGCGTCGGCGGGCCAGTCGACCACCGCCGGCTCGATGCCGTCGGAGCCGTACACCGACGGGTCGTCGACCACCAGCGCCTCGATCCCGAACTCGGACGGCTCGAAGATCTCCTGTTCGCCGAGTTCAGCAGCGCCGACAAGACCAGCGAGGTCGTTCAGCTGCGCGATGAACTCGGACAGCGCCTGGCGTTCCGGCGTCGTCTCCTCGCCGATCTCCCCTGGGTTCGCCAGGCCGAGCGCGTAGGCCTCGTGCACGTACGTCTGCCCGTTCACGTTGATCGTCACCCGTGCCGTCGAGGCGTCGGCGATGTTCGTCGGCTGTTCGTACTCGATCTCCTGAAGGAGGCCGGCGTCGTCGGCAGCGGCAAGGATCGCTTGGATTCCCTCCTCCGTGACCGACTGCACCTGGACGGCCGGAAGCAGCGGTCCGGGATAGATCGCGATCTGCGCGCCCGGCCCGAACACCCGGCCGTCGCCGGACACGAGCACATTCGGCGTCTGCTGAAAGGCAAACTCACGGGGGACGAAGCCTCCGACCTCGGCGTACTCCACCACGACGTCATCGGCGCCGGTGGGATGCTGGTAGCCGTCAGCGGCGGGCGGGAGCGAGTCGTCGGCGATCGGCGGGAGCGAGTCGTCGGCAGCAGGCGCACCGGAGTCGCTGCCGCACGCAGCGAACCCCAGAGCAGCGGTGACCAGAATCGGAACGAAGCGCTTCTCCATTGCAGTTCGACGCTTCCCGAACCGCTCCGGTTCCACACGACGGACATCTCGTGCCAGGCACCAGGTGGACGTCGGCGAGCCGCTACCTTCGCAGTCATGAGTCAGCACGTACGAGGCATCATCGCCCGCGCCAAGGGCGCACCGGTCACGATGGAGACCATCGTCATTCCCGATCCAGGCCCGGGCGAAGCGGTCGTTGCCGTACAGGCCTGCGGCGTCTGCCACACCGACCTGCACTACCGAGAGGGCGGGATCAACGACGACTTTCCGTTCCTGCTGGGCCACGAGGCAGCCGGCATCGTCGAATCGGTCGGCCCCGACGTCACCGACGTGGCCCCCGGCGATTACGTGATCCTCAACTGGCGCGCCGTGTGTGGCGACTGCAGGGCGTGTCGGCGCGGCCAGGCGCAGTACTGCTTCAACACCCACAATGCCACTCAGAAGATGACATTGACCGACGGCACCGAGCTGTCGCCGGCGCTCGGCATCGGCGCATTCTGCGACAAGACGCTCGTCGCCGCCGGACAGTGCACCAAGGTCGATCCCACCGCCTCACCTGCCGCCGCCGGTCTGCTCGGTTGCGGCGTGATGGCCGGCATCGGTGCCGCACTCAACACCGCCGGCGTCACGCGTGGCCAGTCGGTCGCCGTGTTCGGATGTGGAGGTGTCGGCGACGCAGCGATTGCGGGCGCGCGCCTGGCGGGAGCTTCGACGATCGTCGGCGTCGACATCGACGACCGCAAACTCGACTGGGCGAAGGGGTTCGGTGCCACCCACGTGTGCAACTCGAAGCACACCGATCCGGTCGAGTTCATCCGTTCGGTCACGGGCGGCTTCGGCGCCGACGTGTGTATCGAGGCGATCGGCCATCCGGAGGTCTACAAGCAGGCGTTCGAGGCCCGTGATCTCGCCGGCACGGTCGTGCTGGTCGGCGTCCCGAACCCCGAGATGGTCTTGGAGCTTCCGTTCATCGACGTGTTCGGCCGCGGCGGCGCACTCAAGTCGTCGTGGTACGGCGACTGCCTGCCCTCACGGGACTTCCCCATGCTGATCGACCTCTACCTGCAGGGTCGCCTCGACCTCGACGGTTTCGTGTCGGAGACGATCGGACTCGACGGCGTCGAGGAGGCGTTCCACAAGATGGAGCGTGGCGAGGTCCTGCGCAGCGTGGTCGTCTTCTCGCGATGAGCATCGAACTGATCACGACCGACGGCATCTTCGCGCTCGACGGCGGCGAGTGGGAGGTCACGAACAACATCTGGATCGTCGGCGACGAACGCGAGGTCGTCGTGTTCGACGCGGCCCACGACCACCAGCCGATCATCGAGGCCATCAACGGCCGGCGTGTGGCAGGCATCGTGCTCACCCACGCCCACAACGACCACATCAACGCAGCGATCCCGCTGCGCGACGCTGTCGACGCTCCGATCCTGCTTCACGACGACGACCGGATGCTGTGGGACGTCGTCTGGCCGGGCGAGTCACCCGACCGGGCGCTCACACCGGGCGAGAACCTTCGTGTCGGCGGCCACGAGATCGCCGTACTGCACACTCCCGGGCACTCCCCGGGCTGCTGCAGCTTCCACGACGCCGGGGCGGACGCTGTGTTCAGCGGCGACACCCTGTTCTGCGGCGGTCCGGGCGCAACCGGGCGAAGCTTCAGCGACGAACCGACGATCCTGCGGTCGATCCGCGACACCCTGCTCGCCCTGCCCGACCACACCGTCGTACACACCGGTCACGGCGATTCCACGACCATCGGCGCCGAGCGCGGCGGCGTGCTGGCACGAGCCTCCGAACTGGGACTCTGACGCACACGATGACTCCCCCTTCGTTCCCGATCACGGGCGTCGTTCAGCACTACGCATGGGGCGACCAGACGTTCATACCCGAACTCCTGCACGCGACCGCCGACGGCCGGCCGTGGGCGGAGCTCTGGTTGGGCACCCACCCCAATGGTCCGGCAACCATCGACGGTGGCGGACCGTTGGTCGATTCAGCCGGAGAGCTGCCATACCTGCTCAAGGTCCTCGCGGCGGCGCGGCCGCTGTCGTTGCAGGTCCACCCGACGCGCCCACAGGCGCTCGACGGCCACGCCCGCGGGGTCTACCCGGACGACCGCGCGAAACCCGAGCTCCTCTGCGCGCTCACCCGATTCGATGCGTTGTGCGGCATCCGTCCGATCGCCGCGACGCTCACCCTGCTCGGCGCGCTCGGTGCCGAACCGCTCGCCGCGGTCATTCGTTCGGAGGGGATCGGCGCCGCGATCGAAGGCCTCTACCGGGGCCGGATCGATCCCCGGCCGACGGTGGTCGCCTGCGCGCGCAGTCAACGGCCCGAGGCCGAACTCGTCACGCGTCTCGCCGCCGAATACCGCGATGATCCGAGCGTGGTGGTCACCCTGCTCCTCAACCGGGTCACGCTGCAACCGGGCGAGGCCCTACACTTGACCGCCGGCAACCTGCACGCATACCTGAGTGGCGCGGGCATCGAGTTGATGGGGGCGAGCGACAACGTCGTGCGCGGCGGGCTCACCGAGAAGCACGTCGACGTCGACGAACTGCTGCGCATCCTCGACACGACGCCGCTGTCCGAACCGGTCATGAAGACGGCGGCGCGGCTGGGCCGTTACCCGCTGCCCGAGGCCGGGTGCACGCTGCTGCGGATCGAACCTGGCCGCACCCACGCCTCGACCGGACACGAACTCGCCATCGACCTCGACGGCGGCACGCTGTACCTCCAGCCTGGCGCAACACTCACGCCGACCTCACCCACGTTCGTGGTTGTCACATCGCGGGTCTGACCCCTGATGCCATCGTCAGCGGGTGGTCTTGCGGATCTCGACGATCTTCTCGCCGGCGTGGTTGGCGTCGGCGCCTTGCTCGTCGAGCAGACGAGCCCGGTCCTTCTCGGCCTCGCGAGCGGCTTTGACCAGGTCGACTCGCGCCAGGGCGGCGTCGACACCGTGCTCCTGGATGAACTCGGCCCATTCGACGAGCTGATCGACCATCTCGTCCTCGGCGACGACGGCGACGTTCTGGCCCTTGACGAAGAGGTGACCGCGCTTGTTTCCTGCGGCGATGCCGAGATCGGCGTCGCGGGCCTCGCCCGGTCCGTTCACGACGCAGCCCATCACCGCGATCTGGAGCGGGATCTCGCGGTCGGCGAACGCGTCCATCGCCCGATTGGCAACCTCGATCACGTCGACCTCCGCACGTCCGCACGACGGACAGGCGATCAGATCGACGTTCTTGCGCTCACGTAGACCCAGCGCCTCGAGCAGCTGGCGCCCCGCACGAGCTTCTTCGACCGGATCCGCCGTGAGCGAATAGCGGATCGTGTCGCCGATCCCCTCCATCAACAGCGTGGCGATGCCGGCGGTGGCCTTGATCAAGCCGGCTGGGGGCGGACCTGCCTCGGTGACCCCCAGGTGCAGTGGATGATCGGTGACCTCCGACAGCTGCCGGTAGGCCTCGACCATCAGCGGCACGCTCGAGGCCTTCACCGAGATCTTGATCGCGTCGAAGCCCACCTCGTCGAAGTAGGCGATCTCCTGCTGGGCGGATTCGACCATCGCTTCGGGCGTCGCGCCGCCGTACTTCTCGTAGAGCGACGGATCGAGCGAACCCGCGTTCACCCCGATGCGGATCGGAATGCCACGATCGCGGGCTTCGGAGGCAACGGCCTTGATGTGTTCGGGTTTGCGGATGTTGCCCGGGTTCAGCCGCAACCCGTGCACGCCCGCCTCCATCGCCGCCAACGCCATCTTGTACTGGTGGTGAATGTCGGCGATGATCGGCACGGGCGACCGCGGCACGATCTGCGCGAGCCCCTCGGCGGCCTCGGTCTCGTTGCACGTGCACCGCACGATGTCGGCGCCGGCCGCGGCGAGTGCATAGATCTGCTGGAGCGTCCCCTCGACGTCGGCGGTCTTGGTGATCGTCATCGACTGCAACGTGATCGGGGCGTCACCGCCCACCTTGACGTTGCCGACGGAGATCTGGCGCGTCGGTTTGCGAGTGACGAGCGAGCTGGAGACGTCCACGAGAACCGTGCTACCCGATCGGCTGCGTGATGTCGAGGTAGAGCCCGCTGAACATCAGCATCGCCAACACGACGATCACACCCATCGCGAACGGCATCAGACGCTCGACGTCGGCGAAGTAGCGCCCGGACACGTGGCGACGCTGCTCCTGGATGCGTTCGTACACGGCGATCGCCGCATGACCGCCATCGAGGGGCAACAACGGCATCATGTTGAACACGCCGACGAAGATGTTCAGGATCGCCAGCATGTAGAGCACGCCGACGAGGCCGCTGGACTCACCAACGTCATCGGACACGGTGGCGATGCCGTAGAGCGTGGTGGGGCGGGCGGCCGGGTCGGCGTTGTCGGTGTCGGTGAGTTGCTCGACGAGGTTCACAGGGTTGAGCACCTTGACGATGCCCTGCGTCGACTGCCACGTCACCGGGAAGATGTCGGTGACAGAGTTCACCGCGGAGCCGACAAGCCCGTGCTGCTCGTACAGCGGGGGGCTGTACGAGGTGACCCCGAGCAGCGCCGACCCGAACAACGGGTCGTCCTCGGGAATCGAAGCGTTGGTGCCGAGTCCGACGGGGATGGTGAGCGTCTCGCCGTTGCGGATCACAACGAGGTCGACCACGTCAGTCGGTTCGAAGGACCGCACCGCCTCACCCAACTCGACCGCACTGATCACGGCAATGCCGCCGACCGACACGATCTCGTCGCCATCGCGGACACCGGCACCCCAGGCGGGCAGTTCCTGCGACGCCGTCCCAACGATCACCCGTGGCTCGTCTTGAGCGCTGATCTCGCCCTGGGTGGAGTACACCCCGAAGAGCAGCACGATCGCGATGAGGATGTGCATGATCGAACCGGCCGAGATCACCAGCAGGCGACGAGGGAACGTCGCCTGGCGATAGGACCGTGCCTCGTCAGCCGGGTCGACGTCGTCCATCCGGTTCATGCCGACGATGCGCACGAATGCACCGAGCGGAATCGCCCGCACGCCGTATTCGGTCTCGCCCCGACGGAAGCTCCACAGGCGCGGACCGAAGAACAAGAAGAACTGCGTCGCCTTCATCCCGGTCCACTTGGCAGTCGCGAAGTGGCCGAGTTCGTGGAGGAAGATCGAGATGACGACACCCACGACGAAGACGAAGATCCAGATGTTGACGAACGCCAGCCACACGAACAGCGCGGCGAGCCCAGCCATCGCCAACCAGCCGGTCCACCCGTTGGCGAGCTCGTCGTCGTTCAGCTCGGTCACCGAACCGCCCGCCATGATCTCGCTCTTGACGCGATCGCCTCGGCGCGGCGGCGCCAACAGTGGCTCGGGGAGTTCGTCGGGTGGGGTCAGCTGGTCGGTCATGTCGTTCGTTTCGAAAGCAGGTTACGCGCGATCCTCCGCGCCTCGGCATCGGCGTCGATCACGTCGTCGACGTCGCGGGGTGTTGCACCATCATGCATCGCAAGTACTCCAACACAGATGTCGGGGATCTCATTCCATCGCAAGTTCCCTGCCAAGAACGCGTCAACCGCCACTTCGTTGGCCGCACTGAGCCACGCCGGCGCGGTACCGCCCAGCCGGCCGGCGTCGTAGGCGAGGTCGAGGCAGCGGAACGTCGCTCGGTCTGGCACCTCGAAGTCGAGCTGCGACAACGCGGTCCAGTCGATGCGCCCGAACGGGCTGCCGATCCGATGCGGATAGCCGAGTGCGTAGCCGATCGGCAGACGCATGTCGGGCAGGCTGAGCTGGGCGATCGTGGAGCCATCGGTGAACTCGACCATCGAATGGACCACCGACTGCGGATGCACCACGACGTCGATGCTGTCGTAGGGCGTGCCGTACAGCTCGTGGGCCTCGATCACCTCGAGGCCCTTGTTCATCAGCGTGCTGGAGTCGACCGTGATCTTCGGGCCCATGCTCCACGTCGGATGTTCCAGCGCTGCACCGACGGTCACCTCGGCCAGCTCCCCGGCCGTGCGACCCCGGAACGGGCCGCCACTCGCCGTGAGCAACAAGCGCGCAACCTCACGTTCGGCGGCCGCCGATGACCGCAGGCACTGGTGAAGCGCACAGTGCTCGCTGTCGACCGGTACCAATTCGGCTCCCGGCACCGCTCGCAGCGGCTGCACGACCGGCCCCGCAGCGATCAGACTCTCCTTGTTGGCCAGTGCCAGACGCTTGCCGGCCCGCAGCGTCTCGATGGTGACGCCGAGCCCCGCAAACCCGACCACACCGTTCACGACCACGTCGGCGGAACCGACCACGTCGGTCAGTTCGCCGACCACCTCGACGCGCGGCAGTGCCGCTGCCACCTCGGCGCGCGCCGATTCGTCAGCGACCGCAACGAGTGCCGGCGTCCAGCGCTTCGCCTGCTCGATCACGTCGCTCGCCGAGCGCCCGACCGCAAGCGCAACCACCTCGTACGAGCCAGGGACGCGCGCATTCTCGGCGTCGATGACGTCGAGAGTCTGCGTGCCGATCGAACCGGTCGACCCGGCGATCGCCACTCGGGTCGGCGACATCAGGAACTCAGAGCGCAGTCCACGGCTCGACCACCAGCATCAGGTAATACACCGCGGGCAGCACGAACAAGAACCCGTCGAACCGGTCGAGCACGCCGCCATGACCTCGGATGATCGCACCGAAGTCCTTGACGTCGAGGTTCCGCTTGAACATGCTCTCGGCGAGATCGCCGAGGGGCGCCATCGCCGAGATCACGATGCCGAGCATCAACAGATGGCTCGTGCTCGACCACGTGTCGCTGAGGTCTTGCATCCCGATCAGCAGCATCACGAGCAATGTGAGGATCGTGCCGCCGAGCAATCCTTCGAGCGACTTGTTCGGGCTGATCCACGGTCGCAGTGGCGTGCGGCCGAACGCTGTACCGACGAAGTAGGCCCCAACGTCGTTGGCCACGACACCGATCGCGATCAGCACGAGCGTGTCGGTACCCCACGGTGTGCCGCCGAAGCGGTTCGACCAGGCGAGGATCAGCGCTGCATACGAGCCCAGCACGCCGATCCAGACGATGCCCAGCATCGTGATCGCCATGTTCGGCATCGGGCCTGCTTCGACCGAGTCCGCAGCGATGAAGCTGATCGCCGCCGCGAAGAACGCGAATGCGAGCACCATCGGGATCGCTGCCTCGCCCACCCAGTAGGCGGCCAACGGTGCGGCGACACACGCCGCCACTCCGACCGCGATCACCGGGCGATAGCCCTTGTCGGTCACTCTGGCGAAGTACTCGACCGCTGCGAGACCGAGCGCAACGGTGACGAACGCCAACGCTCCCGCCGGTCGCCACATGGCAAGCGCCAGGAACACCGCGGCGAGGACAAGACCGGACGCAACGGCAACAGGAAGATTGCGTCCGTCGGCGCTGGGTGGGGTCGCGCCAGCGCTCGGCGGGCGCTGCGGAGCGGCGCCGCGCCGCTTCGCGTCGGGGCGACGAGGCATCCCCGACGGGTCGGTACCGATCGTGATTCGCGCCGGCTCGCGTCGTGGGGGCTCGGCGGACTCGGTCACCGGCACCGCGCCCGAGGCTGAGTCGGATGATGCAACCGGCGCGTCGTCGACGGTGGGGTCGTCGTGCCACGACAGCTCACCGGTGGGGTCTTTCGGTGCCTCGCCGGCGTCGCCAGGCGCGGTTGATGCGTCGGCGAACGAGGACCAGACGTCGACGTCGTCGGTGGGGTCCGGCGTGGCCTCGGTGGCAGCAATTCGCGGCACCTCGCCGGTCGGCGGATCGGTCCAGTGCGGCATGGCGCCGGAGTCGTCGGAGCCGAAACTCAACGGTTCGGCTGCGACGTCGTCGTCGAATCCCACCGCAGGTTGCTCAGTGGTGGCTCCGAACAGCGGACCACCGAACTCGTCGTCGTCGAACGAGTCCATCTCGCTTTCGAACGGGCCCGGCTTGCGCCGCGCCGCCTTGTCGTCGTCGTTCCACTCACTCATGACAGTGTCCTTCTCCCCAGAGATCCGGCTCGAGCAGTTCGGGCGCTGCTCATACTTCGAGCAGTTCCTGTTCCTTGCGCCCCAGAGCAGCGTCGATGTGCTCGACGTGTTCGTGGGTCACCTTTTCGAGTTCCTTCTCGGCCCGTTCGAGCTCATCAGCGGAGATCTCACCGTCCTTCTCGGCGGCCTCCATGGCCTTGCGTGCGTCTCGGCGGGCGCCTCGTACGGCGATGCGCCCGTCCTCAGCCATGTGCTTGACGACCTTGACGTACTCGCGACGCCGCTCCTCGGTGAGCTGTGGCAGCGAGAGACGGATCGAGATGCCGTCGTTGTTCGGAGACACGCCGAGATCGCTGTCGCGAATCGCTTTCTCGATCGATTCGAGCGTGCCTCGGTCGTGCGGCTTGATCAGCAACTGACGTGCCTCGGGCACCGAGATCGAGGCGAGCTGCTGCAGCGGGACCTGCGTGCCGTAGTACTCGATGGTGATGCGCTCGACCAGCGACGGTGTTGCCCGTCCGGTGCGCACCGTCGCGAACTGCGACTGCGTGTGTTCCACCGCCTTGTCCATCTTCTCCATCGATTCGAGCATGGCTTCGTCGATCACGGCTGCCAGCGTACTCAGAGCGACCCCGTCGACCAGACCATCGAGTCGCCGTGGTCCTGGATCGACCTGGCGAAGCGACCGCCGTGAAGCGCCCTTCAGACCTCGTGAACGAGAGTTCCTTCATGCCCGCCTTGCACGATGCTGCGTAGTGAACCGGCTTTCGACATGTCGAACACCACGATGGGAATCCCGTTGTCACGACAGAACGCAATGGCAGTGGCGTCCATCACCTTGAGGTTCTTCGTCATCACCTCGAGATAGCCGACCTCGTCGTACTTGGTCGCCGAGGCATCGTGGCGCGGGTCGGCTGAATAGACACCGTCGACGCCCGAGTGAGTGCCCTTGATGACGACGTCGGCCTCGATTTCCGCGGCGCGCAGCGCGGCGGCGGTGTCAGTGGTGAAGAACGGGTTGCCCGTGCCGGCGGCGAAGATGACCACGCGACCCTTCTCCAGATGCCGCACCGCCCGTCGACGAATGTAGGCCTCGGCGATTCGCGGCATCTCGATTGCCGACTGCACCCGGGTGTCCTGGCCGAGGCGTTCGAGCGCATCTTGGAGCGCGAGGGCGTTCATGACGGTGCCGAGCATGCCGATGTGGTCGGACTGAGTGGCGTCCATTCCGCTGAGCGAACCCGTACGTCCACGCCAGAAGTTGCCACCACCGACCACGACCGCGACATCGATGCCGAGGTTCTGACGCAAGTCGACGATGTCGCGTGCGGTCGCTTCCAGCGTCGCTCCGTCGAGACCCTTGCCGGAGTCACCGGCCAAGGCTTCCCCGGAAGGCTTGAAGACAATCCGCTTCCAACTGGGCCGAGGCCCTCCCCGAGGATGCATCGGCTCGTCGCTCATCGACACCCGACCGTACTAGAGGCGGCACCGAATGACCGAACGTCCGGGCGGGGTCGATGGGTCCGGTACTCTGCCGGCGGGGATTGATCACCACAAGCGATCGGCGACGGATGAGTGAAGCGAACGCGAACACCTCGGTTGGCACCGCCACCGTCATGTTCACCGACTTGGTGGGCTCGACGGCGCTGAGATCACGGGTGGGCGAGGATGTCGCCGATGTGTTGCGCGCCGCTCACGACGAGGTGGTCAACGCGGCGATCTCCGACAACGGTGGTCGTGTCGTCAAGCACCTCGGCGACGGCATGATGGCAACGTTCGCAAGTGCGGCTGGGGCGGTGGCATCGGCGGTGGCGATGATGCAGGAGCTCGACCTCAGAAATCGGCGCAGCGACGCGGAACGGCTCGAGATCCGAGTCGGCATCTCGATCGGCGACGTCACCTGGGATGGCGACGACTGCTTTGGCCTTCCCGTGGTCGAAGCGCAGCGGCTCGAGGCCTCGTCCGATCCGTCGACGATCCGCTGCGCCGAAATGGTCATGCTGATGGCTCGCGGCCGGGGCGGCCACGAGTTCGAGCCGATCGGCGATCTCGAACTCAAGGGCCTCGCCGAGCCGCTCGCGGCATGCGAGGTCCAGTGGTCACCGATCGCCGACGCGCCACGCTCGACCGTCGAGTTGGGTCTCCCGCCAGTGTTTGCTCACGGCACCGGTCTGCCCTTCGCGGGCCGCGATGAGGTCTTCGAACAACTCGTCGACACGTGGAAGCGCTGCATCGCGGGCGGTTTCGAGGTGGTCCTCCTCTCCGGCGAGCCGGGAATCGGCAAGACGCGACTCGCTCAGGAACTTGCCGTCAGAGTGCAGGGCGGCGACGGAATCGTGCTCGGTGGCCGATCCGACGAGGACGTGACCGTGCCGTACCAGGCATTCGGCGCAGCGCTCGACTGGTTCGTCCGCCAGACGCCGGCCGATCAGGTGCTCCAGACGCTCGGCGAGTTTCCCGGCGATCTCGTCCGCCTGGTGCCCGAACTCGGCCGTCTGGTCGTCGACCTCCCGCCCGCCCTGCACGACGAACCCGATGTCGAACGTCTTCGGCTCTTCCGGGCCGTCGACTCGTGGCTGTCCGTCGGTGGCCTCGACCGCCCGCGTCTGCTGGTGCTCGACGATCTGCACTGGGCCGACAAGCCCACCCTGCTCCTGCTGCGTCACCTCATCTCCAACCCGCCAGCCGGTCTGATGGTCCTGTGCACCTATCGAGACACCGACGTCGACCGAACCCATCCGCTGTCGTCGATGCTCGCCGATTTCCGCCGGATGCCCGCAGTGGCTCGCATCGCCCTCGACGGGCTCGGCGACGAGGGTGTCCGTGAACTCCTCGTTCGGACCGGCGGCAACGAACTCGACGAGCAAGGGCTCGCCTTCGCCGAGATCGTGCAACGAGAGACGTCCGGGAACCCGTTCTTCCTCGGCGAGGTCCTGCGGCACCTGGCCGAGACCGGAGCGCTGTACCAACGCGACGGCCGGTGGGTGTCCGATCAGCGACCGGAGGACGCGGGCATCCCGGAAGGGATCCGAGAGGTGGTCGGCCGCCGCCTGAGCCGCCTCGGCGACGACGTCGAAAGCGTGCTGCGGTCCGCAGCGGTGATCGGCTACGAGTTCGACGTCGATCTCCTCGCCGATGTCGTGGGGCGAGATCCCGATGAAGTACTCGACGTGCTCGACGTGGCGTCGTCGGCAAACCTCGTGATCGAACTCGGCGTCGACCGACATCGGTTCGCGCACGCCCTCGTCCGCGAGACGCTCCACGAGGAGCTGTCGTCGAGCCGTCGAGCGCGCCAGCACCGCAAGGTCGCCGAGGCCCTCGAGGCCCGCCATGCCGGAGACATCGACACGGTGATCACCGAACTCGCCACCCACTGGGCAGAGGCATCGGCGGGCGGCGATCCGACGAGAGCGATCGAGCTGGCTGTACGCGCGGGCGACCTCGCCGCCGACCGCGGCGCGGCCGAGAATGCGACGAGCTGGTTCGAACGGGCATTGGAGCTGATGGAGGACGAGGATCTCTCGTTCGAGATGCGGCGGCGAACCCTCGTGCGGCTCGCCGAGTCGCAGGTCGCACTTGGCCTGGGCCCGGAGGGGCGAGTGAATGCCCATGCAGCCGCACGGGCAGCAGTCGCTGCCGGCGACGTCGCCACCGCATGTGATGCAATAGGTGTCACGCCGAGAATGAGCTTCGACAGCAGTGACCCAGAGGATCCCGAACGGGTCGAGCTGCTTCTCGAGATCTTGAAGTTCGCGGACCTGACGACACGGCAGCGCGCCGGTCTGCTCGGAGCGCTGGCCACGGAGTACATCTTCGACCGCAACATCGCCGGGCGAGCCACCGCCCTCGCCGAGATGGAGGCGTTGGCCGCCGAGCTCCCGTTGATCGATCAGCAGGGCTTGCGCAACGCCGGCACGGGCGTCTACCGAGGCGCCGCCGCCGGGATCGATGCCAAGCGAGAACGGCTCGACCAGCTGGGTCGGTTCATCGAGCTCGAGACCCGACCGTCGCTCCGCATCGGTCTGCAGATCGGGCAGTGGTTTGCTGCGAACGGGTGCGGCGATCGCGACATCATGGACGAGGCACTCCCCGCCCTGGAAACCGCGGCGGCCGCCCGGGTCAATCGAATGGAGTCGTTCGCACTGGTGCCCGTCACGATGGACCTCACCATGGCGGGCCTACTCGACGAGGCCGACCGACGGCGCAGCGACATGATCGCAGCGTTCGAGGCGCTACAAGCTCCGGAGATGTTCGTCTATTCGTTCACGACCGGCATGGCCCTGGAACGAGAACGCGGAACGGTCGAGAGTCTCATGGAGGTCGTCGAGATGTTCGAGATCGGACATGTCGCGGGCGCCGGTCATGCTGCGGCGGCCTTCGTTCGAATGGCCACCGGTGACATCGAAGCGGTCGACCGAGCTCTCGAGCTGATCAGCGCCGAGGAGCTCTCGGACGACGCCGGGTATCCGGTCGTCGTTGCGTTGTGGAGCGAGTTGGTCGCAGCGCGGCGGGCCGAGTCCGCGTGTCGTCGGTTCATCGACGAACTCACTCCATTGAGTGCGACGCAGATCGCAACTGGCGGAATCCACCTCGGTGCAGCAGATCGCCTTCTCGCCCTGCTCTACGACGCGGTCGACGACCGCGCCAGCGCCGACGAGCTCTTCGCGTCAGCCGTCGAGCAGCATCGAGCGTTGCGATCGCCGCCATGGGTTGTGCGCACCGAGCTCGACTGGGCAACCTCGCTGCTGGCCCGCGGCGACGAAACCGGCGCCCTCGCACACCTCGACGCCGCTCGCACCGCGATCGGATCTCTGATCCTTCCCGACAGCCAGCGTCGCCTCGACGAACTGACCGACCAGCTCGCCCATTCGTGATGGGCGGGCCGGCCGAACCGACTCAGCCGATTTCGACTTGGGCAAAACTGACGATGGTGGCGCCGCCGATGAACTGGGTCACCGACTGCTTGTCGTCCTTCGCGTAGGGCTGATCGAGCAGCGCAACGTCCTTGAAGAAGCCGTTGAGGCGACCTTCGACGATCTTGGGCAGCGCCGCCTCGGGCTTGCCCTCGTTGCGACTGATCGTCTCGAGCGTCGCGCGCTCGGCGGCCACGACGTCGGCGGGGATGTCGTCCCGGCTCAGGTAGGTCGGCCGGGCGAATGCGATGTGAACCGCGATGTCGTGCGCGAGTTCGGCGGTGCCGTCGGCGATCTCGACGAGCACGGCATTGACGCCGCGTCCGCCCTGCATGTGCAGGTAGCTGCCGAGCAGGTTGCCCTCGGCCGCCTCGATCCGCTTCACGTCGCCGAGGCCGATGTTCTCCTTCAGGGTCACCTTGAGCTCTTCGAGCTCAGCCGCCCTGCCACTCACCGCGTCGATGCCGTTCGAGGCGACGAGGGCGACGAGAGCGTCTGCTTCGGCCTTGAACTGGTCAGAGCCCGCCACGAAGTCGGTCTCGGACTTGAGCTCGACGATCGCTCCCACGTTGCCATCGATGAGCAGGCTGACGACACCCTGGGACGCTTCACGATCCTCGCGCTTCGCGCTTGCCGCGAGGCCCTTCTCACGCAGCCAGGTCTTGGCCGCTTCGATGTCGCCGTCGTTCTCGACGAGCGCCTTCTTGCAGTCCATCATGCCGGCGCCCGACGACTCACGCAGGGCCTTGACGTCTTGTGCAGTGAATGACATGGCTTCAGCTCTCCGTGGTTGCTTCGGTGATGTCGTCGGTCGTGGCGTCGGCGATCTGCTCGGCGACCTCGGTCGCGGTCTCTTCGGCGACCTCGGTCACGGCCGCAGCAGATGCGCCGGTGTCGGCGACGAGTTCGGCGGCGTCGGCGGCAGCCTCTTCGACCACGGGAGACTCCTTCGCGGCAGCGAGTCGGGCGTCGCGATCGGCCTGCGCCTGGGCAGCGGCGTCACGGGCTGCAGCCTGGGTGGCTGCGAACGCCGCTTCCTCTTCGGGGGTGCGCTCGGCGACAGGTGCCGGTGCCGGGTTGCGCTTGTTGGCGATGAATCGACCCTCTTCGACCGCATCGGCGATCACACGGGCGAACAGGCTGTTCGAGCGGATGGCGTCGTCGTTGCCCGGAATGGGGTACTGAACGACTTCGGGGTCGACGTTGGTGTCGACGACTGCGACCACCGGGATGCCGAGCTTGTTGGCCTCGGTCACCGCGATGTGCTCCTTCTTCGTGTCGAGCACGAAGATCGCGTCGGGCGCCTTCTTCATGCCGCGGAGGCCGCCGAGGTTGCGCTGCAGCTTGGTGAGCTCACGGTCGAGGAGCAGTGCTTCTTTCTTGATCATGGCGTCGAACTCGCCGGAAGCCTGCATGCGCTCGTACTCGAGCATCTTGTTGACACGCTTCGAGATCGTCTCGAAGTTGGTGAGCATCCCGCCGAGCCAGCGCTCGTTCACGTAGGGCATGCCGCACTTGTCGGCGTAGCTCTTGACAGGATCCTGGGCCTGCTTCTTGGTGCCCACGAACAGGATCGTGCCGCCCCCGGCGACGAGATCGCGGACGTACCCGTAGGCGGTCTCCACACGACCGAGCGTCTGCTCGAGGTCGATGATGTAGATGCCGTTGCGCTCTCCGAAGATGAATCGCTTCATCTTCGGGTTCCACCGACGGGTCTGGTGACCGAAGTGGGCTCCGGCTTCGAGCATTTGCCGCATGGTGATGACAGCCATGATGGTTCTCCTTGGTGCGGTTGATCCCACCGATCGGCGCCCTCGTCGAGAGCGACCGCATTGGACCGATGGGACAGTGAGACGTCGCTGCGAGCAGCGGCCGATTCAGGTGAATCGACCCCCGCGATGCTATCGGGCCGTTTCCGGCTCCCGACACACCACCTCGAAGCGATGGATCACCGCTGCGGGACGACCCCCGGACGTGTCGCGGTCGATGTCGGCGAGCGGCCGATCTCGACGTTCAGACATGTCGAGAACCGTAGCCGGCACGACCGCCCACTGAATTGGGACACCGCAGCTGCGCGGGTGGCGCCGGTCGACCGGCCGTTCCGTCGACCGGAATCAGTCGAGGCCTGATGTGCTCGACGCCGAGGAACGGCGCCGGGTCGGCATACTGCTCGCCGACCCTCAGGCCGAAGAAGAACGTGCCCGAGGCGCGTCCCACCACCGCGCCGGCGAGCACCAAATCGCCGAGCTGCACTGGCGTCGAGGTCAACCGTCCGTACGTGAGTCGCGAACCGCTGCCGATTCGGACGACGACGTAGCGCACGTCGACGACCATGCCGACGAACACGACCCGCCCGGTTGCAGCCGACCGGACGGCGACGTCGTTCGCGACGCGGTACTCGACCCCGCGGTTCCCTGCACACCACCGACAGGGTGGTTCCCGATACGGGTCGGCGACGATGCCGACGACTGGTGGCAACCAGCATGGTGCGGCACGCGCTGGTCGAGCAACCGAACCGACCATGGAGACGACTGCGACGAGAACAGCGACACCGGAGCGGGCGAGTCGACATCGACGCGATGGAACACCAGAACCTTCGGACATGGGCACACCTCGGAACACCTCGGCACACGCCGAGAACGGACAGCGGGGCGCTGATGCGCCAATCGAGCCGGCCGCCTGAGCGGCGAGACGAGCGTCAGCCGACGCCGGCGGCCGACAGGCGCGACCGCAGGTGCAGCACCGACTTCGTGTGAATCTGGGACACGCGACTCTCGGTGACCCCGAGAACCTGTCCGATCTCGGCAAGGGTCAGACCCTCGTCGTAGTAGAGCGAGAGAACGAGCTTCTCGCGTTCGGGCAGCTTCTTGATCTCGGCGCGCATAATCTGGCCGAGCTCGTGGTCCTCGACGACCGCCGACGGCGAACCTGACCCCGGTCCGTCCAGAGCGGCCGGCTCGGCCCCGGCGGCAATGGCCCGATCGAGCGGGCCGACCGTGGTGCTGGCGATTGCCGCAAGCCAGCGCGTGAGTTCGTCGGTGGAGATGTGCAGATGTGCTGCCAGCTCTTCATCGGTCGGCGCCCGACCCTCTTTGTGTTCGATCTCCGAGATCGCCTTCTCGACACTGCGAGCCCGGCTGCGGATCGATCGAGGCACCCAGTCGAGCTTTCGCAACCCGTCGTAGACCGCACCGCGAATTCGAGGTACCGCGAACGTCTCGAACTTGACCCCTCGCTCGGGATCGAAGCGCTCGATTGCATCGATCAGGCCGAACACTCCGGAGCTGACGAGGTCTCCGGGGTCGACGCTCGAGGGCAGACCGGCGCCAACACGACCGGCGACGAACTTCACCAGCGGCGAGTAGTGGACGATCAAGTGGTCTCGTGCTGCGGTGTTGCGGCGGTTCAACCACCGGGTCCACTGCATCTGGAGGTCGGCGTCTTCGGGAACGATGCTCCTGCTCTGGGGTGGGCCTCGCGATAAGCAGCCGACAAACGTTCGCGGCTGACGTGGGTGTAGCGCTGAGTGGTGGCCACATCGGTGTGGCCGAGCAGTTCCTGGACCGCTCGGAGATCGGCCCCTCCGTCCAGGAGATGCGTCGCAAAGGTGTGGCGGAGTGCGTGTGGATGGGTCGGACTCGGTGATCGCCGATCGACGATACGCCGAACGTCGCGCGGCGTCAGCGGGCGGCCTCGCTCGTTGCCGAAGAGCACGTCGCCAGCCTCGGGCTCCAGCACCTCGTGGCGAACCGCGAGCCAACTGCGCAGTGCGGCGATGGCCGGCTCGCTGAGCGGGACGCGCCGTTCCTTGGATCCCTTGCCCCAGACATTGGCAGCGCCCGTGGTCACCGACACCGACGAGACCTGAAGTCCACACAACTCGCCGACGCGCAGCCCCGAGCCGTAGAGCAGTTCGAGCACGGCATCGTCGCGCCGGCGACGCCAGTCGGGCTCGTCGTCGCCGAGCGGACCATCGAGCAATCCGCTCAGTTCGCGCTGATCCAGAACTCTCGGCAACCGGCCGCCGCCGGCTGGTACCGACACGCCGCTGGTCGGATCGGCCCCGACGACGCCCTGCGCGACGAGCCAGCGGAAGTAGCGGCGGATCGCTGCGGTCTTGCGGGCGATCGAGCGCCGGGCGAACTGCCGGGTGGTCAGGTGTGCAAGATAGCGGCGGACCGTGGTGCGCTTGACCGAAGCAGGTTCGAGCAACTCGCTGCGAGCGCACCAGGCAGCGAACGACCGCACGTCGGAGGTGTAGGCGGCCACCGTGTTGTCGGACAGCGACGTCAGCGCATGCGCGAAGTCGTCGATGCGCCAAGGGTCCACAGACACGATGGTATTGCCCGCGAGACGGCCACGGCGGGGATGGCAGCCTCATGCGAGGTCGGCCCAGTCGTCGATCGCCTCGAACCAGCCCGCGGTTTCACGCAACCATCCGGCATGTTCGAGCCGAGCAACGGCCAGCGCGATGTCGACGAGCGATCGGTCGATTCGATGCGAGATGGCCTCGAGCGTCTGCGGCTGAGCGCGGCAGACGTCGATCAGCTGACGATCGACAGCGCTCGGCAACGACCGAGGGTCGTGTCGGGCGCGGCCGGCTCGACGACGATCGAGGCCGAGCGCCATCAGTACATCCGCTGTCTCGGTGGCAGGCGCTGCGCCATCGCACAGCAGCTTGTTCGTGCCGACTGCAGCGCGGCTCTGGAGCGCACCGGGAACAGCGAACACCGCGACGCCGCGTTCCGCTGCCTCGCGCGCGGTGATCAGGCTGCCCCCTCGCTCGCGGCTCTCGACGACGACGAGCACCTCGACCAGCGCCGCGAGGATCCTGTTGCGCAGCGGGAACCGGAACGCATCTGGCCCGATCCCGGGCGGCCACTCGGAGACCAGCGCACCGCGAGCCGCCACGGCCTCCCAGAGCCGGCTGTGCACGGCCGGGTAGGGCCGATCCGGCCCGGTACCGACCACCGCCACGGGCCGCGCATCGTCGACCGCGAGTGCGCCGCGATGGGCCGCACCGTCGATGCCCTTGGCCAATCCCGACACGACGACCACGCCTTCGGCTGCGAGTTCGTAGCCGAATCGGGCCGCAGTTTCACGCCCTCGCTGAGTGGCGTTGCGCGTGCCGACGATGCCGACTCGGCGGGCATCGAGTGCGGCGAGGTCGCCACGGACGAACAGAGCTGCCGGCCGGCGCGGATCGTCGAGCAGTGCAACGGGGTACGCGGGATCGGCGACGGTGACCACGGCGACGCCGGCGGCGAGGCACTGCTGCCACACCTGATCGGGCCGACGGCGACCGCCGCAACGGCGCCATGCGGCTGCGAGATCGGGTTCGCGGGCGAACAAGGTGGCGAACGGTTCGGGTGGCGAACAGCCGCCGGTCGCGATGGCGAACGCCTGCTCGGCGGATCGGTGAGCGAGCAGCCCGGACAAGCGGTTCGTGGTCATTCGCTCGAAGCCGGCCAGCGAGGCCACGAACGCTGCCGGCGGCATCGACTCGCCGGACATGGCGCTCACGCCGCCCGTCCGTTCGGAAGCGATCGCGCGAATGTGGCACGAAATCGTAGGGCCATGGCCGTGTCGGACTCGTCGACGCGGTGTTCGAGGTGCCCGCGCAAATCGGCAATCGTGCGCGCCACCCGGCGGATCCGGTGATACCCCCGACCGCTGAGCCGATCGTGCTCGAGTTCGTGTCGCAACAGCGCGGTCGACCCCGAGTCGAGGCGAGCGACGTCGTCGAGGCGATCGACGGCCAGTGCGGCGTTGAGACATCCCTGCCGTCGCACAGCCAGATCTCTGGCGGCGAGCACTCGAGCGGCGACAACGGCAGAGCACTCCCCCGGCTCGTTGACGAGCAGATCGTCGACCGCGGGCCGGTGCACCGGCACGCGAAGATCGAACCGGTCGAGCAGCGGCCCCGACACCCGTCGTGCGTAGCGGTGCAGCACGGCGTCGCCGCAGACGCATGCTCCGGGCGCGCCGCCTCCACATGGGCACGGGTTCATGGCGGCAACCAGGAGGAAGTCGGCAGGCAACACCGCCCGAACGCCGGCGCGACTCACGTAGACGACGCGCGATTCGAGCGGTTGACGGAGCCCGTCGAGCACCGACGGCGCAAACTCGGCGAGTTCGTCCATGAACAAGATGCCGCCGTGTGCGATCGAGACTTCGCCAGGGCGGATGAACTGCGATCCGCCTCCGACCAACGCGACCTGCGACGACGTGTGGTGTGGCGCCCGAAAAGGCGGCTCGCACACCAGACCACCGGGCGGCAACGCGAGACCCGATGCCGAGTGGATCATCGTGACCTCGAGCGCTTGGTCGCGATCGAGCGCCGGCAGCAATCCGGGCAGCCGCGACGCGAGCATGGTCTTTCCCGCGCCCGGCGGCCCGATGAACAAGGTGTGATGGCCGCCGGCCGCAGCGACCTCGAGCGCGTGCCGTGCCACGGGTTGACCCTGCACATCGGCGAGATCGGGGGGTGGGCGGCGACCGGGATCGAGACACTCGGCGGCGTCGTGGTCGGGCCACGGTGCCTCGCCACTCAGCGCCTCGATCAGCTCGCCGAGGTTGGCGACGAGCCTGACGCGACCCAACGCGGCGACGCCCGCCTCGACAGCGCTCGCAATCGGCACCACGACATCTCGTTCACCGATCGCGCCGACCATGGGAGCAACGCCGTTGACCGGGCGCAGCGAGCCATCGAGGCCGAGCTCCCCGATGAAGGCAAGGCCTTCGATCGCCTCGGTCGGGATCACCTCGCTGGCCGCGAGCACGCCGACCGCGATGGCCAGGTCGAGCCCAGACCCGGCCTTGCGATCACCCGAGGGCGCCAGATTGACCGTGATGCGGTGCTTCGGCCACGGAAGACCGCTACTGAGGACGGCGGCGCGGGCGCGATCGCGCGATTCGCGAATCGAAGTGTCGGGCAGGCCGACGAGACTGAATCCCGGCAACCCCCCGCTGACTTGGACCTCGACGTGGATCAGATGCCCTTCCGCACAGAAGAGCACCGCAGACGGGACGGATGCGAACATGCGAACCTCCTCGGGACGACGCGGCGAACCGCGGGAACATCGAGGAGGGGCGACGGGGCCCCACGACCCGGACCGGGCGGTGGCCTCGGTCGCTGGACCCCCACTGTACCGACGGGGTGTCGCACTCTCCTGTGCCACCCCCCCACCACCCGCCGCCACCCACTGCCTGCGGCTGCCATACGGCTGCCACGACTCCCCCATCACCACCCCGCGATGAGCGAACCGACCGCATACGGCGCGTTCGCTCATCACAACCAGCGAACCACCACCCCGCGATGAGCGAACCGACCGCATACGGCGCGTTCGCTCATCACAATGCGGAGGTGCAAGCGACCAGGATCAGCTGCTGCCCGATCGGAGGGTGAGCGTGCGACAATGCTGCCTCGTGGTGAACGTCCCCCCCGCACCCCTTCGTCGAACCACGACTCGCGCTGCGATGGTCGTCGCGGCGGCGCTCGCCACGCTGGTCGCCTGCGGCGACGAGGCCCCCAGTGCGGAACGGTTCTGTGGCGAGGTTGCTGCCAACAAGGACGCCCTGACCAGCCCGCAACTGGTCTACGCCGACGACATCGAACCACTGCTCCGCTTGTACCGGAGCATCGGCGCGCTCGCCCCCCTCGGAGTGGAGGACGACTGGAACCAGATCGTGTCGGTCTACGAAACGGCGAGCACCGTCGTCGTCGGCGACCAGGAATCCGAACAGTCGGCGCTCACTGCGGCCTATTCGAGCGAGAAATCGGCGGCGCGGGTCGAGGCCTGGTTGCAGGCCAACTGCGCGGTCGACATCGGGCCGGTCTTCACCATCGTTCCGCAGACGCCGGTGGTCGTCACCGCCCCGAGCGAATCGACGCCGACATCCTCGGCGCCCTGACCGATCGGGTCAGGCGATCTCGCCGCGACGCAGGATGACCTTGTCGACGAGGCCGTAGTCGCGACCCTCTTCAGCGGTGAACCAGCGATCGCGCTCGGAGTCGGCCTGGATCTGTTCGAGTGTCTGGCCCGAATGCTCGGCGATCAGTGTTGCCATACGCAGCTTCGTGTAGCGCAGTTGCTCGGCCTGGATCGCGATGTCGGACGCCTGTCCGCGCAGGCCGGCAAGTGGCTGGTGCATCATGATGCGGGCATTCGGGAGGGTGTACCGCTTTCCCGCGGCGCCGGCGGTCAGGAGGAACTGGCCCATCGAGGCGGCCAGTCCGAGACACACGGTCGCGACGTCGCAGCCGACGAACTGCATCGTGTCGTAGATGGCCATGCCGGCGGTCACCGAGCCGCCGGGGCTGTTGATGTAGAGCCAGATGTCCTGGTTCGGGTCTTCGCCCTCGAGATACAGCAGCTGCGCGCAGATCTGGTTGGCGATGTCATCGTTCACATCGGATCCCAGCATGACCACCCGATTCTTCAGGAGGCGGTCGAAGACGGCCGTACGAGGATCGAATCCGCCCTCGAGTGCTGCTGGTTGCATGAGTTCCGACATGTTCGGCAGGCTATCGGTCCCGACTGCGACCGAATCACGTGCACCCCCGGGGCACTACCGTCGATGCATGGCCGTCACTGCGAAGCTCGTTCCCGACCGGATCGAACTCCTCCCGAACACTCCGACAACGCTGATGCTGCGCCTCTACAACGGCGACGATGCTCGGCGAGAGGTGACCGTCGCTACCTCGGGTGACCTCATCGAGCACATCCAACTCGACACGTCGACGGCGACGATCGACACCAATCAGATCGTCGACGTCCTGGTCACCGTGTTTGCGCCGTCAACACTGCACGCAGGTACGTACGCGATCAACGCCGACGTCACCATCGGAACCAACGCTGCTTCGGCCGGCGACCACTCGAACGAGCCCGGCGTTGTCGTCGCGTCTGCCGCCGTGGAGGTCAATCCCCACACCGACTACTCGATCGATGTCAGGCCGACGCGGTCGCGAGGGTCGCGACGCGGCCGCCACACAGTTCGGGTCACCAATACCGGCAACGTCGCGCTCACGCTCGATCTGTCTGCCGACAACGAGGACAACGAGTTCAACACCACCATCGACCCCTCGTCGCTGACGGTGGCAGCAGGACTCACGGGCCAGGCCGCGGTGGTGGTCAGACCGGCCGCATCCTCTTGGAGCGGCCCGACCGTCGACCACCACTTCACGCTCCATGCGGCATCACCCGACGGACGCACCGACGAGCTGGTCGGCACGTATCAGCAGCGACCACGCATACCCAACTGGGTGGGGCCCGCCGCAGCGGGCGCCGCGGCGGCGCTCGTCCTCGGCGCCGTTGCGTGGTTCGCGTTGCTGCAACCATGGGTCCAGGACACCGCGGACCAAGCTGCTGCCGACGCCATCGAGACCGACCGGGCCGCCCTACAGGATCGCATCGACGAGCTGGAGGCCGCCGCTGCCGAAGCCGAGGAACTGCCGCTCGGAACGCCGATCGACGTCCGACTCGAGGTGGCCCCGACCGGTGGCAACAGCCAGCAAGATGTGGCGCCCATCGAGTTCGGGACGATCGTCTCGGTCACCGACGTCGTGTTCCAGAACCCGACCGGCGCCGTCGGGACGGTGTCGCTGCGGCGTGGTGACGACGTCCTGCTGCAATCCGAGCTGGCGAACTTCCGCGATTTCGACCTGCACTTCGTGGCGCCCTACCAGTTCGACGACGACACCGAGATCGTGCTCGACGTCGAGTGCCGCACGCCCGGCGCCGGGGAGAGCACCTGTCCTGTCGCCGCGTCGCTCGTCGGGTTCGTCGACGAGGTCGACTGAACGAGCCTGCGCCCGACGGAGCGTCAGCGCCCACCAGCGCGCACGGGGCCACTGCGCAGGGCGGTATCAGCCGACGTGCTCCCGCGCGACGACACGAGCAGTTGGGCGATCACGTCGTCGAACACATCGGGCTGACCGTTGATCATCAGTGACGCCGGCCCGGTCGGCGTGTTGGGCAGAACCACGATCACATGGGCGAACGTGCCGTCGGCGTCGACCACGACCGGTTCGGACACCGCGACGCCCGGTTGGTTCAACTCGACCGTCGAACCTGCGACGAACCCTGCCCCGAACACGGTGACCGTCTGGCCCGCGCCCGCAACGGCCGGGACGAGGTCGAGCGTCGGCGCCGCGACGCCCTCGCCCTCGAGTGTTGCCGTCACGAGCGAACCGTCGAGCAGTCGGAACGTGGCAGAACCGACCGAACGCCCCAGGGTGGTTGGCGCGAACCGAACCTCGACGACGCAGGATCCACCAGCGGCGACCACGACGCCGGAACACCCATCGGAGACGATCGTGAAGGCGTCGGCACCCTCGACCGAGGTCGAGCTGATCCCGACGGCCGACGCCGTCGGGTTCGTCATGGTCACGGGGGCTGTACGGCGGCCGGCGGCGACGACAGTCGGCTCGAACACCACCGAGGAGGCGACTGCCTTGACATCGAATCCGGCACCGGCGTCGAAGGGTCGAGGCGCGCTCGCCGACACGACGGTTCGGCGCGGCGCAACGGGGAACACGACGGTTCGGAATGGCCTTCCCGACGTCGGGAATCGGGGAACCACGGACGGGACGACGGTCGAAACAGGCACCGTCGGCAGGCTGGTGCTGCCGGGATCCGTCGACGTCGTCGAGGTCGTCGACGGCAACGTCGTGGTCGACGACGCCGGGGTCGTCGTCGTGGTCGTGGTTGTGGTTGTGGACGTCGTGGAGGTCGTGGTGTCGACGACGTCGTCCGCCGAGGACCGGCGATCGGCAGCCCACACTGCGAGAGCGTCCATCGCCACCGGCCCAACGAGGTCGCCTCCGGACAGGTCGGAGCGGCTGGCGAACACGATCCATCGGCCGAACTCAGAGATCGACAGACGACTCGTCGGTCCTGCCGCAGTGAGCTCGGCAATGGCCACATCGTCCGTCGTCGCCCCGGATGTCAACAACCGCACTGCGTCACCTCGTTGGTACACGACATGGTTGCCATCGGCGGACACGGCCGGCCGAGTGGCGTCGTCGACGAGGACCCGAGCCGTGCTCGCTGTGAGATCGACACCGACGACGACAGGCAGGATCACCGGCGTCGATCCGACGACCGCAAGATCGGGTTCGATCGATTCGAACGCAATGAACGCGCCGTCACCCGAGATGGTCGGCGACGTCGAATCTGCCAGCCCCGCCTCGCCTGAGGAGGTCGCGGACACCAACTCGGGTTCGAGGTCCGGTGTCGCCGCAGACCACATGTAGACGTTGGCCCGAGCGGGTTCGTAGGGCACCACACCCGGGCCGGCGACGAACACCGTCGTTGCGCCGTCGGCGGAGACGTCGAGGTCCGCGCCGGTGACGATCGCCGGATCGCCATCGCCGACAACGTCGAAGATCTGCGTCTGCTGGTGAGCGCCGCCGGCGGCTGGGCGAACGTACCTCCGGATCTCGCGTCCCGTCGACCACACGATGGTCGAGCCGTCGAACGACAACGCCGGGGTGCCCAACCCGGTGGGGGCCACCGCCTCGGTGTCGACGGCCACGCTGTCGACCATTGCGCCGAGCGGCAGCGGCGCCTCGATCGACGTGGCACATCGGTCGACGACGGCCAACACGATGTTGGCATCGCGCAGGACGGAGTAGGCGACCACGCATCCGTTACCGCTGATTCCCGGTGCCGCACTGTTCGTCTCGGCGACGGGGCGGCTGGTGCCACCGACGCGGTCACGGATCCAGACTCGCCGAGCCGGAGGCATGCCGGCTGACTCGGTGCCGTCGACGACCGGTACGACAGCGTCGTAGGCAACGACGACGCCCGTGTCGGAAATGGCCGGCGTCACCGTGTCGGGCAGCTGTTGGACCGCGCCGTCGGTGTCGAGGGAGACGAGGTCGACCATGATCGGGTCGATCGCGGTCTGTGCTCCGGTTGTCGATGCGTACGCGCCGGTGAGACCGACGGTGACGGCGGCTGCTGCACCGAGAGCCAGTCTTCGGCCCCGGCTCGGCGTGGAACGTACAGGCGTACCCGTCAGGGTACTGCCATGCGCCGTCAGCGAGCCACGCCACTCATCACGACGGCAACTCGCTCGGTCGGCTGGACCCCGTCGACGATCGCCAGCAGTCCGGCGAGCCCCGCGCTCCCCGTGGGACTGACGTCGAAGCCGGCCGATTGGGACAGTTCGTGGGCGGCGACGATGTCGGCCTCGGCGGCCACGATCGGGGCGTCGCCCGACGATCCGATGGCGTCGAACACGCCGAGCCAGTCGTAGGTCTCGTCGTCGAGGATGCCGTCGGCGAGCGAGTGCGGGTCGGGCCACGGCGCCATCAGCTCACTCCACCGCGCAGCGACGAGACCCGGAGCTGCGTCGCCGACCGTCTCGATCGAGCGTTCCCATGCCAGCGCGAGCGGCGCACATCCCTCGGCCTGCACCGCGTGGAACCGCCGGGCGGGATGCGTGGCGCCGACGCAGGCGGCGAACGCTCCCCCGCCGACCTGGACGAAGATCCGGTCGAGTTCGCCGACGCGGTCGGCGAGTTGTTCGCCGATCTCCCAGCCGAGCGTGCGGCCACCGTCGAGCGCGAGCGCGTTCTCGGGCCCCTGCACCGTGAACGGGATCGCTCCGGTGCCGACCGCCTCACGGAAGCGGAACATCGCGGGGTCGCCGACCGGATCGTTCGCCCGACGCTCACACCGGTGGACGTGGGCTCCGAGTCGGTCGAGTTCGTCGCCGAATCCGTCGCTCATCCAGCTCGGGACGAACACGTCGATCGGCCAGTCGGCTGCCCGAGCGAGCGTCGCGGCTGCGAGGGCAGCATTGCCGCACGAGGCGATCGCGAGCGGCGGCCGATCGGTGAGATGCCCGAGGATCTCGGCGGCACGCAGGTGCAACAGGATCGTGAACAGGTGGCGGGCCTTCTGGCTCCCGCCCACTCCCCCGGTCTCGTCCTTCACCCACACGCCGCCACCGTCGGTGAACCCGAGCGCGTCGGAGAGCGCGTCGGATCGTCCGAACGGCGTCGGCACGAATCCCACCCCGGCAACGCCGCACACGGCGTCGTCGAGTTCGGTCACCAACCGTTGGCGGGCCGCGACATCGATTCCGTTCGCGTCGGCATGTGCAGCCCACGCGAGGTCGGCGTCATGGCGAAGGTACGGGTTGTTGTCGGAGACGGGCTCGTCGACGAGCGTCGAGCCGGGCTCGAACCCGACACCGACATCCGCCCCGTTCACGAGGTGCAGGACGTGACGACGATCGCCGGCCGTCGCGTTCGGGCAGCGCCACGGGAACGAGGTGGCGATGTCGACCTCGGCGGCGCACACCGCGCAGCGCCAGCCGATGACACGCATCGTTGCGCTCACCCGGCGACGCGGGCGTTGAAGTCGTCGATCATCTCGTCCCAGACGTCGACGTAGCGGCGCAGTCCCTTCCAGAACGACTGATCTCGGCGGGCTTCGAACAAGTCGAACGGGGTGCCCTGCTGTTCGACCCATGTGTAGTAGCCGAGGTTGAAGATGCGGCGCCGGTCGGCCTCGGTGCAGTCGATCATGTGGTCGGTGTCGGTCGACGCCAGGTGCTCGCCGAACACCTCTGCGGCGTCGGTGACGGTGAACTCGTTGCCGTAACGGGTGGCGAGCAACTTGGCCCGCTCGCTCGGATACAGAGCGGCACCGTCGGTTGCGACGGTGATGATCGCGTCATCGGCGCCGAGGTCGAGGAGCTTGGCCGTCTTGATCGCGGCGAGCACGTTGCAGATCGCCGAGAACCCGAAATGTTTCAGCGCCTCGACGATCTCGGCGGGTACACCTTTGCGCTGCACGAGGTACTGGCGTCCGACGTCGGTGTTGAAGAGCGCGTCGAGTTCGTCGGTCGACTTGTCGGAGATGCCCACGACGACGTCGGTATTGGTGACGTTGTGGATCAAGGGAATGTGCTTGTCGCCGATGCCCTGGATGTTGTGCTCGCCGAACCCGTTCTCGAGCATCGTCGGGCACTCGAGTGCCTCGACCGCCACGATCTTTGTGCCGTACTCCTCCTTCAGCCGGTCGCCGGCGGCGATCGTGCCGGCGGATCCGGTTGCCGACGTGAAGGCCGCCAGGTTCAGGTCGCGACCCTCGGACGCGAACTGCGCTCGCACGGTCTCGAAGACATGACCGAAGGCACGCCCGGTGACCCGATAGTGGCCGAGGTGGTTCCCGAACTCGGAGAACTGGTTGAGCACGAAGTTGTCCGGATCGAGCGCGAGTTCGTTACACGCGTCGTAGATCTCCTTGACGTTCGACTCGGTGCCGTGGGTGCGGATCACGTCCTCAGCCGGGTTCGCGCACCAGTGGTCGAGCCAGTCGAAGCGTTCCTGGCTCATGCCTTCGGGAAGGATGGCCACGCCGCGACTCGCCATGATCCGGCTGATCGCAATGCCGCCGCGCGCGTAGTTGCCGGTCGACGGCCAGATCGCTCGATGGTGGGTGGGGTCGAACTGGCCGGTGACCACCCGCGGCGCGAGGCAGGCGTACGCGGCGAGCACCTTGTGCGCGTTGATCATCGGGAAGCGGTCGCCGAACACCACGATGATCGGGCTCTCGACGCCGGTGAGGCTGGGCGGGAGCACGACATGGTCGGGGACGTCGACGCGGACGCCGCGCAGATCGTTGTACCAGTGAACGCGCCAGAGGTTGCGAGCGTCGGCGCCCTGCGGGTCGGCATCGCCGACCTTGGCGGACTGGTCGAAGCTCGAAGGATCCTCGAGTTGGGCGAATGTCGGCAGCGTGATGCCCCGGTCACGGAACCGCTCGACGCTGTTGGCGAGTGACGCCTCGTCCACGATCCGGTCGGCCAACCCGAACTGGTTCTCCATGGCCTCCCGACGAAGTTCGGCGGTCGGGTCGATCACGTCGGCGGCAGTCACGCTTGACATTCTGTCAAGAGAACCACCGGACCGCCGTGTCACATCCGGGCCGGCCCTCGAGGTACGGCTTCAGAACGGGCGGTCGTCGGGCGGGAGCGTGCTGGGGCCCACGTGACGATCGAGCCAGGCGCAGAGTTCCGCAACGCCGGTCCACGTGTTGCGAATTCGCTTCGCGGCGCCCTTCGTGTGGATCCATTTCGGCGCACCGAACTCCTGCACGGCGATCAGTCCCTTGCGACGCAACAGCTCGATGCGCGGGTGGTCCTTCGGATATCCACGTGGGGCCGTCTTCAACGAGTCGATGGCGCTGATCGAGTACTTGCTGCGTTCGGCTCCGGCGACGAGTTCGACCAGCTCGGCTCCGGTCGCGTCACCGTCGATCGCCACCCGAAAACGCTCGAGTTGATCCTTCGCCATTGCGTAGTAGCCCGCACCGACCATCAGACCGGTGGCCGAGAACTGCACGTAGTGGCCGGCACCGCCCTCCGACTCGCCGTAGGCGCCTTGGGCTGTCTTGTACGGCGGCTTGTTCTTCGAGAAGCGCACGTCGTTGTAGGGGCGGAACATGTGGAACGGCCCGAAGTCGGCGAGTTCCTCGGTCAGCTCGACCATGGGCTGCTTGACGAACTCGTCGAAGCGCCCCCTGTTCGCCTGCCAGAACGACTTGGAGTTGTCGGCCTCGAGCTGCTCGTAGAATTCGATGCCCTCGACGGGGAACCCACGGAACGCCATCCCCGAACCGTACCCGTGTCGACACGAACGTCTGACCGCTACTGTCGCCACGCATGGCTGACCTCTTCCTCGGCGGTGCGATCGATCCAGCGACACACGAACGCACGACCAACGAATCGTCCGGTCACGTGGTCGTGCCGACCGACTCGCTCACGACGCACGGCGTGATCGTCGGGATGACCGGCTCGGGCAAGACCGGTCTCGGCGTGATCCTGATCGAGGAGGCGCTGCGCGCTGGGCTCCCGGTCCTCGCGATCGACCCGAAGGGCGACCTGACGAACCTCTGCCTCACCTTTCCCGATCTCGCCGCCGAGAACTTCCGGCCGTGGATCGACGAGGCACAGGCACGCAACGCCGGCCAAGGCCCTGACGAGTTCGCGGCCAGCCAGGCATCGCTGTGGAGCGAGGGGCTCGGGAAGTGGAGCCTCGGCGGCAGCGACATCGGAACGCTGCGGGAGGGCACCGACTTCACGATCTACACGCCCGGTTCTCAGGCGGGCGTGCCACTCGACCTGGTCGGGTCGCTGCAGGTGCCGGCCGACATGACCGACGCCGAGGTCGTCGCCGACGAAATCGAGGGCTACGTGACCGGTCTCCTCGGCTTGGTCGGCATCGCCGCCGACCCGCTGGCGAGCCGTGAGCACATCTTGCTGTCGAACTTGATCCAACACTCGTGGAGCGAGGGACGTCCCCTCGATCTGATGAGTCTCGTCGGGATGATCCCATCGCCGCCGATCCGAAAGCTCGGCGTGTTCGACGTCGACCAGTTCTTCCCCGCCGACGACCGCATGGCGCTGGCGATGAAGCTCAACGGGCTCCTCGCATCCCCGTCGTTCTCGTCGTGGGCGATGGGTGCGCCGCTGGACATCCAGTCACTGCTGTACTCCTCGAACGGGCAGGGCCGCTGCGCCATCGTCACCACGGCGCACCTGTCCGACGAAGAACGTCAGTTCGTGACATCCCTGATCCTGTCGAAGCTCGTCACCTGGATGCGACGCCAGAGCGGCACGACCGACCTCCGGGCGATGCTGTACATGGACGAGGTGGCCGGCTACCTCCCGCCCACTGCGATGCCGCCCACCAAGAAGCCGATCATGACCTTGATGAAGCAGGCCCGCGCCTTCGGCCTCGGTGTGGTCCTTTCGACCCAGAACCCCGTCGATCTCGACTACAAAGCGATGTCGAACGCCGGCACCTGGATGATCGGGCGACTGCAGACCGACCGCGACAAGCAACGGTTGCTCGACGGAATGACCTCGGCAGCCGGCAGCGTCGACGTGGCTGCGATCGATGCCACGATCTCCGGCCTGGACAAGCGCGAGTTCGTCCTGCGGCGCGCCGGCAAGGATCATCCGGAGATCTTCACCACCCGATGGGCGATGTCATATCTGCGGGGGCCGATGACGCGCGACCAGATTGCATCGCTCACGCCGGCCATCGAGGCATCGAATGAGCCGGCTCCCGCAGCGACGGCACCGGCGCCGGAGGTCCCAGCCGACCCAGCCACTCCTGCCGGCCTCGGCCACGAGCCCGCAAGCGATCAGAGTCCGGTCGCCCCCAAGATCGCCGACGGGATCGCCGTGCGCTACGTCGACGTCGCAGCGCCGTGGCTCGGCGACGTCGGTGGTGATGCTCGCGGCACCCTGCTCGAGGCGGCCGTCGTTGCACGCGTCGCAGTCCGCTACGACGAGACCAAGGCCGACCTGGTGCACGACGAGGAGTTCGAAGCGGTTCTGTTTCCGCTCACCGATCCAGTCGACGCCGCCGCACTGACCCGCGTCGACTACGACGACCGAGACCTGCGATCGGGCGTCCCCGCTGGAGCGGCGTATCGACTCACCGAGGCGCGCATCGCCACGAAGACCTTCTTCAACGACCTCGAACGGAACCTGCGCGATCACCTGACACGAAGCCTGTCGCTCGAGATCCCGACCAATGTCGAACTGAAGCTCTTCGGACGGCCCGGCGAGAGCGTCGAGGAGTTCGCCGCCCGGTGCACGCAAGCCGCCGACGATCGCGCCGACGCCGAGATCGCCGCGCTGCGCGACAAGTACGAGACCAAGGCGACCAAGCTGCGCGACCAGATCGATGCCGCGGAGGATCGCACTGCGGTACTGGCGGAAGAGGCGAAGGGAAAGAAGAGCTCGGAGTTCTTCTCGACCGCCGGATCGATGCTCGGCGGATTGCTCGGCGGCAGGAAGTCGACGACGAAGATGATGGGCGACCTGCTCGGCGACGCGGGGAGCGCTGCTGGTCGTCGCGGGAGGACGAGCGCATCGGATCGCCGCGTCGACGCCGCCGAGAACAAGGTGCAACGACTTGTCGACCAGTACGACGAGCTCGAGGCCGACGTCGAGCGCGACGTGGCCGACATCACGAACCGTTGGACCGAAGCAGGAGCAACGATCACCTCGATGACCGTGGGGCTCGAACGAACCGACGTCAACGTCACCCAACTCGTGCTCGCCTGGGTTCCGGTGCCCTGAAACGTCGTCCGGTGCCGACGGAGAGACTCGAACTCTCACTGACGGCGACCTAAACGCCGTGCCTCTGCCAATTGGGCTACGTCGGCCGGTGCCGTGAAGCTACCGGGATTACATCGCGGGTCTGACCCCTGATGTCATCCGGGCGGGGCCGGCCGTACCCTGCTGCGGTGGCACACGGCGGAAAACGGGCCAGCGTTCTCGAACTCACCTCCTGGCTGTTCGTGGCGTTCGTGGGCCTGACGACGATCAGCCAGGCCATCGGTTGGGCCGGCACGACCAACGTCGCCGTCGTCCAGTCGCTCACTCCGTACCTCGGCGTGGCACTCGTTCCGGTCATTGCCGTGGCGTTCTGGCGTGGACGCCTCATCCTCGTGACCGTCGCGTCGTCGATCGCGGTTGCCATCCTGGTGCTTGCTGCTCCACTGGCATTTCCCGATCCGCAACCAGCTGTCGCCGCCGACAGCACGGGGCTCCGGGTCGCGTCGCTCAACCTCTGGTACGAGAACACGCGCATCGACGAGGTCGACGACGTTCTGGCCGCGATCGACGCGGACGTGGTCGTGTTCAGCGAGTACACCGCGGACCATCGAAAAGTGCTGCAGGCCAGCGCGCTCGCGGACACCTACCCGGAGCGAACCGACCGCGCGGGGCGGGGTGCCACGGGCGTCGCCATCTGGAGTCGGTGGCCATTGCGGATCGACGACACCATCGAGACGTTCAACGAGAGCCTCGACGTCACCGTCACCGGGCCCGACGGCGTCGCTCGAATCGTTGCGATGCACATGCCGACACCCCTGGTCGACTTCGACGCCTGGCGCGCGGACCTCGCGACCGCTGCGCAGATCGGACGGGGCGCCGCCGGGCCCACGCTGCTGATCGGCGATCTCAACTCGTCGTACTGGCACCCCGACTTCCGACAACTGCTCGACGCCGGATTCGTCGACGCCAACGCTGCAGCCGGCTCAGGGTTCTCGACGTCGTGGCCGACCGGCGGGATCATCCCACCCTTCGTGCGCCTCGACCATGCGCTCACCACCGGCGGACTGGTGTCCACCGACGTCGCCGACTTCGACGTTCCGGGCGGCGATCACCGCGGGCTGGTCGTCACCGTTGCGCCAGCTCGATGAGCAGCGCACGGAATGCGCGTCCCCGATGCGAGATCGCATTCTTCGCAGCGAGACCCATCTCGGAGAACGTGGCACCGTCGCCTTCGTCGGGCTGGAACACCGAGTCGTAGCCGAACCCGATCTCGCCGCGCTCCTGCGTGGTGATCACCCCGGGGCAGACGCCCTCGACGTGGAGTTCGGATCCATCGGGCCACACCACGATCGCAACGGTCTTGAACGCTGCACGCCGGTCGTCGACTCCAGCGAGCTCGGCGAGCAGCTTCGAGCGATTGTCGGCGTAGGAGCACCCCTCGCCGGCGTAGCGAGCGGCGAACACGCCAGGCGCTCCGTCGAGCGCCTCGACCTCGAGGCCGGTGTCGTCCGCGACGGCCGGCAGGCCGGTGGCAGCGCACAGCGCCACCGCCTTGAGCCGGGCGTTGCCGAGCAAGGTGTCGGCGTCCTCGACGACGTCGGGGACGTGATCCGGACGTGGCAGCAGTTCGACCACGCCGTCGAGCAATCGTTGGATCTCGACCACCTTGTCGGGGTTCGCCGAGGCGCACACCAGCTGCATCATCGGACGTCTCAGCGGGTCGGGCGGGCGGACGGCGCGGTGGCGATCAGTTGGGCCTGCAGGTCGGCGATCGTGCCGAGGCCAGCCTCCGCGAGCTGCACCAGCACATCGAGCTCGGACCGCGAGAACGCCATGCCTTCTGCGGTACCCTGCACCTCGACGAACTTGGCCTCGCCACCGGCGACCGGGCGCAACATCACCACGTTCATGTCGACTTCGGCGGTGCTGTCCTCGACGTACGGGAGGTCGAGAACCGGCGTCCCGTCGACGATGCCGACACTGATCGCCGTACAGAACGAGTGCAGCGGGTTCGACGCCAGGTCGCCGCGCTGAACCACGCGCTCGAGCGCATCGTGCAAGGCCACGAAGCCACCGCAGATGCTTGCGGTGCGAGTCCCACCGTCGGCCTGGAGCACGTCGCAGTCGACGACGACCTGGCGCTCGCCGAGGGCCTGCATGTCGCATGCCGCTCGCAGCGACCGTCCGATCAGTCGTTGGATCTCGACGGTGCGCCCGCTCTGCTTGCCCCTGGCGGCCTCACGATCGATTCGTTCGGGCGATGCACCTGGAAGCATCGAGTACTCGGCGGTCACCCAACCCTTACCGGAGTTGCGCATCCAGCGCGGCACGTCGTCGTCGATCGAGGCGGTGCAGAGCACCCGCGTCTTGCCGAACGACACCAAGCACGACCCATCGGCCATCTCGGTGAAGTCACGCTCGAAGCTGATCGGGCGAAGCTGATCGTCGGTGCGGCCGTCGGGGCGAGCCATGGTGTCTCCATTTCGTGGGGCGGGGTCGACGTGCGGTCGGGCACGGCCCTTGCTGTGGGACCCACAGGGTGCCACACGCGCTCAGGAACCGGACGGCTTCCACGATTCGGTGTGGTCGAGTTCGGGGCCGAGCAGTTGCGCCCCGAGCTCGCGGAACAGCTCGACGTCACCGCTCGACACGAACCGGTGCCGACCATCGCGGTCGGGCTCACGCAAGAGCCCGAGCGTCCCGAGGCGATCCATCACGGCGAAGGCCGTCTCGTCGGCGGAACTGACGAGGGTGACGTGCGGACCCATCACGTCGCTGATCGTGCGGGCGAGAAACGGGTAATGCGTGCAGCCCAGCAGGAGCGCATCGACGTCGGCATCGCGGATCGGAGCGAGCAGCCGCTCAGCGAGCACCGTGACCTCGTCGCCGGTCGTCTGCCCACGTTCGACGAACTCGACGAAACCGGGACACGCGGCGCTGGTCAACGTGACCGGAGCCCCGGTCTCGATCACCGCTCGCACATAGGCTCCCGAGGCCATCGTCCCAACTGTGCCGATCACGCCGACCCTTCCCGTCGTGGTCGTGGTCACCAGCGCACGAGCGCCCGGTGCGATCACGTCGATCACGGGCACGGGGAGTTCGTCGCGGAGGTCATCGAGACCTGCAGCCGTTGCGGTGTTGCACGCGACGACGACCGCCTTGGCGCCGAAGTCCGTCACGAGGCTCCATGCGAGTTCGTGCGCATAACCACGCACGTCGTCGAGCGGCTTCGAACCATAGGGGTAACGACCGGTGTCACCGATGTAGACGAGATCCTCAGCGGGGAGCAGGTCGATCATCGCCCGGGCGACGGTGAGGCCGCCGAATCCCGAGTCGAACATCCCGATGGGCCGATCCACGGTTCGTGATCCTACGGCTGCGGGCGTTCACGATGTGCCGGCCACATCGTGAACGCCGGCATTCGGATCACTCGGGCAGCGCCTGCGGCAACAGCACCTGGTCGATGACGTGGAGCACACCGTTCGCGGCCTCGATGTCGGCCACGAGGATCTGGGCGCCACCGATCGTGGGCGGGTTCGCAGCTGCGTCGATGGCGTGCGGGCCGGGGTTGAGCACGACGAATTCGGGCGGGTCGAGCGCGAGGATCTGGGTGATCAACAACGCCTGGGTGTCGTCGACATGGGTCAACAGCACTGATTCGACGATCGCCGGGTTGGTGAAATCGGGAGCACCGACGCCGCCGGCAGCGCTGGTGATGGCCTGATTGCTCGGTGCGAGCAGCGTCAGGGTCGCGCTCGGGTCGGACAGCACGTCCTGCAGCCCGGCCAACTCGACGAGCGCCCGCAGCTCGCTCAGGTCAGGGCTGTTGAGGATGACATCCCACAGGGTCGCCTCCGGCTGCGGCGGCACCGTGACGATCGGCACGGTGGTCGACGCGGCCACGGTGGTCGTGGCCTCCGCGACGGTGGTCGTCGTCTCCGGCACCGTGGTCGAGGTGGTCGTGGTCGTCTCGACAGGCCTGATGCTGGACAGTTTGCATGTCACCGTGTCGCCGGCGAGGAACTGATAGTTCGGGAAGGTGTAGTTGGCGACCTGATCGGCCGCCGGATCGGGAACGTCGACCTCGACTGCCATCGAAACCGCGCTGTCCTGGGTGTCGGCCCGGGCGAGCACGCAGTCGACGATCGGCCCCGGTGGGGTCCATCCAGCCGGAATCTGCTGAGCGATCGAGACCGTCGCTGCCCATGTGGCCGGATCCGAGTCGGCTCCGGCCGGCTGCCACTCGAACTCCACGCGTCCATCCGAGCCGGAGCTGTCGCCCGCGACGTCACCGGGGGTCGCTCCTTCCGGCTGGATCCAGGTGTAATCGGATTGCGACCCGGCGGGTCCGTTGACGCCCACGATGAATCCCGTGTCGAGCGGTGCACCGGTCTCGTCGGTCACCTCGAGCACCAGCAGGCTGGATTCGGGCGACGCAACCGGGTCATCGTCGTCGCCACTGAAGAACAGCCAGGCGATGACGCCACCGATCGCGGCTAGCGCGACAACGACGGCGATCAGCGCGGCCGGCTTCTTGTACCACGGCGTCGGGGGCTGGTTGCTGGGCGGCTCGCCGAAGCCAGTACCGGGGGGCGTTCCCGGCGGCACGCCACCCGCAGCGCCCGTGACCGGCATCTGGGTCGTGGCGTCGGGAGGCGTTGGCGTTCCCTCCGGCAACGTCGGCGATCCGCCCGGCAACGTGGGCGAACCCTCGGGCACCGACGCGGCGTCTGGCAGCGGCGCGGCGGGAGGCGGAGTTGCTGGGCCGGGTGTCGGCGGCGTGGCGGGCGGGGTGGGGGGCACCGATCCGGGCGCGTTCGGGTCGCTCATGGAACCAGTGTCGCAGATGCCGACAGCTCGATCTCGGACCACTCCGAATCGGTCATCGCCACCACGGCGCGCATGTTGTCATCGGGATGGCGGCTGCAATGATCTCGGCATGCCCACGATTCCCGTCGACGACATCGAGATCTGCTACGAGAGCTTCGGCGACCCCGACGCGCCGCCGCTGCTGTTGGTGATGGGCCTCGGCGCCCAGATGACGCTGTGGTCTCCGGGGTTCGTGTCCGAACTGCTCGATCGGGGCTTCCGGGTCATTCGCTTCGACAACCGCGACGCCGGGCTGACGACCAAGACCGCCGGGCCTCCGCCTGACGTGATGGCGCTGTACGCCTGTTTTCTCGCCGGTCAACCGATCGAGGCGCCGTACACGCTGTCGTTGCTGGCTGCCGACGCCGTCGGATTGCTCGACGCCTTGGACATCTCGGCGGCGCACATCGTCGGCGCATCGATGGGAGGAATGATCGTGCAGACGATCGCGATCGAACATCCGGATCGCGTCTTGTCGCTGACGAGCATCATGTCGACGACCGGCCACACCGAGGTCGGCCAACCGGACCCCGAGGCGATGATGGCGCTGCTGTCCCCCGTTCCCGAGGGGCGATCGCAGGCGATCGAGGCAAGCATCAACACGTCGCGGCTGATCTCGGGAGACCTGTTCGACGAGGTCGAGTCGCGGCGGATCGCCACTGAGTCGTACGACCGGGGCTTCCACCCGGCGGGCACGATGTTCCAGCTTGCGGCGATCGCCGCGAGCGGCGACCGTACGGAGGGACTGCAACAACTCGACATTCCCACGTTGGTGATCCACGGACGTCAGGACCCATTGATCACGCTGTCAGGGGGCGAGGGAACGGCCGACGCAGTGCCAGGCGCAGACCTACTCGTCTTCGGACAGATGGGCCACGATCTGCCACGCCGGTACTGGCCACAGATCGCCGACGCCATCTTCAACATCGCCGCTCGCGGCGAAGGCATCTGATCGGCCCGACGCCGCCGGGGATCCCGCCTGATCGACGTCGAGTTCGGATCTCACCGAGACGCGTCGTCAGATCACGCTCTAGGGTCGCGGGCGATGAAGACCAGGATCCTCGCCGGCGCCGACATGACCCGTCTCCTCGAAGTCGTCGGGCTCCACGAGTTCATGGACCTGATGATCGAGCGACTCCGCGCCCGATTTCTCGATCATTCGGCTGACGCCGTCGAGGTCCGCCCACGGGACGGGTTCCGCTACGAGAAACCCGACCTCGGGTTGATCGAATGGATGCCCACCCACGAGACGGGCGGCCCCGTCGTCGTGAAAATGGTCGGCTATCACCCGGCCAACCCGGTGCAGCGAGCGCTTCCTTCGGTGATCGCGACCTCGTCGATGTGGGACACCGAGAGCGGCCACCTTGTCGCCCTTGCCGATGCCACGCTGCTCACGGCGGTTCGCACCGGGGCAGCATCCGCTCTGGCCACCGAGCTGCTCGCCCGCCGCGGCCCGATCGCAGTCGGTCTCGTCGGCCTCGGCGCCCAGGCTGTGACGCAGTTGCATGCGATCAGTCGCGTGTGCGACGTCGACCACGTGATCGGTTTCGACAACGACCCCGACGTCGCAGCAACGTTCTCCCAGCGCGCCGGCTTCCTCGGTCTCGACATCTCGGTGTCCGGATCCGATCGAGCGGCGACGATCCTGGGCGAGGTCGACGTGCTCTGTACGTGCACCTCGGTCGATATCGGTGCGGGACCGGTGATCGCCGACTGCGAGACCCGCGACTGGCTACACGTCAATGCGGTCGGCGCGGACTTCCCTGGCAAGCTCGAGCTGCCATCGGCATTCGTCAATCGTTCATTCGTCGTCCCCGACACGCTGGAGCAGTGCGTTCTCGAAGGCGAGTGCCAGCAGGTCTCGTCCGATCGAATCGGGCCGACACTAAGCGAACTCGTACAACGAGCCGACGAGCACGTCGAACGTCGCGACCAACTGACCGTCTTCGATTCGACCGGCTGGGCGGTCGAGGACGATGTTGCCCTCCGGTTGGCCGTCGAACTTGCCAGCGCCCACGGAGCCGGCAGCCAGATCGAACTCGAACGCCTCCCCCGCGATCCATACGATCCATACGGCGCTGTGTGAGCAGCAAGCGGTACATCGACCGCCAGCCGCCGGAACGCGTCAGAAGTAGATGATCTCTTCGGCCTTGGCCTCAGCAGTGTCGAGATCGTCGGTGTAGGCGCCGGTCGACAGGTACTTCCAGCCGCCGTCGCAGACGATGAACACGATGGTTGCCGGACCGTTGGCGGCCGTGTCGATCTGGCTGGCGACCTTCGCTGCGCCGGCGAGTGCGGCACCTGCCGAGATCCCGGCGAAGATGCCACATTCGTGAACGAGCCGTCGCGTCCACTCGATCGATTCACGCGGTCGAACGACTCGCTTGCGGTCGAGAATGTCGAAGCCGTTCCAGTTCTCGAACACGGGCGGGATGTAGCCCTCTCCGATGTTTCGCAGCCCTTCGACGCGTTCGCCGAGCGGCGGCTCGACGGCGACGATCTGGATGTCGGGGTTCTGTTCCTTGAAGTACCGACCGGCGCCCATCAGAGTCCCGCTGGTACCCAGACCGGCGACGAAGTGCGTCATCTCGGGCACGTCGCGGAGGATCTCCGGGCCGGTGCCCTCGTAGTGGGCACGCGGGTTCGCGTCGTTGGCGTACTGGTACGGGAAGAACCACTCGGGGTGTTCAGCGGCGAGATCGATCGCTCGGGCAACCGCGCCGTTGGAGCCCTCCTCGCCGGGGGTGAGGATCAGCTCGGCGCCGAACACCTCGAGCATCTGGCGGCGTTCGATCGACACGCTCGTGGGCATCATGATCTTGATCGGATACCCCTTGATGCCGGCGATGGCCGCGAGCGCGATGCCGGTGTTTCCCGACGACGGTTCGAGGATCGTCTGGCCGGGCAGCAGCCGACCTTCCTTCTCGGCGGTCTCGATCATCGACTTGGCGATGCGATCCTTCACCGAACCGAACGGGTTCTGCATCTCCATCTTCGCGAAGATCCGCACGTCGGGGTTGGGCGAGAGGTTGGACACATCGACCATCGGCGTGTTGCCGATCATGTCGAGCACGCTGTCGCTCACGAGGCCTGGCATCGTGAAATTCGGGTTCAGAGTGTTCGTCACGATTCTCCCAACACCAGCGGTTCTGAAAGCATTCCGACTAATCCGATGGTTTCTGTCAGGAATCGTATCGGTGCAGGAGTTTCCGGTCCACCCGCGACCCCGTTTCGTGTGAGCGCACATCCACGACGTCGACATCGTCGCTCACACAAACCGGGTGCTCCGAGTCTGTGTGAGCGGCGATCGGCAGGCAGTGCGTTGTCGCTCACACAAATCGCTGTGCTGGTCACCTCGGTGCCAGGCACGTCGTGACGGTCAGACGATGGCGATTGGTTCTTCGGTGATGTGGCCGTCGACGATACGGTAGCTGCGGGCTTCGGGTACGTCACGCTTGAGGCTGATGATCACGTAGTGCCACGACGGATCTGGCGCTGCGGCGATGTCGGTCGGGCTCGGGTAGGGCTCCGAGTGCGTGTGGCTGTGCACCACACCGTTGATCTCGAAGTCGCGGTCGTCCGCGTCGCGCTCGGCGCGCAGGTGATCCATCGGGTCGATCGTGTACACCCGCGCCGACTCGGCCGCGTTCGCGCACGGATAGAAGATCGGCGCCCGGTCGCCCGCTCCCCCGCCGGCAGACGGAGGCCCAGCGATCAGCCCGCATGCTTCCAGCGGGTAGGCATCGAGCGCCGCGCCGACCATCTGTGCGTATGCCTCGCGGGAGATCTCGATCACAGCGACGACGATACGGGGCCAGCGACGCGTCAGAGGACGCGTTCGAGCAAGTCGAGCGCAGCGCTACGAAATCGATCGCGCGACGCGAGTTCGTCGTGGATCAGGTGTCCGGCACCCTCGATCACCACGAATTCGGTCGCCGGGGAGATCGACGAGAAGTGCTCGGCCAGCGCCGGGTCCGCGACCGCGTCCGGTTTGGCCGGGTCGGCACCGACGATCAGTGACGGCGACCCGAACGGTCCGTCCGGGTCGAGAAAGCCGCGGATCGTTCCGGTGAGCACCGGATCGAGCACGCTCGCGTCGACCGCCAGGAGCGACCCGACCATCGAGGCAACTCCGTCGGGGTGCAGCAGTTCGCCGAACGTGCCGCCGCTCGTCGTCGGCGCTGCGGCGAGGATTCCGGACAGCACATCGACCGTGATGCCCGACGCCTGCAGTTGCGGTGCCGACCCGCGGATCAGGCGGAACGACTCGAGCAGGGAGTTGCCCTCGAGTGCCTGCTCGCCCCATCGGCGCCCTCTTGCGGCCTGCTCGATGGCGGCAACGGCGTCGCTCACGTCACCCTCGGGGAGGTACGCGCCCGGCGCCCGATCGGACGCTCCGTGGCCGCGGAAGTCGAGCCGCAGGACACGAAATCGTTCGACGAGGTCGGCAACGACCCAGTCCCACGTTCATCCGAACGACGTGATGCCGTGGAGCGGCAGGATCGGCGGTGCCGCCGGGTCGCCCTCGTCGGCAAGATGGAGTTCGATCGAGCCGTTGCGAATCTTCACCGCAGCGAACGTAGATGGCTGACCGCCGGACGACCGGCATCGGAACTCCCGGGCTCACCGCGGCTGCGCTCGGTAGGGTTGCGTCTCCTCCGAGAGGCGCACCGACATGGCCAAGGGCAAGAAGACCAAGAAGGAAAAGGGCACCGGCGACGGAACCCAGCTCATTGCGTCGTACAAGCGCGCCTATCGCGACTACGACATCCTCGACACCTACGAGGCGGGCATGGTGTTGACCGGCAGTGAGGTCAAGAGCCTGCGTGAAGGCAACGCTCAGATCGCCGAGGGGTACGCCCGGGTCCAGCGCGGTGAGATGTGGATCGACGGCATCCACATCCCGCCGTACACGAACGCGATCGGCTTCGGGGCGCACGATCCCGACCGCCAGCGCAAACTGCTGCTCAACCGTGCCGAGATCGACAAACTCGACCAACGAGTCGCCCAGGGCAGCCTGACGATCGTGCCACTGCGCCTGTACTGGAAGGGCGGGCGCGCAAAGATCGAACTGGGCCTTGCGAAGGGCCGCACCAAGGGCGACAAGCGTCAGCACATGGCCGAACGCGACGCCGACCGCGAGATCCAGACCGAGTTCAACCGCGCCAACAAGTACGGCGACGCCCAACGCTGACGGCCGGTCTCGTCGTTCGGCGGGTTCGCTCGCATCCGCAGTTCCAGGTGATTGCAGGGCCGGTCAGGCCGCCCGGCGGCTGGGCGGGCCGGTGTTGCGCACACTCCCGTCGGGGAACGTCACGGTCAGTTCTCGGTTCGGTCCGAGCGCCAGCTGCCACCCGTCGTCGTGCACCCGATGGTGATGATGGGTACACAACGGGATCAGATTCGAGAGATCTGTTCGACCACCGTGTCGCCACCAGATGATGTGGTGGAGTTGACAGCGGTCGTAGTGCACCGCGCACCCCGGAATGCCACAGGTGGCGTAGAGCCCGCGCAGCGCTCGCCGTTGAGCTCGGTTCGCCACCCGGCTCGTGCGACCGAGGTCGAGCGCACCGGGCGCGTGGAGCACGACGCCGTTGCAGACGACGACGGCCGTGACATCGGCACTACCGGCCAGATTGGCCAGAATCCGTGCAGGGATCTCGACCGGAATCGACCAATCGACGCGCAGGTCATGCCGGACGGATTCGTCGGCAGCACCGACCGCCCCCAGATCGAGCACCGCAAGGATCTCCGAGCGACCCGGCCGGGTGCCCGTCGCAGATCCCTCGACCAGTCGGCTGAGCGCCAGCGCCCGCAGATGGTGCTGTCTCTCGATGGGATCGTCGGGGCAGGTTGCCGGTGTCGATTCCGCGAAGAGGGTCTCGACCACCGCACGGAGACGCGCATCGAGCTTGACACCGGAGAGCGGATCGAATCGACCGCGCATGTTCCACATTCCCTCGGCATCGACCCACGAACGCAACGATGTCGCTCGGCGCTGCCGGTCGAGGATCTCCATCTCGGACTCGGCCGCGATGCGCCGCGCTTCATCGCGAACTCGGCGTTCCCACTGCGTGGTCGTCGCGTGCTCGGCGACGGCGATCAGCGATTCACAACGGCCGAGGAGGCGTGCGCGCTGGTCGGCATCGAGCGTGGTGGCCGCCCGGGTCAGGACATCGACGTGACAGGCCGTGACCGAGCCGCCGGCGAGCGACTCGGCGAATGCGGGTGCGTCATCGAGCGTGCGGGCACGGTCGAGTGTCTTGCCGGCAGTGCCGAGCGTGCCGCGGCTGGCGTCGGCGATCGCAGCCTCCGGGAACGACGACGAGCGGGCGACCTCGGCGACGAGGAGCGCCTCGGCTGCGTCGACCCACGCCCGGATCCCCCGGATGTCGGCCAGCCCGGCCTGCACATCCGACATGGTCGGCGACGTGGCCGAACACAGCTCGGCGACCCGCCGCAACTGCTCGCCGACATGTCCGATGTCCATGTCTCCATCATGACGAGGGGGTACCCCAGAGTTGATCGGATCGAGGCGAGAACCCGCACGCGCCACTGACGATCAGCGGGCGCCTCGTCGCTACCGTCGGGCTCATGCTGATCATCGCCGGCTCCATCACCACCCAGGAAGGCGCTCGCGAGGCGCTACTCACCGCCGTCGCCCCGATGGTGGCCGCCACGCACACCGAGCCCGGTTGCCGCGAGTACGTGTTCTCCCCCGACCCCGACGACGCCAATCGCACCCTGCTGTTCGAACTGTGGGACGACCAGGACGCGCTCGACCTGCACTTCGTCGCCCCGCACATGGCGGAGTTCCAAGCCAAGATGGCCGATATTCCTGTGGCCGGCATGGAGGTCAAGAAGTACACGATCTCCGACGTCGGCCCCGTGCGCTGACGGGTAGCCTGGGGAGATCAGCCGCAGATTCTGTGGCTGCACATATTGAACATGGGGCTGACTGGTTTCGACGTCAGTAACGCTGTTCGAGTTTGCGACCCGAGTTCCTCAGACTCGCTAAACGGGGGAACCACAAGAATTGCCGATGAGCAGTTCGCTCTCGCCGCCTGATTCA
>DATLBC010000153.1:0-11745 GCA_035527095.1 Ilumatobacteraceae bacterium | reverse complement strand
CGTGTGTCGGGCCTTTGCCGAACACCGTCCGACGGTGCCCTGGAAGGTCTTCTACTCGGGCTCCAACTTCCGCTACGAGAAGCCGCAACGAGGGCGCTACCGACAGTTCGATCAGGTCGGGATCGAGGTGCTCGGCGCTGATGACCCGAATCTCGATGTCGAAGTGATCGCGCTCGCCTGGGAGTTCTACGCCCGCCTCGGGTTGCGTCAGGTGAAACTGATCGTCAACAGCCTTGGCGAGCCCGACGACCGGGCACGCTACGTCGAGGCGCTGCGCAGTCACTTCGTTGCGGTCGGTGACGGCTTGAGTGAACAATCGCAGGCCACGCTCGAGCGCAATCCGCTGCGGGTGCTCGACTCCAAGCGCCAGGTCGATCAGGAGCACATCGACTCCGCACCTCGGATCGCCGATTTTCACAGTGACGACGCAGCGGCGCACTTCTCCGCCGTGCTCGCTGGTCTACGCGCACTCGACATCCCGTTTGCGGTCGAACCCAAACTCGTCCGTGGTCTCGACTACTACCGCCGCACGATCTTCGAGTTCCAGGGGGGCACCCTCGACTCGGCACAGAACGCACTCGGCGGCGGCGGTCGCTACGACGGCCTCGTCGAAGCGCTCGGTGGCCCTGCGACGCCCGGCGTCGGTTTCGCGCTCGGCGTCGACCGCACGCTGCTCGCCTGCGACGACGAAGAGGTGTTCAGCGCCGGACCTGTCGCGCTCGATGCATTCGTCGTCGACGTCACCGGCGGGCTGCACGCCGTCCTGCTCACCGCCGAGCTCCGAGCGGGCGGATTCGCCGTCGACCGCGGCTACGACAACCGTTCGATGAAGGCTCAGATGAAGCTCGCCAATCGCAGCGGCGCACGATTCGCGCTGATCGTTGGCGACGACGAGCTCGCTGCCGGCACCGTCGTTGTCAAGCCGATGCAGGGCGACGGTGATCAGGCCGCCGTCGCCCGTGCGGAAATCTCCACGTATCTCGCCTCCTACTCCCGACAGAATTGATTCCCACATGAGCGACTCCATGCCCACCACCACGTCCTCGCAGGCCACGTCGATGCGAACGCATCTGTGCGGCGAACTCCGCGCGGAGAACATCGGCCAGACCGTCAGCGTGTGTGGCTGGGTCGGACGACGCCGCGAACATGGCGAGCATCTCGCCTTCGTCGATCTGCGCGATCACTCGGGCATCGTCCAGTGCGTGATCAACGACGATGTCGATGTTCGCAGCGAGTACGTCCTGCGTGTCACCGGTGTCGTGCGGGAACGCCCCGACGGCACGATCAACGACAACCTGCCGACCGGGCGTGTCGAGTTGGGTGAATGTCAGGTCGAGGTGCTGCGCAAGGCCGATCCGCCCCCGTTTCCGATCGACGCTCGCGCCGACGGTGTCGATGAGAACATTCGTCTGCAGCACCGCTACCTCGACTTGCGTCGCGAGCGGATGCAGAAGAACCTGCGCGTACGTGCGGCGATCAATGCCGCTGTGCGCAACGGGATGGAGCGTCAGGGATTCGTCGAGGTCGAGACGCCGATGCTGGTGCCGTCGACGCCGGAGGGTGCGCGTGAGTTCCTGGTACCGTCCCGCAAGGAACCGGGCTCGTTCTACGCATTGCCGCAGTCGCCGCAGCTGTTCAAGCAGCTGCTCATGGTCGGTGGCGTCGACCGCTACTACCAGATGGCGAGGTGCCTGCGCGACGAGGACCTGCGCGCCGATCGCCAGTACGAGTTCATGCAGCTCGACATGGAGATGAGCTTCGTCAGTCAGGACGACGTGCTCGACGCCGTGAGCGAGGCCGTGCTCGATGCCGCCGAGGCAGCAACGGGCGAGCGTCCCCTGCCGATCGAGCGCATCACCTGGCACGAGGCGATGGACCGCTACGGCATCGACAAGCCGGACTTGCGCTTCGGACTCGAACTCGTCGAGCTGACGCCGTTGTTCGCGTCGACCGAGTTCAAGGCGTTCTCCGGCGCCGGATCGATCAAGGGTATCCGGGTCCCGGGCGCAGCGGGGGAGTACGGCCGCAACCAACTCGACAAGCTCACCGATCGGGCCAAGTCGCTCGGAGCGAAGGGTCTCGTGTGGCTCAAGGTCACCGCCGACGGATTCGACTCGCCGGTCGCCAAGTTCCTGTCCGCCGACGAAGCCGCAGCGGTTCGGTCGACCATGGACGCCGACGACGGCGACCTGATCCTGATCGTTGCCGACGAGTGGATGACCACCTGTGAGGTGCTCGGCACGCTGCGCAACGACATCGGGCGCCCACCGGTGCACGAGGGCCCGTACCGGTATGTGTGGGTCGTGGAGTTTCCACTGTTCGTCGGCGTCGACAAGGAGACCGGTCGCCCGAAGCCGGGCCATCACCCGTTCACCACCCCGCACCCGGACGATCTCGACAAGATCGAAACCGAGCCGCTGTCGGTGCGCTCGATCGCCTACGACCTCGTGCTCAACGGGTGGGAACTCGGCTCGGGATCGATCCGAATCCACGAGCCAGAGTTGCAGCGTCGGGTGTTCAAGGCGCTCGGGATCTCCGAAGAGGAGGCCGAGCGCAAGTTCGGGTTCTTCCTCAACCCGTTCGACTACGGCGCACCGCCGCACGGCGGGTTCGCGTTCGGACTCGACCGACTGGTCGCCATTCTCGCCGGCGAAGAGAACATCCGCGAGGTGATCGCCTTCCCGAAGACCCAGTCGGGCCAGGACCCCCTCACGAACTCGCCGATCCCTGGCGATCCCAAGGCGCTTGCCGAGCTCGGCCTGAAGATCCTGCCACCTGCCACCTGACTCGCTCAGCGCCCGTGACACCGCGGGCCCCATCCGGTCAGCGATGAGCGAGGCGACCGCATACGGCCAGTTCGCTCATCGCTACGTGCTCGGCTGGGTCAGCGATGAGCGAGGCGACCGCATACGGCCAGTTCGCTCATCGCAGCTGGGTTCGGGTGAGGGTGGGTCTGGCAGGATCGGACGATGAGTTTCGACACCGAGATCACCCACGACGGCGAGACGCTGGCCGGTCCGTTGCGAGCGCCGACGCAGATGCTCGCCGAGCAGGAGTACGCCGGGCACACGAGCGTCCACGACGACGAGACCGCCGCCAAACTCGGGCTCGCTGGCGCGCCGATCGAGGGACCGACGCACTTCAGCCAGATCGACCCGCTGGCGGTCGAGCGCTGGGGGCAGGTGTGGTTCGAACACGGCTGCGTGAGTTCGCACTTCCTGAACATGGTCGTCGCGGGCGAGCAGGTGCGAGCGACGCTCGAACCGGTGACGCCCACACTCGCCCGCATCGCCGCCGAAAAGGCTGATGCGACGCCCGTTCTGGCCGGGACTGCGTCGATCGGCCGCGCCGACCCCACCGAACTCGATGAGCGTCGCCAGCGCGGGCTCGGCGACCCCGGTGACCTGTACATCATCGACCAGCTCGAGATCGGCATGCACGTGGCCGTGCCGGAGCCCGTGACGATGCGCTTCGACGAGCACAACGGGAACCTGTACCCGTTCAGCCTCGCCCAGAAACTCGACCGGATCACCGAGTGTTCGTCGTGGTACCTGCCCGACGGTCACAGTCCGTGGGGCCGACCGATCGTGCCGACGGAGATGATCAGCGTGATCGCTCATCGGTCGAACGTGCACTTCCCGGTGAGGCGCCCGGCGATCGGGCTGTTCATCGACCTCGAGGTGCGCTTCGTCGACGGGCCCGTCTTCGTCGACCAGCCGTATTTCGTCGAACACGCCCTGGTCGGGATTGGCCAGACCAAGCGGGTCGAGTCGTACTGGACCGAGTCGACGATCACCGACGCCGAAACCGGCGCTCACGCCGCGACCGTGTTGTTGCACCAAGGTGTCTTCAAGGCCTCCTTCGCGGACTATCCCACCTGATCAGCGTCAGCGTTCCTCGGGGTAGACCACGCCGAGTTGGGCTCGGATGTCGTCGAGTAGCTCCATCGTCGACACGCTGGTGGCCAGCGGAATGACGTCGCTCTCGCGGTGACCATCGCGGATGCGCTCCATTGCGTGGGCAGCCTCGTGAGCGAGCCCCTGGTTCGGCATGTCGACGTGGAGGTCCTCCTGGCCGTTGAGCCGCACGGTGAAGCGGTCGGGGTGCCAGAACGGAGCGTCGACGTCGATACGCCCGAGCGTGCCGTACGCCGAGGCCCCCCGGTTCGTGAGCACGTCGAGCGATGTGTGGAACACGCCCAACGCTCCACCGGCGTACGTGACAACCCCGCCCACCGTGGTGTCGACGCCGCTGTCGCCGAGCGTGCCGCTGACCTGCACATCGATCGGGTCGCCGGCGAGGAACCGGCCGAACGTGACGGGATAGATGCCCAAGTCGAGCATTGCCCCGCCCGCCAGGTCGATCCGGCGATGTCGACCATCGGGATCATGGATGGGAAGACCGAAGTCCGCCGCGACCACCTTCAGCTCACCGATCTCGCCGTCGAGCACCCGTCGGCGGATGTCGACCACGGCGGGGATGAACCAGGTCCACATCGCCTCCATCAGGAATCGGTCGTTGCGGCGTGCGGCATCGACCATCTCGCGTGCCTGACCGGCATTGACGGCGAACGCCTTCTCGCACAGCACATGCTTGCCGGCATCGAGAGCGGCGGTCGCCATTGCATGGTGGTGGCTGTGGGGCGACGCGATGTAGACGATGTCGACCTCGTCATCTGCCCACAATGCTTCGTAGCTGCCGTGGGCTCGGGGGATCTCGAATCGTTGGGCAAAGTGGTCGGCGGAGTCCTGAGACCGGGAGCCGACGGCGGTGATGTCTGCTCCCGGCAGCGTGCGCAGCGCCTCGCACATGCTCGCTGCGATCGATCCGGTTGCGGCAATGCCCCACCTCAGCGGAGTCTGCTTGGAGTTCTCGGCCATGGTCGGACCGTAGCAAGCACCGTTGCCGGCTGACGCCTCGACTCGGTGACGCCAACTCTGTGACAGGGCATCTCTATGGTGGCCGTTGATCGACTCCTCCCGACCGAACCATCGCCGCAAGGGAGTACCTCATGAACGACAACCACCATGCATCGTCGGCCAACATTGCCGTCATCCTTGGAACGATTCGCAGCGGCCCGAGCCTGCGCGAACTGCCGGACGGTGACGCAGTCGCACAGTTCGACGTGACCACCACGACGAAGTCCGGCGGCCGGAACGTCGCGGCGTCCGTCCCGGTGGCCTGGAGCGATCCAACGACGGCACAACTCGCCAGGCTCGTGTCGGGGGCCGACGTGCTGGTGATCGGCACGGTTCGGCGACGCTTCTTCCGTCTCGGTGGCGCCACTCAGAGCCGAACCGAGGTCGTCGCGGACGCGGTCGTTCCCGTACGGCAGCGCAAGCGGATCGCCGCCGCGTTGCACGAGGCGGCCGATCGGGTGCTCGACCTCGCTGCGTGACCGCGCCGCGTCAGACCAGGCTGCGCACCACCAGGCCGGTACGGAGCTTCGGTGTGAAGAACGTCGACTTGGGTGGCATCAATGCGCCTTCGCGTGCGGTGCGCTCGATCTCGGCCACGCTGACGGGCCGGATCAGCACCGCAGCGGTGGCCGCTCCGGATGTGACGGCGTCGACGACATGGTCGACGCCGTGCTGATACGAGACCGTGTGCTCGACGTCGGCCAGCGCATGCTCGAGCCATGCGCCGTCCAATGATCGAACGTGGTCGAACGCTCCGGGCCGTGGTCGCAGCCACTGGGCCGATCCATCGCCACCGACCAGGCACAGCACCCCGTCATCGTCCATCCTGGCGAGCGTCGAGTCGTCGGGAGAACCGGCATCGCTCCGTTCGAAGCAGGTATCGAGCGCCGACACCAAATCGTCGACGGCGACATCGCGGTAGAGGCGGTGAATCGCCTCGACCGAGAGTTGGTCGGCGACGAGTTCGTTCACGAAGGCCAATGTCTCGTCGGCGGGGTTCGGCCGGCCACCGTTCGCCGCACGAACCTCGTCGCGATAGGTGCGGCTGATGCCATAGCGGTGGTGGCCATCGGCGATCAGCACGTCGTCGGTACCGATCTTGTCGGCGATGGCGCGGACTCGCTCGGGGTCGGTGACACGTTCGACCACATGCTCGACCCCGTCGACGCTCACCGAGGCCAGTGGCTCGCCGGGTTCGGCCAACAACGCCGTCAGTCCGGTGGCCAACGACAGGCCCCACACCGGTGAGAGGTTCGCCTTCGTCGCTCGCGTCAGGTCGAGACGATCGGTCGACGCCTTCGGTGTCACGCGCTCGTGGGGGAGCACGCCTCCGGCCCCCTCGGCGACCACCTCCAGCCCACCGAGCACTCCGACGATGTCACGTGCTGCGCCAGACGCGTCCGTGAATCGCATCCGGTAGATCGTGAAGGTCGGCGCGTCGTCGTAGGCCATGACGCCGCCATCGACCCAGTCGCTCAGCGTGGCGGCGGCCGCGTCGTAGCGTCCGGCGCCGTCGGATTCACGGGGCACGTCGACGTGCGTGATGTTCCATCGGCTGCGGCCGCCCAATTCGTCGAGGTCAGCATCCGACAGCACGTCGTAGGGCGGCGCGATCAGGTCGTCGATCACGGGGTCGCAGTAGCGGAGGGCGGGGAACGGCGTGAAACGGGGCACGACGACAGGATGTCACGGCGCGAGGCTGCAGCTGCAACGATCGACGCGTGGCCGACTGGATCGACACCATCGACACCGTGCTCTGCGACCTCGACGGCGTGGTCTGGCTCGCCCACCAGCCGATCGATGGTTCGGTCGACGCCATCGCTGCACTGCGCCGGTCGGGGCGTCGGGTGCTGTTCGTCACCAACAACTCCGCAGCGACGCTCGCTGACCATGAACGGGCGTTGCGTGAGGTGGGCATCGATGCCGTCGGCAACGTCGTCAGCTCGGCGATGGCGGTCACACCGCTCCTCGAACGAGGCGAACGTGTGCTCGTGGCGGCCGGCCCGGGGGTGGTCGAGGCAGTGGAGCACGCCGGTGTGGACGTGGTGATCAACAGTGGACGGCGTCTGTCCGACCCGGTCGACGCGGTCGTGGTGGGAATGCACCGGGACTTCGACTACGACCGACTCGCCGTTGCCGCTGATGCGGCGCGTCGCTGTGGCCGGCTGATCGGGACCAACACCGACAGCACGTACCCGACGCCGACCGGCCTGCTGCCCGGAGGCGGGTCGATCCTCGCCGCGATCGCGACCGCGTCGGGAGTGGAGCCCGTGGTCGCCGGCAAACCGCATCAGCCGCTCGCGACGTTGGTGATGTCGATGCTCGCGGGACCGCTGGGCGCTTGCGACCCCCTCAGGCTGATGATGATCGGTGACCGCCCTGAGACCGACGGGCGCTTCGCCGCACTGCTGGGTTGCGCGTTCGCGCTGGTTCGATCCGGAGTCAGTCGCCACGGCGCGGACGTCGATGTGGCCATTCCGGTTGCGCTCGATGCAGCGGACCTCGCCGAGGTGGCGCGCCGTCTGATCGGTCCGAACCCCGACCGGCACTGACGGCCGGGTGACATCGCCCAACGCCGACGTGCATTCATGTGTGCGTGACTGGGCACGGGTCAGCGGAGTCAGGACTAGTCTTGTCTCATGGCAAAAGCGACAGTTCAGCGCATCGTCGATGCAGGCGTGGAGTTCTCCGACGGCTCACGCAAGCAGGCGGAATCGATCGTCAAGTCCCTCGTCAACGCCGGTGAGGTTCGGCGGGCCGACGCCGAGCGTGCCGTGCAGACACTGCTCGAACGGGGACGTGAGACCTCCGATCGGCTCACCGACGACGTCCAGCGCGAAGTCTCGAGGCAGATGAACTGGCTCTCGGAGCGTTTCGACGAGTTCGAGGAGCGCATCGAGGAATTGGCCGAACGGATTGCCGAACGCGTCAAGGCCAACGTCGAAGCTGCGCAGAAGAAGGCTCCGGCCAAGAAGGCTCCCGCCAAGAAGAAGGCTCCCGCCAAGAAGAAGGCTCCGGCGAAGAAGGCTCCCGCCAAGAAGAAGGCTCCGGCGAAGAAGGCTCCGGCCAAGAAGGCTCCGGCAGCCCGCACGACCTCCGACTGAGCCCGGTGGGGCCACGTCGACGGCTCGACGCCGAGCTGGTGCGTCGTGAACTGACCACGAGCCGCACGGAGGCCCAGCAACTGATTGCGGCCGACCGGGTGTTCGTCAACGGCTCGATCGCCGACAAGCCTTCCCGCCAGGTCGCGCCTGGCGATGCGCTCGTGATCGACGGACCACCGCCCAGATTCGTCGGACGTGGTGCGATCAAGCTCGACGCCGCGCTCGACGCGTTCGGCCTCGGTGTGCAGGGGCGACGCGCGCTCGACGTCGGCGCGTCGACTGGAGGTTTCACCGACTGTCTTCTGCAGCGCGGGGCCAGCCACGTGGTGGCGCTCGATGTCGGTCACGGGCAACTGCACGAGCGGCTACGCGCCGATTCGCGGGTCACGAACCTCGAGCGGCACAACGTGCGCCACGTGTCGGTCGAGCAGATTGGCGGTCCGGTCGACCTCGTGGTCGGCGATCTGTCGTTCATCTCCTTGCAGCTGGTGATCCCCGTGCTCACGACGCTGTGCCAACCTGGGTCGTCGATGGTGCTCCTCGTGAAACCGCAGTTCGAAGCCGGTCGTCAAGAAGTCGACCGCGGTCGCGGCATCATCACCGACCCGGCGATCCACGATCGGGTGCACGACGAGATCGACGAAGCGTTGGTCGCTGCCGGATGCACCGTGCTCGGCTGGACCGACTCGCCGATCACCGGGGCCGACGGCAATCGGGAGTTCCTCGTTCACGCGAGAACAGCGTCGGCGAGCGTGCGATGACCAGCATTGCCGTGGTGGCGAACCACGAACGGTCGACGGCGCGTGCGCTCGCCGAGCAGGCCGCAGCGTGGTGCCGGAACCACGGTGTCGCGTTCTGGATGCCGGTCGACGATGCCGACGCGCTCGATCTCGGTGCGTGTGCGAGCGCTCGGCCGATCTCCGAGGCCGATCTGGTGCTCAGCCTCGGCGGTGACGGCACGATGCTGCGCAGCGTGCGACTGCTCGAAGGAGCGCCGGTGCCGGTGCTCGGCGTCAATCTCGGGTCGCTCGGCTACCTCACGCAGGTCGAGCCCGACCGGCTCACCGATGCGCTCGATCGATTCGTGGCTGGGTCGGAGTCAGGAGCGTGGAAACTCGATCGACGCATGATGCTCGATGTTGCCGTCAACGGTGCAGTCGCCGGCCGAGCACTCAACGAAGCGGTGGTCGAGAAGGCCGAGTCGGGACACACCGTGAGGCTCTTGGCGCGAATCGACGGCGAGCCGTTCACGTACTACGCCGCCGATGGGCTCATCGTGGCCACGCCGACCGGATCGACTGCCTACTCGCTGTCGGCGCGAGGCCCGGTCGTGTCGCCTCGTCACCGAGCGATGCTGCTCACACCGGTGTCGCCGCACATGTTGTTCGATCGCACGCTGGTGCTCGACCCGTCGGAGACCATCGAGATCGAGGTGTCAGGCCACCGTGTCGCCGAGCTCGTGCTCGACGGCCAACCGGTCGCGCCGCTCGACGACGGCGACGTCGTGCGGTGCACCCCGTCGGAGTCGACGGCGAACTTCGTGCGCTTCGGCGACGAGCACTACCACCAGATCTTGAAGGCCAAGTTCGGCCTCGCCGATCGTTGAGGCGAGGTCGACGCAGTGCTGAGCGAACTCCACATCGAGAACCTGGGGGTCATCGAACGCGTCGAGCTGACACTCGGCGCCGGCCTGACGGCGGTCACGGGTGAAACCGGCGCCGGCAAGACGATGCTCGTCGAGGCGATCGAGTTGCTCGTCGGTGGCCGCGCTGACGCATCGATGGTTCGACACGGCGCCCTCGAGGCGCGGATCGACGGCCGGTTCGTCACCGCCGGTGGTCTCGAACGCGTCCTCACTCGGGTGATCCCGGCCGAGGGGCGATCGCGTGCCTACGTCGATGGTCGGCTGGCCACGGTCACATCGCTCGTCGAGATTGCCGCTGATGTCGTCGACCTGCATGGCCAGCACGCACATCAGTCGCTGCTGTCGACGGCAACGCAGCGAGCGGCGCTCGACGAGTTCGGAGGCATCGACCTCGGACCGCTTCGTTCCGCTCGGGCACGCCTCACCGAGATCGACGCCGAACTGGCGGCGCTGGGCGGCGATGAACGTGCTCGCGCCCGCGAGATCGACCTGCTTCGCTTCCAGGTCGACGAGCTCGAGAGCGCCGCCGTGGACGATCCGGATGAGGACGAAGCACTCGACGAGGAGGAGACCCTGCTCGCCGATGCGACGGCGCATCGCGAGGCTGCCGCGGCGGCCGTCGCGGCACTCAGCGACGACGGGGGAGCGCGCGATGCGCTGGCGACGGCGCTCGGTGCACTCGATGGTCGGGCACCGTTCGCGGCGCACTCCTCGCGGCTGCGGGACCTGCTGGCGGAACTCGACGAGCTCGTCGCTGATGCCCGTGCCGACGGCGAGACCATCGAGGAAGCACCCGAGCGACTCGCCGACATCCGCGAGCGGCGTCAAACGCTCAAGAACCTGCGTCGAAAGTATGGCGACGATCTCGCTGCGGTGATGGCGTTCCACGTCGAGGCCGACCGTCGACTTCGCGAGCTGGAAGCGTTCGACCAGCGCGCCGCGGCGCTCGACGAGCAGCGCCAATCGGCGTTGGCGGCCGAACGGCTGGCTGCCGAGGCGGTCGGGCGGCACCGTCGCAGTGCTGGACCGCTCTTGGCCGCCGCGGTCGAGCGCGAACTGCACCGGCTGGCGATGCCGCACGCAGCGCTGGCGGTCGAGATCGGCGAGCACGCCCACGATCATCCTGGCGACCGCGTCCAGTTCCTGTTGGCAGCCAACCCGGGTTCGCCGTTGCTCCCACTGACGCGAGTTGCGTCGGGCGGTGAACTGGCACGAGCGATGCTCGCGCTGCGGCTGGTGCTGTCGGCCGCCGGCGGCGCAGGGGATGCTACGACCGACACGGACCGTACGCTGGTCTTCGACGAGGTCGACGCCGGCATCGGCGGGACTGCGGCGCAGGCGATCGGTGATGCGTTGCGCGAGCTCGCTCGTCACCACCAGGTGCTCGTCGTGACCCACCTGGCTCAAGTGGCCGCCGCAGCGTCGAACCAGATCTCGGTGGCGAAGTCGGTCGCCGATGGCCAGACCTACGCGTCCGCAGCGCCCATCGACGGCGAAGGGCGCGTGGCCGAGATCGCACGGATGCTGTCGGGCTCGACGAGCGCCTCGGCGCTCGAACATGCTCGCGAACTGCTCGGTGCCTGACGTATTCCATCGGGAAGACGCACCACGGTCCACGCGCGGGGTATGGTGATCTCCCGTCATGGTGTCGTACGGACACTGAGCACTGAGACGGAGGACTGGTCGAATGCCGAAGCACATTTTCGTGACCGGAGGTGTTGCCAGCTCGCTCGGCAAGGGTCTCACTGCGTCGTCGCTCGGACGTCTGCTCAAGTTGCGTGGGCTGCGAGTGACATTGCAGAAGCTCGACCCGTACATCAACATCGATCCGGGCACGATGAACCCGTTCGAGCACGGCGAGGTGTTCGTCACCGACGATGGCGGTGAGACCGACCTCGACCTCGGGCACTACGAACGATTCATCGACGAGAACCTGTCGCGCAACTCCAACGCCACCACCGGCTCGATCTACCAGGCAGTGCTGGCCGCCGAACGCCGCGGCGACTACCTGGGCAAGACCGTGCAGGTCATCCCGCACATCACCGACGAGATCAAGCGGCGGATCCAGCGTGTCGCC
>DATLBC010000152.1:0-45653 GCA_035527095.1 Ilumatobacteraceae bacterium | reverse complement strand
TAGAGCGCGTACTCGTCCGACGAGTCGAACGCCCAACGGATCACGCTCACCGCGAACCCGTTGGTGAAGTTGGTGTCGGTCGACTGTTCCGTCGGATCGAGACACTCGCCGACGTTGGTGACCGGTCCGAAGTTGACGATGTTCGTGATTGCCGAACAGTCGACCTGCGCGGGCAGCACGTCGAGCACCTCGAGTTCGCGGGCGGAATAGTTGGTGAAGCTCTCCGGCACGCCGAGGTTGGTCAAGTCGATTCGGAAGGTGGCGAGGGATCCCTGCTGCACCTCGGAGCCGTCGACGTCGCTGTTGGCGGGGTTCGGGCCCGATACAGGGGCGTCCACGGACTCCACACCTTTGATCACGCCGATCGGAGGCGGCGGAATGATGCCGAAGTTGGCAGCGTCACGGTACGACTGCGCCTGGCCCGGCGAGTTCTCCGTGCGCATTTTCATGAGGTTGCCGGCGAGCACGGCGGTGTCTGCCGCCGGCACCTGGGTCACCTCGACGGCGAAGACGATCTCGAAGACTCCGCCGACGTTGACGTAGTTGCCGTCGACGCCCGGCGACCCGACCTCGATCACGATCGGGCCGGCAGCCGGCGAATCGACCACAGCGAACGGCGCGGTGTTGTCCCCCGTCGCTCTGATCGTGCCCGCGAGGAACTCGGTCCCGAGCGGCACGAAGTCTGCGACCACTGCGTTGCGCGTCCTCATCGTGTCGTCGAAATCGACACGGAGCACGAAGCAGATCTGGTCGCCGAGGCGGAATCCGAGCGTCTCGACGTCGGCGGCGGTCGGCGTTGCGTCCGCCTCGATGTACTGACCGGTCGGCTCGGGACAGCGATCGACGGGCGGCGAGGAGGCGTTGAGGCGTGGCGAAACGTTTCGGGGAAGCAACTGCTTGTCGAGCGTCAGCACGGAGGTGTCGAGCGTCGCCGACGAGCCGTCCTCGACGCCTGGTAATGGCCCCCACACATTGGCCGGGAACGTCGTGTTCGGGGGCTGGATGTCGCTGATGCCGGTCGTGGCGCCGCTCGACTCGATGGTGTTGGTGAATGTGTCGCCACTGACGGTTGGCTGCCCGTCGAGGGCACCGCTCTGATAGGTGCCTCGCATGAACGCCGAATACGTCGCAACGAAGGTGCCGTTGGCCGGAAGGGCCGGGATCGCGTCGAAGACCACGACGTAGCCGCCGTTCGGGTCGGACGTGACGCTGTCGAACTCGGGCGATGGGGGCGGCGATGCCGGGCCGAGACACACCGATTCGGTCGGCGCGGTCCCGGTGTAGGTGAGGCCGGACTGCGGAATCGGACACAACCCGTTGGGAACGGTGTCGGTGAGCACGATGTCAGCGGCGTCCATGTACTCGCTGGTCTCGACGATGATGCGGTAGTCGGCCTCGGCGCCGGACAGGAAGACACCGTTCGCCGGTGATGCAATCTCCTTGCGGATGCGGATGTCCTCGATCGTTCGGGTCAGGGTGTCCTCGTCGCCCACCATGCTCGGCACACCGGGTTCGAGCAGGCCGGCATCAGCGAAGTTGCCGTCCCCGCGGGCCACGTTCGTGACGGACTGTTCGCTCGTGCCCTCCCGGGTCGAGGCGCCGGTGTTGTTGTCGAGATTCGAGCCCTGGGGGCCATCGAGCGCCGGGACCGACCCGACCGGGAACGGCGCGTTGGCGAAGAGCGGAATGCCGGCGGCGTAGGGAAGCGAGATGGTCGTACCGGCGCTCCGATCGCCGAGCGGCCATTCGACGAGCGTGTACACCCCCGGGTAGGTGGCGCCACCGAGCACCGGGTTGCTCACTGTCTCGACGCGGATCGGGTCGACGCAGCCGGCGACGGCAGGCGTCGCCGACAGCAAGGGCGCGCCCGGGTACTCCGGGCCGCCCGTTCCGTTGTCCTCGGCGCCGCAACCGAGGAACTCCATCGCTGCCGGGATCAGGTCGATCACGGTGATCGCATCGGTGTCACCAAGCGTCGTGACGTCGACCTCGAGGGTGTAGGTGGCGACGTGGTCGTGTATGCCCCGGAGCAGTTCCCCTTCGGGGGCCGAGTCGGACGTCTTGGTGAGTTGGATCGCCGTGAGCGTGGTCGAGGCCGTTGTGGAGGTCGCCACTTCGACAGCTGCGTTCGGAATCGGGACGCCTGCGGCATCGAACGTCGGCACCTGTCGCGGGTCGCTGCTCGCGTAGGAGTCGGCCGTGTTCGCCAGGGTCGCCCCGATCACGTGCACGTCCGTGCGGGCCGGGTCGCCCACAGAGTTGACGTCGACGGCGAAGGTGATCGCGAGCGTGTCGAGCGCCTGGATGTCGGCCACGTTCGACCAGACCAGAGTCTGCTGTTGGACGGTCGCACCGCTGACCGGTTCCACGGCCGCGTTGGAGATGATCTGCGGCTCCCCCGCAGACGACGGAACCGTCGGCCCCGCGTAGGTGACGCCCAGCGGGAGCACATCGCGGAATGACAGGTTGAACAACGCGTCCGTCGGGCTGTTGTTGGACGCCGTCAGCGTGTAGGTGATCGGGTCGCCTGCGAGCACCTCGCCAGGGGCCGACTTCGCAACCGCGAGCCCCGGTGTCTGCGCCTGGACCGGCGATGACACACCGGGCGAACTCACGACAAGGACCGAACACAGCATGGCGACGACTGCGACGATGACCGTTCGGTTGGTCCTCACGTGAGTCTCCGCCTTCACTGTTCACCAGCGATCGTTTGGTATCGGTGCCACATGGCGCACCCTCTCGGGCCCATCAAGAACCATCGGCTCGGCTCCGCTCTACCTTGAATACCAGCACAACGTACTCGCACGGGCAGCCTCCATCCTGCCTTTGCCCCGGCCACCGAATCGTGGTCTCTCGACCCGTCTGGACGAGACCGACGTCATTCGGCATGGAACCTGGCGTGGACCGACTCGGCCACGGCGTCGGGCAGAAATCCGAGCGCCTTCAACTCGTCGAGATCGGCACGTTTCACTGCGTTCACACCGCCCAGCGCCTTGACGAGTTTCTTGCGACGCACCTCGCCGAGCCCGGGAATGCCGTCGAGCGCACTGACGGTCATCCGTTTGCTGCGACGCTCGCGGTGGAAGGCGTTGGCGAACCGGTGAGCCTCGTCACGGATCCGCTGCAGCATGAACAGCGCCTCGCTCCCCCTCGGGATCTCCACGGGCTCGCTGCGCCCCGGCACGAAGACCTCCTCGAAGCGCTTGGCAAGGCCTGCGACCGGGATCTCGTCGGCCAGGTCGAGTTCGTCGATCACCCGCTTGGCAGCGCTGAGCTGGCCCTTTCCACCATCCACCAGGAGCAGCTGCGGTGGGTAGGCGAACTTGCCCGGCTTGTCGCCGCGTTCGTTGACGGGCCGGTCGCGTTCGTCGAGGTAGGCCTGCAACCGTCGCCGAACCACTTCGGCCATGGCGGCGTAGTCGTCGCTGGCGCTCACCTCGTCGCCGCCGACGGTGTTGACCTTGAAGCGCCGGTACTCGCGCTTGTTCGGTAGGCCGTCCTCCAGGACCACCATCGAGCCCACGTAGTCGCTGCCCTGGAGATGCGCCATGTCGTAACACTCGATGCGAAGTGGAGCTTCAGGGAGCCCGAGGTGGTCCTGCAGCTCGGTGAGCGCCCGACTGCGTGAGTTGTGGTCGCTTGCCCGCTTCATCCGGTGGCGGGTGAACTCGCCCTCGGCATTGCGGGTGACCGTTTCGAGCAACGACCGCTTGTCGCCTCGTTGCGGCACGCGCACCTGCACTCGCGACCCGCGCCCCATCGACAGCCACTCCTCGTAGGTGGCGAGCTCTTCCGCTTCGTACGGGACCAAGACCTGCTTCGGGACGCCGAGGATCGGGTCGTCGCCGTACATCGACTCCAAGATGCGATCGATCAAGCGCCCCGGCGTGAGCTCCTCGACCTTGTCGAGGATGAAGCCCTTGCGGCCCACGACCCTGCCCTTGCGCACGTAGAACACCTGCACCGCAGCTTCGAGCTCGTCCTCCGCGATGCCGATCACGTCGAGGTCCTCGCTGCGTTCGGCGACCATCTGCTGCTTCTCGATCGCCTTGCGCACCGCCAGCAAACGATCTCGAAGGCGGGCAGCACGCTCGAACTCGAGGCCGGTGGCCGCCGACTGCATGTCGGCTTCCAGACGGTCGACGATCTCGTCGGTGTCGCCGTCGAGGAACTCGCACAGGTCGGTGACGAGCTGGCGATACGGCATCTCGTCGATCTCGCCGACGCACGGGCCGGCGCACTTCTCGATGTGGAAGAGCAGGCACGGCCGCCCGAGCCGTTCGTGCTGGTTGAACTTGGCCTGGCTGCAGGTGCGTACCGGGAACGACCTCAACAAGAGGTCGAGGGTGTCGCGGATGGCGTACGCGTGTGCGTACGGCCCGAAGTAGCGGGTGCCCTTGCGTTTGCGGCCTCGCATCACCACCGCCCGCGGCCACTGCTCGTCGATCGTGACCGCGAGGAACGGATAGCTCTTGTCATCGCGCAGGCGCACGTTGAATCGAGGGTCGTGCTGCTTGATGAGCGAGTACTCGAGCATCAGCGCCTCGACCTCGTTGCGCACGATGGTCCACTCGACCGAATCGGCGGTCTCCACCATCTGCGCAGTGCGCGGATGCAGATTGCGCGGGTCCTGGAAGTAGTTCGACAGGCGTTGGCGGAGGTTGGACGCCTTGCCGACGTAGATCACGCGGCCATGGACGTCCTTGAACTGATACGACCCGGGCGCCTCCGGGATCGTGCCGGCGGGCGGACGTTTCACCATCGCTCCACCACGAACTTCACCGCGCATCTCACCACGCCGGGACCACCATGACGTCCCAAGCATACGGACGGCCAGATACCGTGATGCCCAATGTCCGACCAGTTCGCCGCCGCCTTCCGCCGACGACCCAACGACGGCTGGTTCCGTGCGGGCAACTTCGACGTCACCACCACCGACATCCTGTGCGCACTCTCGGTGGTGTCGATGTTCTTGTGGGGTCTGTTCCGCGATGCGTGGGACCGCCTGTGGTTCGCTCCCGTACTCGTGCGCGACTTCGAGGTGTGGCGCCTGGTCACCTGGCCGATCGCCACCGAGCCCGCGATCTGGCCACTGCTGGGGATCGTGTTCTTCTACCTCTTCGGCCAGCAACTCGAATCGCTGTTCGGTCGCGGCAAGTTCCTCGCCTGGGTGCTCGCACTCACGATCGTCCCCGCGCTCATCGTCACGCTGCTCGGCCCGCTCTCCGACAGCATCGACTTCATGATCCAGTTCGGGCTGAGCAACCTGTTCCTGGGCGGTATCTGGGTGTACGCCGCGACGTACCCCGGCGTGAAGTGGTTCGAGGTCGTCCCGCTGTGGGCGCTGGCAGCCGTGTTCACGGTGCTGAACCTTCTGCAGTTCACCGGCACCGATCAGACCGGCCAGGTGATCTTCCTGCTCGTGTCGATCGGAGTGGCACTCGTCGCGGGGCGCTCACTGGGCCTTGCCACCGGCTGGCCGATCCCGCACCTACCGCTCGACGGCGTCGGTTCGTCGAAGCCCAAGAGGAAGAAGTCGAAGCCGTCGGGCGCTGCCGGGTCGTCGAAGTCGGGCGGCGTCGTGCAAGGACCGTGGAAGAACGCGCCGGCGCCCATGCCGCCGCCGAACGCCCCCTCCCCTGCCGACCAGATCGAGCTCGACGCCTTGCTCGACAAGATCGGCGCCAACGGCATGGACTCGCTCACCGGCGACGAGAAGAAGCGTCTGAACGACCTCAGCAAACGCCTCCGCAACCGCTGACACGCTGCGTCCCGGCCCGGCCTGCACGCCACCGCACCACAACCGGCAACCCGGACTCAGCGATGAGCGAAGCAACCGCATCCGGCGGTTTCGCTCACCACAACCGGCGACGCCGAGGGGCGGCGTTGCGGCTTCGGTAGCGTGGCGCAGACCGGCTCCCTCCGACGATTTACGTCCAGGAGGTTCGAAGTGGCCAATCTCAGCCCACACGCCCATGCGCTCCTCGCACGCCAACACGGCGTCGCCTCGACGCGACAGTTGCTCGAATCCGGGATCTCGGCGCGGCAGCTGCAGCGGCTCCAGCACAACGGCGGACTCGAACTCGTCCTCCGAGGCGCATATCGAACTCCGAGCGCACCGGTCACCGAGTCGAGCCAATGCGCGGCCGTGTGTCTGGCGCGCACCGACGTCGCCATCGCGGGCCCGACCGCCGGAAGACTGTGGGGGTTTCGCCGGCTTCCGCCGGACCATCGGATTCACGTGATCGCTCCGCCGGCCAGCAACCCGGCGATGGTGAGATGGGTCGCGCCGTATCGCACCGACGCGCTGCATGCGCACGACGTCATCGAACGCAACGACGGCATCCGAGTCACGTCGAGGCAGCGAACGGCACTCGACCTCGCCCGCTGTCTCGGACCGGACGATCTTCTGTCGGTGATCGAGCAGGCAGCTCACGACGGGCAACTGGACAACGATCAGTTCCTTGCGGTTGCGTCCGACTGGCTGTCGCCCCAACGCCCGTGGGCTCGGGCATTCCTCCAAGCGCTCGACCGTCGGTTGCCTGGAGGACCCGCCGAGTCACACCCCGAGGTGCGCGTCGCCGATGCGTTGGCGACCGCCGGCGTTGCAGGGCTCGTCCGCCAGCATCGCATCGATCTACCCGGCCATGGCGAGGCCCGGTTCGACCTCGCCATCCCCGAGCTGCGCTGGGCGATCGAGGTCGACCTGCATCCGAGACACCGCGAGACGATCGGCATCGCCGCTGATGCCCGTCGAGACCGCGCCGCCCGCACGGTCGGTTGGATCACCACCCGCATCACGAAGGCTCAATACGACGAGCGGTTCCACGAGACGATCGCTGAGACCGCCTCGCTCCACGCCGATCTCCGCCGCAGCCTCGCAGGATGACACCCCAACCGCGCCCACCGATGAGCGAATCGACCACAGACCGCGGTTTCGCTCATCGCGCCGCCTGGTCAGGGGGCTGATCGAGCGGACCGAGGCATGGTCGCGGCGGTGTACCAGGCGAGCACGAGCAAGAGCGCCGCGAGGACGGTTGCCCCATCAGCGAGGAGGTGAAAACCAAACGACGCCTTCACAAACCCGGAACCGAGCGCGGCTGCCGCTCCACACAGGCTCAGCGTGAGATCGCCGGTGCCCTGCACCTCGACCCGTGAGGCCTCCGGCACGGATGCCGTCAGGATCGTCGCGCCAGCGATCAGGCCGAAGCTCCAACCGAGCCCGAGGAGGAACAGCCCGACGAACATCAGCACGGGCACGTAGCCGGCGAGGACCGTCGTGATCGTCCCCACCCCGAGAATGACCGCGCCGACCTGGATCGCTCGGACCGAACCACGGCGATCGACGAGCCGTCCCACCAGCGGAGCCAGCCCGTACATGCCCACGATGTGCACCGCAATCACGAACGCCGAGAGGTCGGCGTGGCCGTGGTCCTTCATGTGAGGCGGGGTCATCGTCATCACCCCGACCATCGCCGCTTGTGAGGCCGCCATCGCAGCGATGCCCAGTCGCGCCCCAGGCGATGCCCAGATCACCCCGGTCGACGACCGCACGACGCGAAGGAGTTTCGTCCGCTCCGCGTGCGGATCGATGCCGCCGATCACCTCGAGCGGATCAGGACGCAGTCGGACCCAGACAATCGTTGCGGCCACCAGAAAGAACGCTGCGGCGAACAGAAACGGGCCGACGAGCGCATCGAGCCCCAGCCGTTCCGCTGCCGCCTTCTCGAACGGTGTCAGCAGCGGGCCGAGTGCCGCACCGAGTGTGCCGACCCACACGATGGCGGCGATCGATGCTCCCTGCTCAGCGGGCTCCGCGAGATCGGCGGCCGCGTATCGCTGCTGGAGCGTCGCCGCCTGCCCGGCACCAAATGCCACCATCCCCACGAGAAAGAGTGGGAACCAACGCATCTGGCCGCCGGTCGCCGCGATCGACGCGCCGAGTGCCCCGATCACCAACGCCCTCCAGAGCCCGACCCGACGACCGCGGCGCCGCATGAACGCTGCCAGCGGAATCGCCGTGAACGCGGCCCCAATCGTGAACGACGCGCCGCCCATCCCGGCGAGCCGGTCCGAGCCCAGCAGGTCGCTCGCGAGGAGCGAAACCACCGCGACCATGCCGGCAACAGCGGCCTGGCCCGGCACCTGGGCGAACCGCAGCGAACGCAGCGTGCGGCGCTGGAGTGCCGCCCGGTCAACTCCGGTATCGGCCATTGCGTCGACCACGGCCCGCAGTCTGTCACTCCAACCGATGAGCCAACCGACCGCATACGGCGGTCCCGCTCATCGCACGCGCAGACCGAGACTCACCGATGAGCCAACCGACCGCATACGGCGGTTTCGCTCATCGCTTCCGTGGGTTCGCTTCTGTGGGTTCGCTTCCGTGGGTTCGCTTCGATGGAGGCGCATCCGCAGGCGCCTCGGGCGCTTGCGTCGGTCGGCGGGCGCGTCAGAGCACGTCGCGGAGGAAGCGACCCGTGTGGCTTGCGTCGAGGGACGCGATGTGTTCGGGGGGACCTTCTCCGACGATCATGCCGCCGCCGGTCCCACCGTTGGGGCCGAGGTCGATCACCCAGTCGGCGGTCTTGATCACGTCGAGGCTGTGTTCGATCACAAGTACCGTATTGCCCTGGTCGACGAGGCGCTGCAGCACGGTGAGGAGGCGCCGCACATCGTCGAAATGCAGGCCGGTGGTCGGCTCGTCGAGCAGGTAGATCGTGTGCCCGGTCGAGCGCTTGGCCAGCTCGGCCGACAGCTTCACGCGCTGCGCTTCACCGCCGGACAGCGTCGGCGCGGACTGGCCGAGGCGCACGTACCCGAGCCCCACGTCGACGAGTGTTTGCATGTACCGGGCGATGCCTGGCTGGTTGGCGAAGAAGTCGACCGCTTCGGCAACCGGCATGTCGAGCACCTCGGCGATGTTCTTGCCCTTGAACTCGATGTCGAGCGTGTCGCGGTTGTACCGGGCCCCGTGGCACACCTCGCACGGCACGTACACGTCGGGCAGGAAGTGCATTTCGATCTTGAGGGTGCCGTCGCCGGAGCACGCCTCGCAGCGTCCGCCCTTCACGTTGAACGAGAATCGACCGGGCATGTAGCCACGCACCTTCGCCTCGTTGGTGGAGGCGAACAGCTTGCGAACGTTGTCGAACACGCCGGTGTACGTCGCCGGGTTCGAGCGCGGGGTGCGGCCGATCGGCGACTGGTCCATGTCGATGACCTTGTCGAGGAATTCGATACCGGTGATCCGCTTGTGCTTGCCCGCCGACATCTTCGACTTGTAGATGCGCTGCATCAGCACCGGGAGCAGAATGTCGCGAACGAGCGTCGACTTGCCCGACCCGGACACGCCCGTGACGGCGACGAAATTGCCGAGCGGGATGTCGACAGCGATGTTCTGCAGGTTGTGTTCGCGGGCACCCTCGATACGCAGCGATTCGAGGCCCTGCGGTCGCCGCTGCTCGGGCACCGGGATGGACTTGCGACCGGACAGGTACTGCCCGGTCACCGACTCCTTCACCTTGAGGATCCCGGGCACCTTGCCGGAGTAGACGACCTCTCCCCCGTGCTCGCCCGCCCCCGGACCGATGTCGACGATCCAGTCGCTCTCACGGATGGTCTCCTCGTCATGCTCGACGACGATGACGGTATTGCCGAGATCGCGCAGCCGCGTGAGGGTGTCGATCAGGCGCTTGTTGTCACGCTGGTGCAGACCGATCGACGGTTCGTCGAGGACATACAGCGTGCCGACCAGCCCGGAGCCGATCTGGGAGGCCAGCCGGATCCGCTGTGCCTCGCCACCGGCGAGCGTTCCGGCCGCCCGCGACAGGGTCAGGTAGTCGAGACCGACATCGAGGAGGAACCCGAGACGAGCGTTGATCTCCTTGGTGACCCGCTCGGCGATCATCCGGTCGCGCTCGGAGAGTTCCAACGCGGCGAGGAACTTCGCCGACTCGCCGATCGACATGTCGGAGACTTCCGAGATGTGCTTGCCCTCGATCGTGACCGCGAGCGTCGACGGCTTGAGCCGAGCGCCGTCGCAGGTGCTGCACGGCACGAGCCGCATGTAGCCCTCGTACTGATCGCGCGCCCACTCGCTGTCGCTGCCCTCGTGGCGCCGCTTGATCCACGGGATCACGCCCTCGTATTCGGTGGAGTACGACCGCGACCGTCCGTAGCGGTTCTTGTACTTCACGGTCATCTTGCCCTTCACCCCGTGCAGCACGACCTTCTGCTGCTTGGCGCTGAGCTTCTCCCACGACGCGTTCATGTCGATGTCGTGCACCTCGCCGACCGACTCGAGCATCCGCGTGAAGTACTGCGTGTTGGCGCTGCGCCAGGGAGCGATCGCGCCATCGAGCAGCGACAGCTCCGGGTCGGGAATGATCAGCTCCGGGTCGACCTCGAACGTGGTACCCAGCCCGTCGCACGCCGCACAGGCCCCGTACGGCGAGTTGAAGGAGAAGTTGCGTGGCGCCGGCTCGTCGTAGCTGGTGCCACACACCGGGCAGGCGAGGTGCTGACTGAATGTGAGCGTCTCGGCGGGGCCCTCGCCCTCTCGTGGAACGACCTCGATCTCGGCCACACCGTCGGCGAGCCCGAGGGCCTGCTCGAGCGATTCGGTCAGGCGCCTCTCGATGCCCTCCTTGAGCACGAGGCGGTCGACGACGATCTCGATCTTGTGGTTCTCGTACTTGGCGAGACGCTCGTCTCGCTTGAGGAACTCGTCGATGTCAACGGTCTCGCCGTCGATTCGTGCGCGAACGTAGCCCTGACCGGACATGTCCTGCAGCAGGGTGTCGTACTCGCCCTTGCGTCCTCGCACCACGGGAGCGAGCACCTGGAATCGGATGCCGTCGTCCATGTCGAGGATGCGGTCGACGATCTGCTGCGGCGTCTGGCGCTGCAGCCGCGTGCCGTCGTTGGGACAGTGCTGAATACCGATACGGGCGTACAGCAGACGGAGGTAGTCATAGACCTCGGTGATCGTGCCGACGGTGGAACGCGGGTTTCGACTGGCCGACTTCTGGTCGATCGAGATCGCCGGCGACAGCCCCTCGATCACGTCGACGTCGGGCTTGTCCATCTGCCCCAGGAACTGGCGGGCATACGAGCTGAGCGACTCGACGTAACGGCGCTGCCCCTCGGCATAGATGGTGTCGAAGGCCAGGCTCGACTTGCCTGACCCCGACAGACCGGTGAACACGATCAGTTGGTCGCGCGGCAGCTCGACATTGACGTTCTTGAGATTGTGCTCGCGGGCACCCCGGACGATGATCTGGGCGTCGTCGGCCTTCGTCTTCGTCGAGCGCTTGCGGGGCGATTTCGTGGGTGTCGCCCCGGAACGGGAGCCGGTGGCGGAGGTGGTGGCGGCCATCAGCGTACGATCTTATCGCCGAACATGTGTTCCACAGGCGGCGCCTCAGCGTGGCCGCCGCACCCGTTCACCCGCGCCGGAGCGAGGGTCGCCGTCTGGCGTGTGGGAACTCCTCGGAGAACCGAGCTTCGGCGACATCGGTGCCGACGAGCACGAGTTCACCGGTTTCGGGGAGCGGTACATGGGGGTCCGGATTGCCCTCGAGGGCACCGTCGCGCTCGACCGCGACGACGTTGCAGGCCGTGCGACGATGAACGTGCGCGGCGGCCAGCGTGGTCCCCGCGAGCTCCTTGGGAATCGGGGTGCGGAACACATTGAGGCCCTGCGCCACCAGCACGGTCTCGTCACCGCGCAGGTGGTTCCAGATCGCGGCCGAGCCAGTGCCTGCGTAGGACAACACCGCGTCGGCACCGGCTCGGTAGAGCGTCGAGACGTTCCGATCCAGCTTCGAACGCGAGACGATCCGGGCGTCGGGTCGCAATCCACGGCAGTACCGCGTCAGATAGACGTTGACGTTGTCGTCGTGCGTGGTGATCAGGATCGCTCCGGCCTCGTCGATGCCTGCCGCCTCGAGCACCGAGCGATCTGCAGCGTCGCCGATCACGTAGGTTGCGCCGCCGCGCTGACGCTCGGGCAACTGCTCGACGATGACGAATTCGATGCCCTGCTCGGCGAAGGCCGTCCCCACCGCTCGACCAACCCGTCCGCCACCGATGATGACGGCGCGGTTGGGTGCCGTCGAGTTCGACGCGTAGCACGCGTCATACGCTGCGAGCTGGTCCGCTGTCCCGGCCAGGATGATCATCGACGAGTCGGTGAGCACAGTGTCGGCTGTGGCGATCGAGAAGTCGCCTCGCCTCCACACGCCGATGACGCTCACGCCGAGCCGTTTTCGAAGCTGCGCGTCGGCGAGCGACCTGCCCAGCAGGTCGGTGCCGATCGGGCTCGCCTCGGCGATCTGCAACCCTGCGAACTCGCCGATCACGTGGCTGTCGCCCGACAGGCCGAACGTGCGAGCCGCCATCGCCGAGCCAAGGATCTCGCCGAGTTGCACAACGTGATCGGCACCGGCGATCTCGAGGATGTCGACCGAGGCCGGCGAGTTGGCGCTCGCGACGATCTCGACGCTCGGAGCGATCTCGCGCACCGTGAACGCGATGTTGGTGTTGATCTGATCGGATTGCGTCGCGATCACCAACGCTGCTTGGTCGACGCGGGCGTTGCGGTAGGTGGCCGGGTCATCGAGCGCGCCGACCATGACGTTGCGACCTTCGTCGTGGATCAGGCCGGCCTCGGCGACATCGTCGACGATCAGTACGTACGGAACCTCGGCCTGATCGGCGCGCTCGATGATGGAGGCTTCGACCGGACCGAGTTGAGTGAGCAGCAGGTGCCCGGACGTCGAGACCGGCAGTACGCGCGGCGCCCGGCGTCGATCCCACTCGGTCATCCATGGCATGAACACGAACTGGATGAACACGAACGGGAGCATCACGAGCAGGAACGTCGACCCTGCCAAGAGGACGACCACCGAAAAGATGCGGCCGGCGTCGGACTCGAACGTGATGTCGCCGAACCCCAACGTGGTCATCGTCGTGAGGGTCCAGTACACGCTCGTCGGCCACGAGTACTGCCGGTCCTCGTGCTCCATCAGCGTGTGGAAGACGGTGCTGAACACCGCCACCATCACCACGAACACCACAGCGAGGACGATGAACGTCTTCTGGCGTCGGCGACGCTCGGCCTGTTCGGCGGCGCGCTGGGCTCGTTCGTAGTGTTGTAGCGAACGGCCCCGATCGTTCGGCTCGCCGACCCGGACGCGCTGGGTGACCTGTGCGATGGTCGCCCCGAGCGATTTCAGCATGCGCAGCTCACCGGCCCCGATGATGTCACAGCGCGATCGGAGCGGCGTCGCCCAGCGGACCGGTCTCGGATCGGACGGACGCTCGATGGCTCGAGGTCGCCGCGCTGCGCCTCACGCTTCCGTTCCGAGTCGAGCGAGAAGGTCGAGGTAGCGACGACGCGAGTCGACGAGGTCGAGGTCGCCGAGCACGTCGGGCACCAGAGCGAGCAGCGTTCCGGCTCGCTCGCCGTCGCCGCGAGCCACGCAGGACGATGCCCAGTCGATGCTCGTTCTGGCAATCCAGGCAGGACTCACAAGCTCCGACTGCTGAGCGATGGCCGCCTCGAACAGGACATCGGCGCGTTGGTGCTCCCCGAGCGCTTCGTGCAGCAGCGCGAGGAGGCGATCGGTCGGACCGAGATACATCCCGCCGATCAACAGATTGGCGCCGGATGCGCCGGCCAAGAGGTCGATGAACTTGCGGCAGTCGGCCTCGCTCCGCAACGCCGCAACGATCTCGGACCAGTAGGCGAGACAGAGCTGCAGCGTGGCATCGTCGGCGAACACATGACCGTCGAGGTCGCGCAACGCCGTCCAGACGAGATCGACATCGCCGCGCTGGAGGTTGACGAACGCCGCAGTCGCACGCTCGGGTCCGGCCGGATGCGCCGAGGTGGCGAGGTCGTCGACGATCGGACCCAGTTCGACCAGGGTCGAGCGTTCCCGGCTGATCGCCAAGGTCGTGGTCGACCGGTAGGCCACTGCCTCCGGCACGCCGAGCTGCTCGAGCCGGCCGACCAACTCGTCTGCGAGGAGTTCCGCGGCGGCGATCTCGCCGTCGACGACGCTGCGCATCGTCTGGTGCAGCAGCGACATCGCCGTACGCACAGCGCCGATCTCCGCACCGAGCGAGGCCATCTCTGCGATCGCAACGTCGAGGACGGCGCGATCACCGAGATGTAGAGCGGTGTAGGCGAGATGACCGTGAATGCGCCAGCGTTCGGATGCAGACATCTCCGCATCGCCGTCGAGTACGGCGGCAGCCTCGGCGGCCCGGCGGCGAAGCTCGTCGGGGCCAACACAGACAAACGACGTCGCGCCGGCCGTGGCCACCAGTTCGACTCGCTCGGCGATCGGCAGCTCGGCCAACAGCGATTCCTGCTCGTCGAGCGCGCGCCGTCGACCGTCGACATCACGTTCGAAGATCAGCTCTTTCGCCAATTCGCCGAGCAGGGCCGCTCGCTGCCACGTTCCCAGCGACGTCATCGAGAGTGCGTCGCCGAGCACCTCGAGCCGTTCTGGATCGGCCGGGTCGCTGGCGCTGAAACTGTGACGTGCGCGGACGCGCAGCGCGGCCACGACCATGGTCGGCTCGTCGGCCTCGACTGCAGAGCGCGCAGCTTCGAGCGCGTGGGTCCGGGCCGCCGATGCCGAGCCGGAGACGCCTTCCGCCTCGGCGAGCAGCACCAGCGTCCGCCGGCGCAGGACCAACCAGTTGTTGCCATCGTCGGCCATCAAGTCGAGCGCGCGCTCGAACCAGCGAGCGCCATTCTCGTACGCCCCGCGGGCAGCAGCCAGTTCGCCCGCCCTCAACGTGAGCTCGATCGCCCGTGACCGATCGGCGCCCACCGATGCCTCGGCCCAATGGACTGCGAGGTCCGAGATCACGTCGTCGAGCGATGTTCCATGGCGCGACTCGAGCGCAACGGCAACCTTGTGGTGCTCGCGACGCCGACGACTCGACGACAGATCCGCGTGGAGCGTCTCGCGTACCAGTCCGTGAGCGAACCGATACCGATCGACACTCAGCTCGACCGCCAGGTTTGCCGAGATCGCCGCGTCGAGTGCATCGAGAACGTCATCGACGGCGAGTTCGAGGACCTCGGCGAGCAGGGCAAGGTCGAATTCGTATCCGATCACTGCGGCCGACCGAAGCACGTGCTCCACCGCGTCGCCCAACCGATGGACGCGCTGACCGACGACCTCGCGAACACCGACGGGGATGCCGGCTTCTTCCACGCCGAACTCACTCGTCCACTGTCCGCCGCGTTCGATGAGTGTGCCGCTCTCGATCAGGTCGCGGAGCACCTCACCGAGGAAGAACGGATTGCCCGAGGTCTCGCGCTGCACCCGATCGGCGAACTGCAGTCCGACCTCGTCGAGTTCGTGGCCTCCCGCACGCACCAGGAGTTCTCGCACGCCGTCCGGCGCGAGACCATCGAGCGCGATCCGTGTGACCCCGCCGCTCCGGTGGACGTCGGCGAGCATTGCCGCCACTGCGTGGCTGCGACCGACGTCGGTGTCGCGATACGTACACACGATCATCAGCCCCGCCGGATGGTGGTGGATGAGTTGGGTGAGCAGGAGCAGGGTCGGTCGGTCCGCCCAGTGGAGGTCATCGATCACGAGCAGGCGCGGTCGCTCCGCCCCACCGACACTCAGCCAGGACTCGACGGCCTGGAACAGCCGAAAGCGTTCGGCATCAGGCTCGTCACGTAGCGATGGGGGCAGGTCGGCAACGAGGCTACGGAGATGAGGCACGAGACGATCGAGGTCGCCAGGAAACTCACCGAGGGCTGACGCGTCGGGTGTGTCGCGACGCACGAACCACTCGAGCGCCGTTCCGAACGCCTGGAACGGCGCCGCTTCCTCGTCGCAGCGGCCGGCGAGCACCAGGAGTTCGGGTTCACCGCCTGCGCCGCCATCCGCCAACGCTTCGCGGGCCAGTTCCTGGGCAAGTCGCGTCTTGCCCACGCCAGGCTCGCCGGCGACGAACACCGCCTCGAAGCCACCGTCGACGCACGCGTGCCACAGTTCGAAGAGTTGCTCGAAGACTTCGGTGCGCCCCGAGAACGGGAGTCCGGGACCCGCGAGCACCGCCGGCAGCCGATCGACGCCCACAGCGATCTCACGGATGGGTTCCCACTGGACGTTGCTGGCCGGCACCGGGTCGGGCAGGCCCTTGAGGCTCAACGCCCCGAGTGACGTGAATTCGTGTCCCCCTCGGCCCCTGGCGAGATGGGCCACGATGTCGGTACACCAGATCGAGTCCGGTGCCGCAGCCGACTCCAGGCGCTGTGCCTCGACCACCGACAATCCGAAACAATCGTCGCCCTCGAAACTGACGTCGCCGACCGCCAGACCGATGCGCACCGAGAGGCGCTCACCTCGTCGACGACGACCTTCGAGATCGACGGCCTGCTGCACCGCGACCGCCGCCGACAACGCATCGACACAGCTGGCGAACGTGGCCATGATGCCATCACCGAGATGCTTGACCACGCGCCCGAGGTTCGACTGGACCGCGTCGGTCAGGATCTGGTCGTGAGTGGCGCGGATCGCATCCGCAGCCTCCTCGCCGACACGCAGTCGGAGCTCGGTCGATCCGACGAGGTCGGTGAACATCACCGTGGCCGTGCCGATCATGCTGTCGGCCATGTCACCCCCGCTCCCGTCGTGCCGTCGTGCCGTCGCCCGGACAGTAGTCGAGAGGGTTCTCTTCGATGCGGCCTGGGTGATCCAGACAGCGTCCCCCACCGGGTGCTTCTGCTCTGGCACAGTCGTGCGGTGCCAGCCGATGCGCGGACGATCTTCCCGACGGCCATCACGGTCGCGCGTGCGCTCGTAGCCGCACGATGGCTGGTCCTGCTCTGGATGGTCGGCGTGGTGGTCGTGTCATCCCAACGCGACGCGATCGAGCACCCGCTCGTCACATGGATGTGCGTGGCCGCTGTGGCCTCCGTCGCTGCATGGACGACGTGGGCGGTACGTGTCGACCCGGTTCGGCTGTTCGGCACCGGGTTTCTGATGCTCGAGGCGACGCTCGCGATCGGCCTCAGCGTCATCGACGGATGGGTCTTCGAGCCGGGGCACGTCTTCGAGGTCTCCCAGAGTCTCGCCACCCAGTATCCGTTGATCGCCGTCGTCTCGATCGGTCTGGCCCGCGGCCCGATCGTCGCCGGCGCGTTCGGCCTTCTGATCGGACCGGCGGAATGGGCGGGTGCGGTCCTCAACGAGTTCGACGACTGGAGCGCCCGGCACGCCGTGTCGTTGATCGCCACCTCGCTGTTCTACGCCGCTGCCGGAGCCGTCTTCGGCTGGCAGGCGCAGCTGCTGCGACAGGCCGAGGCCGACATCGCCGACCGTCGGGCACGCGACGACGTGGCCCGAGTGCTGCACGACACGGTGTTGCAGACGCTCGCGCTCGTCGAACGTCGCACCGTCGACAGCGATCCAGCCCTTGCCCGCACCGCGCGAGAGGCCGACCGCGACCTGCGACGATTTCTCTTCGGCAGTACCACCCGGGTCGATGACACCCTGGAGCAGCGGGTTCGGGCGGCAGTCGAGCGATCGGCCCGCCACCACGATGCCGCAGCGACGGTGCCGATCAGCGTCAGCGTCGTCGACACCGCTCCCCCGCCTCCTGACGCGGTGGCCGATGCCGTCGCATCAGCGATCGGCGAGGCGGTGGCAAACGCGCTCGAACACGCTGCGCCGAGCCGCGTCGTAGTGTTCGTCGAGACTGACGATGACGGCGACGTATTCGCCTCGGTACGAGACGACGGGTCCGGATTCGACCCGAGCGAGCGACGCACGGGCCACGGCGTCGACGAGTCGATCGTCGCCCGGATGCACAGCGTCGGCGGCCGCGCCGACGTCGTCAGCACGCCAGGCGCAGGAACGGAGGTGCGAGTGTGGTCGACCTGAGCAGCGATGCCTCGAGCGACGAGCCGTTCCCGACGATCCGAGTGGTGTTGGCCGACGATCACGAATTGATGCGGTCGGGTCTGCGGGGCGAACTCGGCGAGCGCTTCGACGTCGTGGGCGAGGCCGACGACGCGGAGGGAGCGATCGACGTGATCACCGCCCGACGACCCGATCTGGTGGTCTCCGACCTCCACATGCCTCGTGGAGGCGGGTTGGCTGTGGTGCAGGCGTGCGCGACGTTCTGCCCGATCGTGATCCTCACCGTCAGCGAAGCCGAACGCGACCTGCTCGACGCGGTCGCCGCCGGCGCGGCCGGCTACCTCGTGAAGAGTGCCCCCATCGATGAGATCAGAACTGCGCTGGTGGCTGCCGCCGCGGGTGAGCCGGTGTTCTCGCCCTCGCTGGCTGCACTGGTGCTCGGCGAATTCCGTCGGCTCGCACACGCTGCCGACACCAATCCGCTCTCCGAGCGTGAGCGCCAAGTGCTGCAACTCGTGGCCCGCGGACACACCTACAAGGAGATCGGCGCCGAACTCGACATCTCGCCGAAGACCGTCGAGAACCACGTCCGCAACATCCTCGGCAAGCTCCACCTGTCGCGGCGCAGCGACCTCGTGCGTTACGCCGTCGAACACGGCCTGGACTGACCCACCGCCGGCGGGCGTCGGCGCCGACGTGCGAGCGGCATCGCACCGACGATCACGTCGTGCCCTCCTCCGTGAGGTGGGTCTCATGCGGGCCACCTCGTTCGGCGCCCCGGTCATCCCCCCGGGAGCGCTTGGTCAGGCGTCGCTGCCAGATGGCGGCTGGAGCGGCGCCGACGACGAGGGCAACGGCGAGAAACGCCGAGACATCCATGGCGCCGAATGCGACGGCGAGCAGGAGCAGCCCGATACCGGCGGTGGAGACACCTGCCGTCGTGCGACGTTTCGCCGGCGACCAGCCGAGACGTTCGAGCGCAGCGGACAACGCCATCGCCCAGAGCGTCCAGACCAGGCCGACGAGAACGACGGCGCCCACGACGGCGACGAAGAACGCCATGTAGAGGCCGCTGCAGTCGCCGTCAGTACACATGGATCCGACCGTTGGCAGCAGTGGTCGTCAGTTCGATCTCGGCCTGTCGTCTCGACACGTTGCGTTCGGTCATGTCGTCGATCGTCGTGGGACAACACACGCCTGTCGATCGGGGCATTCCCCCACGGTGCCGTGGGGGAATAGCGATCCCCCACGGGCAGCTGGGGGATTCACCCGATGGCGTGGCCAGCCGGCGGCGTTCACGATCGGAGGCATGGACACCACCTCATTCCCACCACCCCGACCACCGTGGCCGGCCCCAGCGACGCCCTCACCGGCCGAACCCGATCGTCGCCTCCCACGTCTGTCCGCCGCCGGGTGGCTGGCGGCGGCCGGAGCGTCGCTGCTCCTCGTTGCGTCGATCATCGTGGTCGCCGGCAACTGGGAGTCGATCGACCCGATCGTCCGCTTCTCGGGCCTCGTCGCCTCGCTGTTCACCGTGTACTTCGCGGCGGAGACGGGTCGCCGACGGTTCCCGACAACCTCGACCTCGCTCGCCACGCTTGCTGCATGTCTGACCGCACCGGTCGGCGTCGCTGCTGCGGCGACACTGGGCCAGCCGTGGTCGGTGTGCACGCTGGTCGGCGGCGTCGCAGCACTGGTGGCCACCGAAGTGCAGTCGCGCCGCTGGAACGTCGCCCCACTGAAAGCCGCCACGGTCGTCGCCTTCGGGTTGGCGGCCGTCGGCCTCTCGGCGCTCACGGGCGTCCCCGCCCCCGTCATCGGAGCGGTCGGCGCCGCGGCTGCGTTGTTGCTCGACTCGACACGTCGGACCCTGACCCTCGCGGTTGCGGTCGGTGTCTCGCCGTTGCTCGTCGCGCTGGCCGAAGCGGGTGTCGGGACCGGGACCCTGGTTCGCCTCGGAGCGACAGGCGAGGTGCTTGTCTGGTCGGCGCCGCTGTCGTGCGCGATCGCGGCCGCCGTGGTTGCCGTCCTCGCGCAGCGGGCACAGAACGCGCCGCTGGCAATCGTCAGCGTGGCCCTCCTCGCCTCGGGGGCCCTGACCTCGTTGATCAGTAGCGAGATCGACGAAACGATCTGGCTCTGCCTGCCGGCGGCCGCCCTGCTCGCCACGGAGGCCATCGCGGCGGGTCGGGTCGAATCCGTCTGGCGTCGGCTCGCTCGGAACGCAACGCCGCCGATCGGCGTTGGCCTGGCGATCGCCGCGCTCGTGTCGCCGTTCGCCGCCGTGGTCGCCCGGTGGGACGTCCCGGGGGACGTGGTCGCCGACGACGGGTGGTACGTCCCGCTTGCTCTGTGGTGCGTCGCACTCATTGCCGCCACCGCCGGCAGCGCCCGGCGAATCGGTGGCTCCTGGTCGTCGATGGCGCCGCTCGCCGCTACTGCGGCGTCGATGTCGACGCTGGCGATGGGGGGCGCGCCCATGTGGAGTCTCGCGGTCGCAGCGTTGCTCGGATGGATCGGCATCACCCTCGTGACGCCTTGGTCGTCGTGGGACATCACGACCACCGCGCTCGCCGCGCTGGTGCTGCTGGCGTCGTTCGTCGACGGCGATCTCCCCGTCTTCTGGGTCGTGGCCCTCGTCGTCGCTGGCGCGCTCGCGGTCGCGAGTTGTTCGGTCGTCGGCCGCAGGGACGCCGGGTTGCGCTCGGTCGCCGCTGCGGCACTCGCTGCGCTGGGGACGAGCATCGTGCTCGAGCCGGTCATGACGGCGTCCGAATCAACCACCTTCCAGGTTGGCGCATTCGTGTTCGTCGGCCTGATCGGCATCGGCGTGGCGATTCGCCCCGAACGCTCGATGTGGCCTCTCGGTATCGCCGGCTACTTCACGATCGCAGCGATCGACGACGACCCGACCGGCACCATCAGCTGGTTCGCCGTCGCCACCACCGCGGCCCTCGCCGCAGCGGTGGCCGGATCGTCGCGCACTCTCACGGGCCTCCGTGCCCACGTCGCTGCGGCCATCGCCACGGTCGCGGGTGGCTTGGCGCTCGCTGCCGCCGGCGTCGATGCGGAGACGAGCGTCGTCGCGGCGAGCCTCATCGGAATCGGCCTGAGCGGCCTGGCGGCCCTGGACCGACGGCTGGTCGTCGGTCAGACGTCCGGTGTGGTCGCCTCGACGTTCGCTGTGCACGCCAGCGGCGCCGCGAGTCCGACCGTCACCTCGATCGCCCTGATCGTGCTCGGTGCACAAGTCATCGCTGTCGGAGCCTCCACCGGTCGGCAGTGGTTGCTCCCAGCGGGCGCCTCGCTGACGATCGGTGCGACCGTGAGCCTCTGGTGGACGACGGGCACCAATCAGTGGGTGATCGACGCGATCGCCCCGTACAGCGCCGATGGCGGCGACGTGGCGATCGCCGCGGCCAGTGCGGCGCTGCTCGTCGGTGGCTGGCTACTGCGCAGGGCGCTCGCGGTCTCGAGTTGGTTGGCTTACTCCCCCGGCCTCGGCATGGCCGGCACGTGGCTGATCGCAACGCAGCTGGAATCGGGGACCGACTGGGCCACGTTCGGTGCGCTGGCCGTCGGCACGATCGCCTTGGCTGTCGGCGGGGCCCGCCGCCTGGGCGCACCGCTCGTGCTCGGCACCCTGACGATGGGCGCCACGATCGTGGTGTCCGCGGGATCTCGCCTGGCGGCGGCGCCGACCTGGCTGTGGATCGCTGTCGGCGGCATCGGGCTGCTCGTGATCGCTGCGCTCATCGAACGGTCGGAGCGCCCACTGCTCGCGGTCGGTCGCCGCTGCGCTCATCAGCAGTCGCTGCTCGAGAAGTTCTGCGAGGACTTCCAGTGAGCGGGTCGTCGATGCCGAAACTCAGAGCGTGATGACGAGCACGCCGATCACGGCGAGGATGCCGATCAGGCCGATCGCCACCATCTTGCCGGTCGAGCCGAAGTCGAGCGACTTGTGAGTCTCGTGCTCCCACTGCTGGTTGGCCGGCGAACCGACCTTCGGGAGGTGCTTCGGCTTCTCGTGGCCCTTGCGAGGCGTGCTGCCGCTGCTTCCCACGAGCGCGACGCTACTGGGCATCGCGCAGCTCGCGACGGAGATCGTTGATCTCGTCGCGCAGCTTGGCGGCATACTCGAACTTCAACTCGGTCGACGCTTCGTGCATCTCCTCCTCCAGAGTCTGGATGAGGCGAGCAAGCTCCTGCTGGGGCAGCGACTTGAGGTCGCGCTGCACCTTGTCGCGCTCGCGCTGGCGGCGCCGGTCCTTGCCGGGAACGGGTGCCGTGTCGTCGGGTCGGAGCAACGAGAGGATGTCGCCGACGGCCTTGCGGATGGTCTGGGGGTTGATGTTGTGCTCTTCGTTGTAGGCGATCTGCACCTTGCGGCGCCGCTGTGTCTCGTCGATGGCCGCCTGCATCGAGCGCGTGATCGTGTCGGCGTACATCACGACCTGGCCATCGACGTTGCGGGCGGCGCGTCCCATCGTCTGGATCAGCGAGGTCTCCGAACGCAGGAAGCCCTCCTTGTCGGCGTCGAGGATGCACACCAGCGAAACCTCCGGCAGGTCGAGGCCCTCGCGCAGGAGGTTGATGCCGACGAGCACGTCGAAGTCGCCGAGGCGGAGGCCGCGCAGGATCTCGATGCGCTGGATGGTGTCGATGTTCGAGTGCAGATACCGCACGCGTAGACCCTGTTCGAGCAAGTAGTCGGTGAGGTCCTCGGCCATCTTCTTCGTGAGCGTGGTGACGAGCACGCGATCGCCGCGGGTGATGCGGTCGTTGACCATCTCCATCAGGTCGTCGATCTGACCCTTGGTGGGCTTGATGATCGCTTCGGGGTCGACCAGGCCGGTCGGGCGCACGATCTGCTCGACGATCTTGGTCGAGACGCGCAGTTCGTAATCGCTCGGCGTGGCCGACAGGAACACGCACTGGTTGACGCGTTCGAGTACCTCTTCGAACGTGAGCGGCCGGTTGTCGCGCGCCGACGGCAGGCGGAAGCCGTGCTCGACCAGCATGTCCTTGCGGCTGCGGTCGCCCGCGAACTGGCCGTGGAGCTGCGGCACGGCGACGTGGCTCTCGTCGATCACGAGCAGGTAGTCGTCGGGGAAGTAGTCGAGCAGGGTGAACGGCGGCTGGCCGGGCACGCGGCCGTCCATGTGCATCGAATAGTTCTCGATGCCGTTGCAGTAGCCCACTTCGCTCATCATCTCGAGGTCGTACTGGGTGCGCATCCGCAGGCGCTGCGCTTCGAGCAGCTTGTCGTTCTCCTCGAAGAACTTCAGCCGCTCCTGGAGCTCCGATTCGATGCCCACCATCGCCGTGCGAAGGCGTTCGGGGCCGGTGACGTAATGCGTGGCGGGGAACACGTGCGCACGCTGCAGTTCGCTCAACTGCTCGCCGGTCAGTGGGTCGATCGTGGTGATGCGATCGACGGTGTCGCCGAACATCTCGATGCGCAGCACCGATTCCTCGTAGGCCGGATGCACCTCGATCGTGTCGCCACGGACGCGGAAGTTGCCGCGCCCGAGCGTCATGTCGTTGCGCCCGTACTGCATGTCGACCAACCGACGCAGGATGTTGCGCATGTCGTAGTCGACGCCGACGCTCAGATCGAGCAGATTGCCCCGATACTCGTCGGGATTGCCCATGCCGTAGATGCACGAGACCGAGGCAACGACGATCACGTCGCGTCGCGTCAGCAGCGCTGCCGTGGCCGAGTGACGGAGGCGATCGATCTCGTCGTTGATCGACGAGTCCTTCTCGATGTAGGTGTCGCTCGACGGGATGTACGCCTCGGGCTGGTAGTAGTCGTAGTAGCTGACGAAGTACTCGACGCGGTTGTCGGGGAAGAACTCGCGCATCTCCTGGGCGAGCTGGGCGGCGAGCGACTTGTTCGGGGCGAGGATCAGCGTCGGACGCTGCGTCTGCTCGATCGTCCAGGCGATCGTGGCCGACTTGCCCGAGCCGGTGATGCCGAGCAGCGTCTGGAACCGTTCGCCGTCGTCGATGCCCTTGCTCAGCGAGGTGATCGCCGCCGGTTGGTCGCCGGCCGGTTCGAAATCGGACACGACCCGGAACCTGGCATCGTCGAGCGCTGCGTAGTTACTGGCAGGTGCTGCGTGCAAGAGCGCCTCGTCCGGCGCAAGCACCTCGGACGTCGCAGGCGTGGCGGTGTCAGGCGTGGCGGTGTCAGCCATCGAAGCATCCTACCGCGGGAACACATGTTCGCCCACCGCCCCCGAACCCCCATCCCATCCCCAGCGATGAGCGAAACCGCCGAATGCGGTCGGCTGGCTCATCGCTGCAGGGATCGGGTGAGGTCGCGACGGGTCGTACAGTGGCGTGGTGGATGCGGACGCGCTGATCGCCGACCTGGACGAGGACCAACGCGCCGCGGTCACCACCGAATCGCGCCTCGTCGCCGTGATCGCAGGCGCCGGATCGGGCAAGACCCGAGTGCTGACCCGGCGCATCGCCCATCGGATCGCCACCGAGACCGCCGACCCGCGCCACACGCTGGCACTCACGTTCACCCGGGAGGCTGCCGGCGAGATGCGCAAGCGGCTGATGCGCCTCGGCATCCGCGAGCACGTCGAGGCAGGCACGTTCCATTCGGTGATGCTCGCCGTACTCAAGCAGCACTGGGCCGACACCGAGCGCCGCCCGCTGACCGTCGTCAACGACCGTCGACGTCTGGTCGGCGACGCCATCGAGGCCGGCGACCGCCGCAGCCTGGCCGCCTACGTCGCAGAAATCGACTGGGCGTCGGCACGCGGCATCGACGCCAAGGGCTACGCGTCCGCAGCCCGTCGCGAGCAGCGTCATCCGGCTCCGGGCATCGATCGGTGTGCCGCCGTCTACGCCGACTTCGAGACCCTCAAGCGGCGGCGTGGCGTCATCGACTTCGACGACGTCCTCGCCCACACCATCCGTGACCTGCGGCGCGACGACGGCTTCGGCGACGCCGTGCGGTGGCGGTTCCGTCACCTGCTCGTCGATGAGGCCCAGGACCTCAACCCGCTGCAGCACGCGCTCGTCGACCTGCTGCGCTCGGGTCGCGACGATCTGTTCCTCGTCGGCGATCCGTCGCAGGCGATCTACGGGTTCAACGGGGCGGATCCCAGCCTGCTCGTCGACGTCGAGACTCGCTTCCCAGGCATCGAAGTGGTTCGCCTCCCCGTCAACCACCGTTGCACCCCGCAGATCGTGGCCGCCGGCGTGCACGTCCTCACCACCACTGAGCAGCCGAGTCCGCTGGTGTCGAATCGAGCGGACGGCCCAACCGTCGAGCACATGGCAGCCGACGACGAGACAGACGAAGCCCGTCACATCGTCTCGTTCGTCGTGCGGTGCGACCCGAACCTCGTTCGCACCGGCGAGGTCGCGGTACTGGCGCGCACCAATGCCCAGCTCGGCCCCATCGCTGACGCACTCGAACGAGCGGGAATCCCGGTACGGCGCCACGCGACCGCCAGCGGGACGCCGTTGCAGGCCGCGGTCCGCCAAGCCGCCGCGCTGGGCTCGGCGTCACGCCTGCGTGGTTGGGCCCACGACATTCTCGACGCGCCACCTCCGCCGCAGTCGCTCAGGCACCGAACCGACGCATCGGGACGCAGCGCGAGCGACCCGTCCACCGACGTCGACGGCGACCCCGAACGTCGCGTGGCCGCTGCGGTGCTCGACTTCCTACGCGAACAACCACTCGCCGATGGCGCCACGTTTCGGGCCTGGGTCGCGACCACCAATCCCTTCGACGACGCGTCGACCGTGGGAGTCGACCTGCTCACCTTCCATGCGGCAAAGGGCCGCGAGTGGCACACGGTGGTGGTCACCGGTGTCGAGAGCAGCCTGGTGCCGCACAAGTCGGCGAGCACCAACGCGGGTCGAGCCGAGGAGGGCCGCCTGCTGTACGTCGCCTTCACGCGGGCCACCGATCGGCTCCTCGTCACGCACGCCGCGAGGCGCGGCGGCTACGCCCGCTCGATCAGCCCGTTCGTCGCCGACCTCGACCTGACCGAACCGATACCCGCTCCCCCGCCGCACCGCGCGCGGCCCAGGGTCGACCCCGTGATCGGCGCGCTTCATGACTGGCGAGACGAGGCAGCGCGGCGCGCTGACATCCTCCCCGCCCAGCTGTGCAGCGACCGCGACCTCGCGTCGATCGCCCGCGAACGACCGACCTCGGCCGAAGAGCTCGCAGCGATCACCTCGTTCGGCCAGATCACTGCGGAACGGCTTGCGCCACAGATCCTCGACGTGGTCAGCTCGGCCGAGCGCTCCGACAGCGCCGTCCAGGCGATCAGTCGGTCAAGTCGACGATGACAGGTGCATGGTCGCTCGGTTGTTTGCCCTTGCGGGCGTTGCGATCGACCACACACCAGTCGGCGCGCCGCGCAACCGACGCGGAACACATCAACAGGTCGATTCGCATGCCTCGACCCTGGTGAAAGTCGCCGCCGCGATAGTCCCACCACGAGTACACGCGGTCGTCGGCATGCTGCTCACGGAAGACATCGACGAGTCCCCACGCCTCGAGCGTGGCGAGCCGATCGCGCTCGGGCTCACTGACATGCGTCGCGCCGACGAGCTTTGCAGGGTTGTGCACGTCGCGATCGTCGGGGGCGATGTTGTAGTCGCCGCCCACGATTACGTCGCGTGATGGGTCGGTGTCGGCATCGAGGTGAGCGACGAGACGGTCGAGCCACGAGAGCTTGTAGGTGTAATGGTCGTCGTCGAGCGAACGACCGTTGGGCACGTACACGCTGCTGACGCGCACGCCGCCACATGTGGCGGTGATGATGCGGGCGTCGGGATCAGGCTCGATCCCGTCGGCGAAGTTGGTCACGACGTCGTCGAGGCCGACCTTCGAGAGGATCGCGACGCCGTTCCACTGGCCCTGGCCATAGTGCGCGCTGTCGTAACCGAGTGCGCTGAACGCAAGCGCCGGAAATGCGTCGTCGGCGAGCTTGGTCTCCTGGAGGAGCAGTACGTCGGGCTGCACCTCGGCGACCCATTCCTCGACGCGCTCCTGACGGGCGCGCAGCGAGTTGATGTTCCACGTGACGACCCGCATGTCACTGGCCCTGTTGCGGCGCAGTCGTCGCCCTGGTCGCAGCAGCCTTCTTCGCCGGCGCCCTCTTCGCAGCAGCCTTCTTCGCCGGCGCCTTCTTCGCAGCAGCCTTCTTCGCAGCAGCCTTCTTCGCCGGCGCCTTCTTCGCAGCAGCCTTCTTCGCCGGCGCCTTCTTCGCCGGCGCCTTCTTCGCAGCAGCCTTCTTCGCCGGCGCCTTCTTCGCAGCAGCCTTCTTCGCCGGCGCCTTCTTCGCCGGACGCTTCCGGCGCGGTGGTTCGGGCGACACCTCTGCAGCGTTGCCCGTGCGCTCGGCGGCCGCCTCGGCGGCCTGATCGGCCTTGACCTCCGCGATCGCCGCGTCGGCCATGTCGGGCACGGCACAGTCGATACTGCGCCGAAGCGGCGCGAAACTCACGACGACCAGCGTGACCGACTCGCCGAGTTGCATCACCTTGCGGGCGCTGGTCGGCGCCGGTCGCGCCATCAGACGCAGCGGCACGTATCCGCGAACACCGTTCTCGCCGATCGAGATGTACGCGCCGTGTGACGAGTAGGACTCAACGGTGCCGTTGACGCTCGTGCCCACCGGGTGATGCTCGACGAATTCGAGGAATGGCATCAACTCGTTGACGACCTCGCCGGCGCGCGGCGCCCGCTCGCGTCTCGCTGAGTTGGTCGCGGACTTGGACTCCGAGGCTGGGGTGGCGGGCTGCTCGGAGCGCTGACGACGGGGCGGCGGCGACTTGGGAACGGGCATGGGCTCCATCGCTGCTGCACTCGTCTTGCGCCCGCTGCGCGCCGAGTCTCCGTCCTTCTTTGCACCACGCCGCGACCCGCCGCGCGATGATCCGGTCGCCTTGCGACTCACCGGACCGCGAACCGGTACGCGATCGACGAACACCCAACCGACGTGCGGCACAGGCTTTCCACCGATGAGCCGCCCCTCGTCGAACAGCCACTCGTAGTCGCCGTGGAACTCCTGGAACGAGTCGTTCGAGAGGATCGCGGCGTTCGACTTCTGCGCAATCGCGAGGACGAAAGCGTCGCCACGGCCGACCGCGCCGGCCGGAGGTGCGACGAGTTCGTTGTTCGAGATTCCCTCTTCGAACTCCTTCGACTCGCTCTTGTCGATTCGATGACCGAACGTCGCGTCGACGACGACGGTGATCGAGGTGTTCGGATACTCCTCCATGAACGCCATCACCGCCTCGCTCAACTGGGCGAGGCTGGGCAGTGAGCGGCCTTCGGTGGCGATGTTGGACCCGTCGACCACGACGTGGTTGGGCCCCTTGGATGGTGTCATTGCTTCTCTTTTCGAGTCGTTGAGGGCAAGCCGGGCGAGATGACGCCGGGTGAACCCGGGTCGATCACGTCCGCTGCCGCACGGTCATCGTAGGCTCGCCGACCATGATCCGAGCAGTACTCTGGGATTTCGGCGGCGTGATCCTGTCGAGCCCGTTCGACGCGTTCAACCGGTACGAGGCTGCCAACGGCCTCCCAGCCGACTTCATCCGCGGTGTGAACGCGACCAATCCGGACACGAATGCGTGGGCGCTCCTCGAGCGCAACGACGTCGCTCCCGCTGAGTTCGACGCACTCTTCGCCGATGAATCCGAGGCACTCGGCCACCGGATCCCTGGCGCCGACGTGTTGGCGTTGCTGTCGGGCGAGGTCCGCCCCGAGATGGTGATGGCCCTCGACCGAGTGATTCGTGCCGGCTACCGCACGGCGTGTCTGACCAACAACGTGGTTGGCGGCGAGCAGCGCATGGAGGTGGGCGATGTGATGGTGATGTTCGACCACGTCGTCGAGTCGAGCAAGGTGGGCTGTCGCAAGCCCGAGCCGCGCTTCTACGAAATCGCCTGCGAGCTCGTCGGCGTCGAGCCGAGCGAGTGCGTGTTCCTCGACGACTTGGGTGTCAACCTGAAGCCTGCGAAGGCGATGGGCATGACCACCATCAAGGTCGGCGCCGCCGAACCCGCCATCACCGAGTTGGAATCCGTCCTCGGAATCACCCTCCGCTGAAGCCGCAACCCGCCCAACGATGAGCGAAGCAACCGCATACGGCAGTCTCGCTCATCACAACCGGCCGACACGGCCCAACGATGAGCGAAGCAACCGCATGCGACGGTCTCGCTCATCGGCAACGCCGCGAGCGGGCGAACCGGACCTCCTCAGCGGAAGGTGCGCTCCATGAGGTCGGCGAGCTCTTGGTCGTGAATTGCCTTCGAGCCGGTGGCCGGGCTGCCTGACTCGACTCGGGCGACGTGACGCAGGTCGTAGCCGCGCTCCTTCACCCGCCAGGTATTGGCCTCGATGAATCGCCAGGCGCCCATGTTCTCGGGCTCCTCCTGGAGCCAACGCAGTTCTCGGGCGTTCGGGTACTTCTCGAGAATTGCCAGCATCTGCTCGGTCGGCAACGGATAGAGCTGCTCGATGCGCACGATGGCGACCGGTGCGCCGAGACGGTCGCGCTCGTCGATCGCGTCCCAGGCCACTTTGCCCGAGCAGAAGACGATGCGCGTCACCGCGTTCGCGTCGAGGTCGCCCGGATCGTCGAGCACTTCGTTGAACGAGCCCTGCGTGAGGGCGTCGATCGGGGAACGCGTCTGCTTCATGCGTAGTCCCTGCTTGGGAGTGAACACGATCAGTGGTGTGCGGCGTTCGCTGTGCACCTGCCGACGCAGGAGATGGAAGTAGTTCGCGGCCGTCGTCGTGTTGACGATCTGCATGTTGTCCTCGGCGGCGAGCGTCATGAACCGCTCGATGCGCGCTGAGCTGTGCTCCGGGCCCTGGCCTTCGTAGCCGTGCGGCAGGAGCAGCACGACGCCATTTCGCTGGCCCCACTTGTCCTCGGCGGCGACGATGTACTGATCGATCACGATTTGGGCGCCGTTGATGAAGTCGCCGAACTGCGCCTCCCACATCACGAGGGCATTCGGGTTGGCGTGGCTGTAGCCGTACTCGAAGCCGAGCGCGGCGTACTCGGACAGCAGCGAGTCGAACACCCAGAAGTGGTCGTCGGTGTCGAGGTCGTCGAGCGGGATCCATGCCTCGCCGGTCTCGAAGTCGATCAGCGCCGCGTGACGCTGACTGAACGTGCCCCGTCGCGAGTCCTGCCCGGCCAACCGCACCGGATGCCCTTCGAGCACGAGCGAGCCGACGGCGAGCGCCTCGGCCGTGGCCCAGTCGACCTCGCCATCGGCGTACAGCTTCGCCCTGCCTTCGAACTGGCGACCGAGCTTCGGGTGGATCGTGAAGCCGTCGGGATATTCGGTCAGCTTCGAGAAGATCCGGTCGAGCACCGGACGTTCGACCCCCGTGGGAATGTGCGGCAGCACGCCCAATGGTCGTGGCGGTTTCGGCACGGTGATCGTCGCCGGAGCCTGCGACCGGGTCTCGTCGAGTGCGACCTGGAGCTTGTCGTGGAAGTCGCCCAACGCGTCTTCGGCCTCGTCGACGGTGATGTCGCCTCGGCGAACCAGCGACTCGACGTAGAGCTTGCGCACGCTGCGGCGCTCGGAGATCGCCTTGTACATCAGCGGCTGGGTGTAGCTGGGATCGTCACCCTCGTTGTGGCCGTGGCGGCGGTAACACACCATGTCGATCACGACGTCCTTGTGGAACCGCTGGCGGTACTCCCACGCGAGATCGGCGACGCGCACGCAGGCCTCGGGGTCGTCGCCGTTGACGTGGAAGATCGGCGCCTGGACCGTCTTGGCGACGTCGGAGCAGTACAACGACGAGCGCGCGTACTGCGGGGCGGTGGTGAAGCCGATCTGGTTGTTGATGATCAGGTGGATCGTGCCGCCGATTCGATACCCACCGATGTCGCTCATCGCGAGCGACTCCGCCACGATGCCCTGGCCGGCGAACGCCGCGTCGCCGTGGATCAGGACCGGCAGCACGCTGAAGGCGCCGGGAGGCTCGATCTGGTCCTGCAGCGCCCGAGCAACACCCATCACGATCGGGCCGACGGTTTCGAGGTGACTCGGGTTGGCGGCCAACTCGATGGCGACGTCGGCACCCGACGGGCTGACGTACTTGCCCTTGATGCCGAGGTGGTACTTGACGTCGCCCGAACCCTGGACCGACGAGGGGTCGATGTGACCTTCGAACTCGGAGAAGATCGCCTCGTAGCTCTTGCCCATGATGTTCGACAGCACGTTGAGTCGACCGCGGTGCGCCATGCCCAACACCGCACCGTCGAACTCGGTGTCGGCAGCATGCGAGAGCACGGCGTCGAGGATCGGAATGGCCGACTCGGCGCCTTCGATGCCGAAGCGTTTGGTGCCGACGTACTTCGTGGCCAGGAACTTCTCGAAGCTCTCTGCCGCGTTCAAACGCTCGAGGATCCGATGCTTGCGCTCCTTGGACACCTCGGGCTGGCGCGCTTCGAACTGCTCCTGGATCCACCGCTGTTCGTCGGTGTTCTGGATGTGCATGTACTCGACGCCGATCGTTCGGCAGTACGCGTCGCGCAACACGCCGAGCAGGTCGCCGAGCCGCATCTTCTCGACGCCGCCCACACCGTCGGTGAGGAACTCGCGGTCGAGGTCCCAGATGGTCAGCCCGTAGGTGGCGGGATCGAGCTCGCGAGGGGTCAACGGCTCCTTCCAGCGCAGCGGGTCGAGGTCGGCCATCAGGTGACCGCGCACTCGATAGACGCGGATCAGCTTGGCGACCGCCATCTGCTTGGCGAGCATCGCCTCTTCGCGGTCGATGGCAAACGTGTCCGGGAGCCACTTGACCGCTTCGTACGGCATGTCGAGCGCCTGGAACACGTCCTCGTAGAAGTCGTGTTCACCGAGGAGCAGTTCGTGCACGCGCTTGAGGAACAAGCCCGACTCGGCTCCCTGGATGATCCGGTGGTCGTAGGTACTGGTGACCGTGACGACCTTGCTCACGCCCAGCGAGCTGAGGTTGCGACGATCGGACCCCTCGAACTCGGCCGGGTAGTCGATGCTGCCAACACCGACGATCACGGCCTGTCCGGGCATCAGGCGCGGCACCGACTGAACCGTGCCGATCCCACCAGGGTTGGTGAGGCTGATGTTCGCTCCCTGGAAGTCGTCGACGGTCAGCTTGTTGGAGTTGACCTTGCGGATGATCTCTTCGTACGCGGCGAGGAAGCCGTTGAAGTCGAGAGTGTCGCAATCGCGGATGACCGGCACCAGCAGGGTGCGGCTGCCGTCGGGCTTCTCCTTGTCGACCGCGAGGCTCATGTTGACGTGTGCGTTCTCGACGAGGCGCGGCTTGCCGTCGTCGCCGAGCACGTAGGTGTTCTTCATCGCCGGGACCGCATCGGCGATCGCTCGAACGATCGCCCATCCGATCAGGTGGGTGAAGCTGATCTTGGTCTGGCCGGTGCGAGCGCGGAAGCCGTTGATCACCTTGCGATTGACCTCGAGCAGTTTGGCCGGCACGTTGCGGAAGCTGGTCGCCGTCGGGACCGCGAGGCTCGCCTCCATGTTGCGGGCGATCGCAGCACCCGCACCGCGGATCGGCGTCCCCGGCTCGTCGACCTGCGCCGTTGCCGACTCGGTTGTTGGCGCCGGAGGCGGAGCCGCCGCGGGGATGCTCGCTGCACCGTTGCCGTTCGGAAGGGCATCATCGGTCGGCGGGCGATGCGCTTCGGCGACCGCCTGCACCGCGGGCGAGGCTGCGGCGGCGACGGCGACGCTCGGCGCCTGCGAGTGGTAGTCGGCGAAGAACTCCTGCCACGATTGGCTCACCGACGCCGGGTCGGCGACGAACTGCTCGTACATCTCCTCGACGAGCCAGGAATTCGCCCCGAACCCCGACCCCTGACCATCTGGTGCTGCCACGGGCGCCATGGTACCGGTCGGGCCGTCTCCGGGACCGGTCGATGCCCCGCCGTCGCCCGCAGCGCTGCCGGCGAGGCCCGTGCGGCGACCTGACCGATTCTTGACCATTCCTTGACCGGCAGACCCTGACCACGCAGGGTGTTCTCGCGCTACGTTCGGTGACCAGTTGTTGCAACGGGGGTCAGACCCCCGATGAAACACTTCGACACACTGCGACCAAAGGGGATCCTCATGGAGATGGCACGACTGAGCACCGGCGAGATGTTGTCGGGCAGGGACATCGATGCCAACGCCAATCGAGAGCGCACCCGCCAGAAGCGGCTCCGGAAGTGGCTCGTCATCCTCGGCCTCGTGCTCACATACCTGCTGTGGCGGCTCGTCAACGACAACCCGATTCGGCTCGGGATCCCGGGATGGATGATGGGCAACCCCGAGATCGTGATCGCGCTCGGCCTGATCATCATTCTCGGCACGGTCATCTTCATCCCGTTCCTCACCGCCGGGAAGTCGCCTCACACCGTGCTGCGAGCGTCTGACTCGAACATCCGCCTCGACGACGTCGTCGGTGCCGACCAGACCAAGCGAGAGGCGATCGACTCGATGAACCTCTTCCTCGCATCGGAGACCTTCCAGCGCGAAATGGGCGGCAACGCCCGGCGCGGTGTGTTGTTCGAAGGACCACCCGGAACCGGCAAGACGTACCTGGCCAAGGCCATGGCCGCCGAAGCCGGTGTGCCATTCCTGTTCGTGTCGGCCAGCGAATTCCAGTCGATGTACTACGGCCAGACCAACAAGAAGATCCGCTCCTTCTTCAAGGCGCTCCGCAAGGCAGCACGCGACGAAGGCGGCGCGATCGGCTACATCGAGGAGTTCGACGCCATCGGTGGTGCCCGCAGCGGCATGAACACCGGCTCGCAGCGCGAAGGCATCGTCGGCGTCGTCAACGAGCTGCTCGTGCAGATGCAGAGCTTCGACCTCCCGACGGGCCGCCAGAAGTTCAGGGCGAATTTCACCGACTGGTTCAACGGTTTCCTGCCCGACGAGAAGCGTCGTCCGCGCCCCAAGCGGACCGAGGCGAACATCTTGATCGTGGCCTCGACCAACCGCGCCGCCGACCTCGACCCGGCACTTCTGCGACCGGGACGATTCGACCGTGTGATCGGGTTCAACCTCCCGCCGCGCGCTGATCGTGTGGCGATCGCCGACTACTACCTCGCGAAGAAGAACCACGACGAGCCGGTCACCGCGGCGCTCATCGCTGATCTGTCGGCCGGCTACACGCCCGTCAAGATCGAGAAGCTGCTCGACGAGGCGCTGATCATCGCTCTGCGGTACAGCCGCACCTCGATGAGCGTGACCGACGTCCTGCAGGCCCAGCTGGTCACCGAGGTCGGCGTCGCCCACGAGATGGGCTACCACCCGGACGAGCGGCGCCGCATCGCGATCCACGAGGCCGGCCATGCGCTCACCGCCGTCCTCACGCGTCGCGACGTGAAGATGGCGTCGATCCTGCGCCGGTCTGCTGCGCTGGGTCTCGTCGCCCACGGCGACGTCGAGGAGCGGTTCCTCAAGACCCCGAGCGATGCCCGCGACCTGATCTGTGTCGCGTTGGCCGGCCGGGCCGCCGAACTCCAGGAGTACGGCGAAGCCTCGAGCGGCATCTCGTCGGACCTCGCAGTAGCGACCAACCTCGCCTCGCAACTCGTCGGGCAGCTCGGCCACGGCCCTGGTCTGCTCAGCCTCGAAGCAGCGGGCATTCCAACGGCGGGGAACCTCGTCGCCAAGGTGCTCTCCGACGACGTGAGCCGAGAGGCCGCCGAAGCGTTGATGGTCGAGGGCGCCGACCGCGCCGCGCTGATGACGTCGAAGTACCGAGAGGCATTGCTGCGGATCGCCGACGGACTGTGCGAGAGCGACGAGCTCGAAGGCGACCAGATCATGGCGATCGTCGCCGACTACGCCGACATCACCGAACGACGCGGCCCCGTCCGCATCACCCCCGCGCCGATCGCCTGACGGTTGCAGCAGGGGTCTGACCCCTGGTGCAACCGATCCTCAGCAGCTCAAATTCGTTCGAGGGCCTCGCCGTCGAACAACGGGGTGATGCCCTGGCCGACGATGTCGGCTCTCATCTCGTCATCGCTCGGCGCTGACAGGTCGCCGTTGGCTGCCTCGACGATCGATCCGATCAGACGAGCGTCGCTCGTGCTGTTGAGGAACATCTGCGGATGACCGAGGACGAAACGGACCGCTCGGGCGATTGCCGACGGATCGGTCAGCGGGTCGTACCAACTGAAATGCGGGGTCGTTTCGTCGCTCCACCGGCCACGGGCGATCGACTTGATCGTCTGCACAGCAATCTGGCGGTCGGCGCACACGCCGAGCAGTTCCTCGACGTCAGCGCGGTACGCCGGATTGTCGAGCAGGATGAAGTTCACCGGGAGGAGCACCGACGCGAAGTCGAACCGTTCGAGGCTCCGCACGTGCATGCCCGCGACTCGGAGACCATGACCGGTCACACCGATGTGTGACACGAGCCCTTCGTCTCGGGCTGCGCTGAGCGCCTCGGCCGCTCCACCCACCGCGAAGGCCGCGTCGAAGTCGTCCTCATCGACGAGGTTGTGCAGCTGGATCAGGTCGACACGATCGATGTTCATCCGTTCGAGCGAACGTTCGAGTTCGGTTCGAGCAGCGTCGCCACGCCGTTCGCCGGTCTTCGTAGCGAGGAACACCTCGTGTCGATGATCCCCCAACCAGCCACGCAACCGATCCTCCGACGCGCCGTACGACGCAGCTGTGTCGATGTGGTTGATCCCCCATTCGCTGACGCTCGCCAATGTGGCGTCGGCGCGCTTCTGGCTCATTGCACCGAGCGCGGCGGCCCCGAAAATCACCCGCGTGGACTGGTGGCCGGTGGACCCGAACGGCGATGTGGGAAGCATGCCGACGACGGTACTCGGGCCTCGTTCTGGGATGATCACGGAGTGGACCACGAGACCGAGCAGTTCCAGCGCGACGGTGCGACCATCCTCCCCGGCGTCGTGGCCCCGCAGTGGCTCGAACTGCTCAGCGAGGGGGTCGAGTACAACCGGATGCATCCAAGCGAGTGGTCACACTGGTACACGAGCCCCGACGAGGCCATCGGATTCTGGAGCGACTACGTCACCTGGCCGGTCGTCGACCAATACCGCCGAGTGGTGTTCGAGAGCGGCCTTGCTCAGGTCGCTGCGCAGCTGATGGATTCGCGAACCGTACGGTTCTTCCACGAACACGTCCTCGTGAAGGAGCCGGGATCGATCGAACCCACACCGTGGCACCACGACGACCCCTACTACGGCATCGACGGCATGCAGAACGTGAGCATGTGGATCGCCCTCGACCGGGTACCAGCGACATCAGGATTGCAGTTCATCGCCGGCTCGCACCTCTGGAACCGGCGGTTCGTGCCGCGCAAGTTCATCGACCAGAGCCCATATGGCGACGCCGACGAACGCTTCGAGCTGTTGCCCGACGGCGACACGCTCGTCGACGGGCAACGCGTGCTCGGCTGGGACGTCGAGCCAGGCGACGTGCTCGCCTTCCACTACCGCACCCTCCACGGCGCGCCGGGCAACTCGCTGTCCACCCGCCGGCGCGCGGTGAGCCTGCGTTGGCTCGGCGACGACGCCCGATTCGGTGAGCGCCCCTGGACCACCTCACCGCCCTACGAACCGAACGATCTCGTCGTCGGCGGCCCACTCGACGGCGACCCGCGCTTCCCGCTCGTCGTCGGCTGACGTACACATCGTGCCTGGCACCGGGTGTACGTCAAGATGAGGGGATGACTCCCCCGCTTCCCGCCGCGTTCGACAACCGAGTCAGTCGCGATCTCGGCGTCGACATCCCCATCGTCCAGGCGCCCATGGGATGGATCGCCCGATCCCAACTCGCTTCAGCAGTGTCGCAGGCCGGGGCGTGCGGGATCATCGAGACGTCGTCTGGCGAACTCGACGCCGTGAAGGACGAGATCCGCAAGATGCGCGAACTCACCGATCGCCCCTTCGGCGTCAACATCGCCCAGGCATTCGTTCGCGATCCGGCGATCGCCGAGTTCGTGATCGACCAGGGCGTCAAGTTCGTCACGACGTCGGCCGGTTCGCCGACCAAGTACACGGGCGTGCTCAAGGCGGCCGGGCTCACCGTCTACCACGTGGTGCCCACCCTGGCCGCTGCGCTCAAAGCCGTCGACGCCGGTGTCAACGGCCTCGTCGTGGAAGGTGGCGAAGGAGGCGGCTTCAAGAGCCCGACGCCCGTTTCGACAATGGTGCTGCTGCCCCTCGTGCGCTCGAAGGTCGACGTGCCCATCATCGCCGCCGGCGGCATCACGGACGGCGCCACGATGGCGGCCGCGTTCGCGCTCGGAGCCGAGGGTGTGCAGATGGGCACCCGCATGGTCTCCGCAGCGGAATCACCCGTGCACCACAACTGGAAGCAGGCGATCATCGACGCCGCGGAGACCGACACCCTCTTCCTCAACCAGCGCCACTCCCCCGCACTTCGGGCGCTGCGCACCGATCGCACCGAGGCGCTCGTGAATGCCGAGCACAACGTGTTCGCCGACTTCGGCAACGCGCGGGACCTCTACTTCGGCGGCGACATGAATGCCGCGATTGCTCTGTCGGGTCAGGTCGCCGGCCGCATCGAATCGATCGAGCCGGTGACGAAGATCATCGACGACACGATCGCCGAGTTCGCCGCCACCGTCGCCCGCCTCGCCGGCTGATCGACATCCGGGATCAGCCCCCGGATGTCAGGCTGTCGACGACCACCTCGGTGAAGGCCGCAGCGTCGAGGAGATGGGCACGCGTGGCCTCGCCAGGAGTGGCTCGAAGTTGCACCGCGGCATGCAGCATCTCTCCGAAGTCCGGCGCTCGGCCCGCCGCCCACGCTCCGGCCGCGGACTTCGACGTCACGTCGCCGGTCTCCCACGTGTAGAGCATCCGAGCCACTCCGAGTGCCACCCATTCGAGCACTGCGCCGTCGGCGGTCTCGCTGGCGGGGTCGACCTCGATCGCCGATGCCAGTCGCTCGCCGACACCACGCCAGTACGTCTGCAGGTTCTCTCGGACCCAGCTACGACGTTCGCCGAGGTCGACGTGGACGCCGAGCCGGTCGGGACCATCGCCTCGGAGTGCGATCCCGCGGACAGCGAGCGTGTACCAGGTGATCGGATTGATCTCGAACGACTCGCCGTCGACGTGGTACTCGCCGTCGACCACCCACGGCCGCTGCACCGCCATCGGCGGAACCACGAGATCGCCCCAAGCGACGTACGGCCCTTCGACGGAGATCGAGACTCGCTCACCAACCAGCGCCTGCGCGGCCGCAAGGGCGTCGAACATTTCAGGGTCGGACGGGTCGGCGACCACGGCGACGACATCGATGTCGCTGTGCGACGTCCAATCGCCGAGCACCGCCGAGCCGACCACGTACAACCCTTCGACCACGCCGGGAGCGACCTCGTCGTGAGCATCGAGCCATGTGGCGAGGGCCTCGAGAGCCGGCGCCTGCAGCACAGGTTCCATGGTCCGAACCTAGCGAGGGCTCGTACTCTGACGGCATGGCCATCGACGAGGAACTGATCAACCGCATCACCTGGAAGATCCCGAACGCGCTCGCCTTGGTCGGCTCGGCGCATGACGGCGAGCGCAACGGCATGACCACCAGCTGGATCACCCAGCTCTCGATGGAACCGGTGCTGATCGGCATCAGCGTCGACAACTCGGCGGTCACCCACCGGCTGATCTCCGCTGGCCACGCGTTCACGATCAACCTGTGGGACGGCGAGAACACCCGCCCGTTCGTCAAATTCTCCAAGCCGGCGGTCGACGACGGCAAGACGCTCAACGGCTGGGCCGTCGACACCGCAACCACAGGGGCGCCGGTCTTCGCTGACGCGATCGCCTGGATGGACTGCGAGGTGCGTCACACCCTCGACCTCGGCACCCACACGCTGTTCGTCGGCGAACTGATCGACGGGGGCATCCGTGACGACGAGGCACGTCCGGCCGCAATGAGCGACACCCGGATGAAGTACGGCGGCGTCAAGCGTCACTGAAGATCCGCCAGAACGGATCGGAGCCGTCGTCAGGCGCCGGCAGCGACCAAACATCGGCGCGGGAATAAATGCGCGCTAAATGACGCTGATTCCTTTCGAACCCATCGAAAGGAATCCCAATGCGCCCGCTCCCGACCAATCTCCGGCTCAAACTTCCGTTCCTCGTGGCCGGCTTTCTGTCGTTCTTGTTCTCCGTCTGGCTGTACTTCGTCCAAGGAGAAACCACGGCGGGCATCTTCGTTGGACTCTGGGTCCCGTCGATCCACTCGCTGGGGACGCTCCTGTTGGCGCCGGTGCAGGCCGAAGCGAGCCGCACCTTCGAGGAGGTCCGGTCATGAGCGACATCATCATCTTCGCAATCGGCGTGATCGTCTTCCTCATCACCGTCTACGGCACCGTCGTCGCCGGAGGCCTCGCCCTGACCGAGCGCCAGATCGAAGACGATCCACTGCTCGAACCCTCGGAGCCCGGGGTCCTGCCGGTGCCAGGCAATTACTGAGTCGACAGGGCAGGCGATTCAGCGAACGCCAACCCCACCCTGGTCACCGCGTCGCGGCTGCTCGCACGAGGGCGATGAGCTCGTCGAGAGCCCGTCCGGGCGCTCCGCGGACGCACGGCGTGCCTGCAGCCTCCAGTCGTTCGGCAGTCTCGGCGGCCAACCGTGCGGTGCCAGGGTTCGTCGACGACAGGACCACCACGTCGACGTCGTACTCGGCGCAGAACCGGAGCAACTCGTCCGGCGGCATGTCGGCACCCAGATGCTCCACATGCCAGTTGTCGGCTCGAAGGGTCACTGCAGCCATCGAGGTCGGAAGCGAGTGGTGATCCCCGCTGACGGAGGCGACGACCACCGTTCCACGACGGCGACCACGCGGGTTGGGAGCGATCTCGCCGAGGATGCGCTCGACGATTGCCGATGCGCGGTGTTCGACCCAGACCGTCAGGTCACCATCTCTCCACGCCTGACCGATCCGTACCAGCGGCGGGACGATGACCTGCTGCACCACACCCGGGACCGATGTCCCCTCGCTGAGGAGGGTGCGCACGATCGACCGGACGGCGCCCTCATCACCGACGACCAGAGCATTGTGCATCCGTGACGCCGAGGTCGCGATTCGTTTCGGTCGCGGCGCAGGAGGTGGAGTCGGCGTTCGGCGGACCACATCGACCGCTTCGAGGTCATCGCTGGCGACCAGATAGCGCCCACCGACGAGATCTGCCGTGAGCTTCCCGTTCCGAACCCACCGATAGGCGGTCTGGTAGTGGACGCCGATCCGCTCGGCCGCGGTCTGGAGATCGATCAGATCATCTCCCGCAGTCGGCATGAGCGCCGAGGCTATCCGCCCGAGTCAATTCAAACTAATGAAAGTTGACCAGATCAAACACGGCGGCGTCAAGCGCTACTGGCGGCAGCAGCGACGTGCGATCTCCGCCGGTGGAGCACTCAGGCCGGGCGGAGCGTTTCGATGCGCGGGGTCGGCATCGGATCACCGACGGGGCTCGGAAGTGGAGCCGCCATCTCCGCAGTCCGCCTGGTGAGCCAGGCCCGCAGGTCGGCCAACGGCATCGGGTGCGCAATGCCGAATCCTTGAGCGAAATCGCAGCCGAGGGCGGCGAGCGCATTCCAGGTGTCCCTCGTCTCGAGTCCTTCGGCGACCACGTCGAAACCCAGACGATGTGCGAGGTCGACGACGCTCTCGACGATCACCCGGTCGGCCCGATTCGAGAGCAGCCCGCCGACGAACACCGCGTCGACCTTCAAGCGGTCGACAGGGAGTTGCCGCAGCGTCTCGAACGACGAGTACCCGGTACCGAAGTCGTCGATGGCGATCGAGACGCCGGCCTCCCGGAGCCGATCGACCGTGAACCACGAGTGTTCCGGATTGGACCCCAACGCCCGTTCGGTCACCTCGACCTCCAGGCGAGAGGGTGCGAACCCGACCTCGGCGAGCACCCCGAGTACGCGCCTTGAGAAGTTCCGATCCTGCAGGCTTCGCCGCGACACGTTGACGGCCAGCTTCACGTCGTCGATGCCGGACATCCGCATGCCCTGGGTCGAGGTCCGCAGGACCATCTCGGTGAGAGGTCCGATCAGCTCGGTCTGCTCGACGAGTGCGATGAAGTCATTCGGCTGGATCCTGCCGTACACGGGATGATCCCAACGAATGAGGGCCTCGACCGTGTCGGCCGCGCCAGTGTCCATACGCACCTGCGGCTGGTAGTACACGCTGAATTGGCCTTCGGCCAGTGCTCTGTCGATGTCGGACAACAGCTCCACGCGGCCGCGTCGTTGGATGCGTACACAGTCGTCGTACCGCTCGACCTTCGTGGCCAGCCGCTTCGCACGGTACATCGCGATGTCGGCCGCACGCAGCAGATCCGACGCGGACCGACCATGCCGCGGAGCAAACGCCACGCCGACGCTCACGTCGACGCGGATCGGGAACCCGCGGACCGAGAGCGGCAGTGCGAGTTCGACGCCGAGCGCACGCACCACACGCTCGACCTCTTCACTGCCCTCTGCGCTCGTTCGCAGGGGTTGGAGCACGGCGAATTCGTCCCCGGCCAGCCTCGAAGCGACAGCGTTGGGCGGCAAGCTGTCGGCGAGTCGCCGGGCGAACGCCGCCAGCAGCGCGTCCCCGACGTCGTGTCCCAACTCGTCGTTGACCTCCTTGAAGCGGTCCAGGTCGATCAGCATCACCATCGCCGATGTCGATCCCCCGGCACCACCGACAACCATGTCCACGCGCTCGGCGAAGGCCCGACGGTTCGCCAGACCCGTCAAGGCATCGTGACGCGCCTCGTAGGCGCGCTCGAAGGCCTGCCTCGTCGACTGGAAGACGAGCACTGTCGTGATCGCGAGCAGGGGCGCAAGCGCTCGGCTGAACTCGACGCCGACGATCCAGATCGGGGCGAGCGACAGCAACGCACCCTCGGCGGTCACCCGCGCGCCGACGCCGTGCGCCAGACCGGTCGCCAGCGCGACTCGTGAGCGCGCTGCCTCGTCGATCGCCGTGACGATGCCGTCGACCAGCAGGGTGGTCGCTCCGATCAACGTTGCGCCGGCCACCCAACGCCACGAGACCCCAGCGACGCTGTCCATCGACCAGTTCGCGTCGAGCCACATCGACACCGACGCCGCAGATCCCACCGTCAGTGCCACCTTCGACAAACGAATGAGCGTCGAGACCGGGGTGGCACGCACGACGAGCGCATGGGCAACCGTCCCGAACATCGACGCCCACACCGCCCCGGTCGGCGAACCGATCAGCATCAGCGCGAATGCAAAGAGATAGACGGGGGTGACGTAGGTGTTCGGGCCCGACCGAATCCAACACCGGCGGCTCGTCTCGCCGACGAGTAGCCCGAGCCCGAGGAAGGCCAGCACCGACCAGTCAACGTCCGGCGGTTCGCGGTAGAGGTCGGTTCGGATGACGGCGACGACGACTGCGACTGCGACCGACAACGTGCCGAATGCGGCGACCGTCAGCGCAAGACGATCGGGAACCTGCCACGCCGCCAACTCCGAGGCGCGCTGCCGCCCGCCGATCCGGACCGCCTCGAGTTCATGTGGTGCTGTTGCCACGCTGCTCCGCCCAGTCGCCCGTCGGCTCCGTGCCGACCATGGTGAGTATCGGAATCTCAGCGGGCTTCTTGAACGGTGACTGCGCACCGGTCCTGCACACCAGGCTCCGTCGCTAGCCTCGGCATCACCATGGCGCACGAATTCATCTACCAGGCCTACAAGCTCGCTCGGCACTACCCGCCCGACAAGACAGTGCTCGAGAACATCTCGCTGTCGTTCTATCCGGGCGCCAAGATCGGCGTGCTGGGCTCGAACGGCGCCGGCAAGTCGTCGCTGCTGAAGATCATGGCCGGCCTCGACGACGGGTACTCGGGCGAGGCCCGTCTCACCGCCGGCTTCACCGTCGGCTACCTGGCCCAGGAGCCGCAGCTCGATCCGGCGAAGGACGTCAAGGGCAACGTGATGGATGGCGTGGCCGAGGTCCAGGGCATCATCGATCGCTACAACGAGGTGATGGCGATGTGGGCCGACCCCGACGCCGACTACGACAAGATCGGCAAGGAACAAGCGCAGCTCGAAGACAGGATCGCCGCCACCGACGCCTGGAGCCTCGAACGCAACGTCGACATCGCGATGGACGCACTGCGCTGCCCGCCCGACGACGCCGACGTCACCGTGCTGTCCGGCGGCGAGCGACGTCGGGTCGCGCTGTGCCGCCTGCTGCTGTCGCGTCCCGACCTGCTGCTGCTCGATGAGCCGACCAACCACCTCGACGCCGAATCGGTCGACTGGCTGGAGCGCTTCCTCGCCGACTACGCCGGCACGGTCGTGGCGATCACCCACGACCGCTACTTCCTCGACAACGTGGCGAAGTGGATCCTCGAGCTGCATGCCGGCAAGGGCATCCCCTTCGAGGGCAACTACTCGAGCTGGCTCGAACAGAAGCAGGAGCGGCTGGAGCGGGAGGAGCGAAGCAACGAGGCACGCAAGCGCACGCTCGCCCGCGAACTCGAATGGGTGCGGATGGGACAGAAGGCCCGCCAGGCCAAGGGCAAGGCCCGGCTCGCCGCCTACGAGAAGCTGTACAACGAGAACAAGGCCCAGGCGCCGGGCCAGTCGGCGCTCGAGATCGCGATCCCCTCAGGTCGTCGCCTCGGCGACCAGGTGATCGAAGTCGAGCACCTCAGCAAGGGCTTCGGCGATCGCTTGCTGATCGAGGACCTGTCGTTCACGCTGCCGCCTGCCGGCATCGTCGGCATCATCGGCCCCAACGGCGCCGGCAAGTCGACGCTGTTCAAGATGCTGGCCGGCCGCGAGCAGCCCGACTCCGGCTCGATCAAGATCGGCGAGACGGTCGACCTGTCGTACGTCGACCAGGATCGCGACGACCTCGACCCCGACGCCACGGTGTACGAAGAGATCACCGGCGGCGCCGAGGTGCTCGAAGTCGGCGGCCGCGAGATCCACGGCCGCGCGTACGTGTCGAGCTTCAACTTCAAGGGCACCGACCACGGCAAGCGCGTCGGCGACCTCTCCGGTGGCGAACGCAACCGAGTCCACCTCGCGAAGTTGCTCAAGTCCGGCGGCAACGTGTTGCTGCTCGACGAGCCGACCAACGACCTCGACATGGACACGCTGCGGGCGCTCGAGGCCGGCCTGGAATCGTTCCCTGGCTGCGCCGTGATCATCTCCCACGATCGCTGGTTCCTCGACCGAGTCGCCACGCACGTACTCGCCTTCGAAGGCGACAGTCAGGTGCGCTGGTTCGAGGGCAACTTCTCCGAGTACGAGGAGCGCCGCAAGAAGGAACTCGGCGCCGGCGCCGACCAGCCACACCGCATCAAGTACAAGAAGCTCGCCTGATTACATCAGGGGTCAGACCCGCGATGTAATCCAGCTGGCAGACTGACTCGATGCCGCCCACGGAGACCGACGGTCAGCTCGCCACGCGCCTGGCGACACAGGCCGGTCACCTGCTGTTGGAGCTCCGCGAGAAGATGTTCGCCGCGGGAGCGTCGACCTGGGACGTCAAGGACGCCGGTGATGCGGCCGCGCAGCGGTTTCTTGCCCAGGAGTTCGCGACGCATCGCCCCGACGACGCCGTGCTGTCGGAGGAGGGCCGCGAGGACCCCCGCCGTTTCGGGGCCGATCGTGTGTGGATTGTCGACCCGCTCGACGGCACCCGCGAGTTCGGCGAGCATGGCCGCATCGACTGGGCCGTGCACATCGCGCTGTGGGAGAACGACCGCTTCGGCGCCGCCGCCGTGAGCCTCCCCGCCGTTGGGCGAACCTTCACCACCGACGATCCCACGCCGATGCCGCCGTTCGATCGCGAGCGGCCGATCCTGGTCACGTCACGCTCCCGGGCGCCCTACGCCGCCGTGTTGGTCGTCGAAGGTCTCGACTGCGATGCCGTCCGGCTCGGCTCGGCCGGCGCGAAGGCGATGTCGGTCGTGATGGGCGAGACCGACATCTATGTCCACGACGGCGGCATGTACCAATGGGATTCCGCAGCGCCCGCTGGCGTGGCGCTCGCCTCCGGGTTCCACGTCAGCCGCCTCGACGGCTCGCCGATCGTCTACAACGACCGCGACCCGTGGCTCCCCGACTTCATCGTGTGTCGGGCAGAGTTGGCCGAAGCCGTCCTGAAGGCGATGTGGGGTTGAGCGACAACACGAGCGGCGAACTGACGGCCGTCCGCTGGGAGGTTGCGGACCGGGTCGCCACCGTGTGGCTGCACCGACCGCACCGCCACAACGCATGGACGGGCACCATGCACACCGAGTACCGCCAGGTGATGGCCGACCTCGAACATCGCAACGATGTGCGCGCCGTGGTGGTCACCGGCACTCCCCCGGCGTTCTGTGTCGGTGGCGACTCCAAGGCACTGGAAGGCCACGGCGAACGCGGCGGCTACGACAGCGGACTGCCCGCCGAGCCGGCCACTCCGGGCGGCGGTGAGAGCATCGACGCCGACTTCGTCTGGCAGCTCGGATATCGACTGCCGATCATCGCTGCCGTCAATGGTGCGTGTGCCGGCGTCGGACTGGCACTCGCGCTCTGGTGCGACCTCCGATTCGTGGCAGCCGACGCCAAGCTCACCACCGCCGCCGCCAAGCTCGGACTGCCTGCCGAGTACGGGATGAGCTGGATCCTGCCGCGCCTGGTCGGGGTCACCCGGGCGAACGATCTGCTCCTGTCCAGTCGCGTGGTCACCGGC
>DATLBC010000151.1:0-7453 GCA_035527095.1 Ilumatobacteraceae bacterium | reverse complement strand
TTGGCGATCTGCGCCTTCGCGATCTGCCAGGTGGTGGGTGGTGGCTCGGTGGCGACCTCGTTCTTCCCGTAGGTCGCCAGGCGACTCGTGACCTCGGTGGCGCTGAGCCCGGATGTCGCGTCGACACCGAGTCGCGAGACGGTGTCGTCGACCGACAGCGAGTACCACTGCGTGCTGTCGGGTGCCGGTTGCTGGGTCGGTTCTTCGGTCATCGTCATCGTGGCGTCCTCAACGATCCTCAGTGGGGCTCAGGGATGTGCCGCAGCGGCAGGTCGGGTTCGACGTACCCGCGGGCGGTTTGACGCCGGGGCAGTTTGATCTCGGGGCGGTCGATCTGCTCGTACGGCACCTGCGAGAGCAGGTGCGAGATGATGTTGAGGCGGCCGCGCTTCTTGTCGTCGGTGTGGGCGATGAACCACGGCGCCCACGAGGTGTCGGTGGCGGCGAGCATCGCATCGCGGGCGCGCGAGTAGTCGTACCAGCGGCTGTAGGACTTGAGGTCCATGTCCGACAGCTTCCAGACCTTGCGCGGGTCGTCGATGCGACTCTTGAGCCGCCGGGTCTGTTCGGTGGCGCTCACCTCGAGCCAGTACTTGATCAGGATGATGCCCGACTCGACCATCGCCTTCTCGACGGCTGGTGTCTGATCGAGGAATCGTTCGGTCTGCTCCGGGCTGCAGAATCCCATCACCGGTTCGACCCCGGCGCGGTTGTACCAACTGCGGTCGAAGATCACGACTTCACCCGCCGCCGGGAAGTGCTTGATGTAGCGCTGGATGTACATCTGCGACTTCTCGCGCTCGGTGGGCGCCGGCAGCGCAACCAGGCGGAAGGTGCGGGGGCTCACCCGTTCGGTGATCCGCTTGATCGTGCCGCCCTTGCCGGCGGTGTCACGCCCTTCGAAGACGATGCAGATCTTCGCACCGGTGGCCTTCACCCACTCCTGCATGGCCACGAGTTCGCCTTGCAGGACCTCGAGTTCGGCCTCGTACTCCTTGCGCTTGAGCTTGCCGCCCGGTTGCGGGGCTGTCGGTGCATCACCAGCTGCGGTGACGTCGCCGTCGACAGCGGGGGCGGCCTCTGACGACTGATGCGCCTTGTCCTTCTTCGATCGCTTCTTCTTTCCCATGGTCGGTACTCCTTCGCTCACTCTGTGTCAGCACTCATGGCCTGGGCTCCGCGGTGACTACCTCGCCATCATCACAGGTCGGTCACCGACATATCCAGAAGTCACCCGCATCTGTTCCACGAGCGACAGCGCGTCGCCGTTGCGCGTCAGCACCCAGACGCCGCCTTTGTCGAACGAGATCGGGCCGTCGAGCCCGTCGACGGAGTCCACGATCTTCGCGAGTTCCCCGAGCATGTCGCCGTGCGTGCACGCAACACTTCCATCGGGAAGACGTCGGAGGAGGTGCACCATCGCCTCGACGCTCGCCCCTTCCGCCAAGATGTCGCTGAGTTCGACCGAGCGGCGCTGCCGCGCTGCCAGCGGCTCGACGGTCTGCACACAGCGCACGTACGGGCTCGACACGATGCGGCTGGCCGACGTGAGTTCGAGCAGCTCGGCGAGGACCTCTGCTCGCGCGTGCCCGCCGGGGCTCAGCGGGCGCAGGTGGTCGTCGGGGCCGTGTCCGCGGACTCCCGCGTCAGCGTGGCGGACGACGTGGATTCGCGCATGTTTCTCCGGGTGCGTTGGGGCCATGGGTCGATTGTGAGGTGACACCGGAGCGGGTTCGTCATCCATTTCGTGCGAACGGGGACACATCGCACAGAACGGGTGACGCCGATCGCCTCGCTGTGCTCCACAATCGAGTCGTACCGGTTAGTCGACCGCGATCACAGGGAGAAGTGATGGGCACCTCGGAGAATTCGCAACGTGATCCACGCTGGTCGCTCGAGAGTCGGCGCGAGCCCAAGGCCGCGCGGGCGGCGGCTGGGCGGGAGCGGCGCGACACCGTGCCGCTCGAGGCGCACGCCGATCTCGTCGTTCCCGACGACCGAGCCAGCGCGCTGGCGATCCTGCAGGCCCAGGATGCCAACCGGTTGCAGGACCTGGTCCCGATCCGGTACGGGCGCATGTTGGCCACGCCGTTCACGTTTCTGCGGGGGTCGGCGGCCGTGATGGCCACCGACCTGGCGGTCGGCCCGCGGACCGACCTGACCGTGCAATTGTGCGGCGATGCTCACCTGTCGAACTTCGGGATGTTCTCGTCGCCCGAACGCCGTCTCGTGTTCGACATCAACGATTTCGACGAGACACTTCCGGGACCGTTCGAATGGGACGTCAAACGACTCGCCGCCAGCGTCGTGGTCGCGGGCCGCAACAACAAACTCGACAAGAAGACCAACCGAAAGCTCGCGAGAGGAACAACGGCTGCGTACCGTGAGGTGATCGCGGCGGCATCGAAGATGAATCCGCTCGACGTGTTCTACTACCGGATCGATGTCGAGGATCTGGCCAAGACGCTCGCAACTGCGAAGAGCGATCGGCGTCGTCTGGCCAAGTCACGCAAGAAGTCAGCCAGGAAGAACAGCCTCGGGGCGCTCGGCAAGCTCACCGACATCGTCGATGGTCGTCGGGTGATCGTGTCGAACCCGCCCCTGATCGTCACGATGACGGACGAGCGACGCCGCGCGGAGATGACCCGTGTCGAGGAGTTCTTCGACGACTACCGGGCAACCTTGCACGCCGACCGGCGCCAGCTGATGGACCGGTACTCGATGACGGACATCGCGCTCAAGGTCGTCGGGGTCGGCAGCGTCGGAACCCGGTGCCTGATCGCGCTGTTCGAATCGGGTGACGGCGAACCGCTGTTTCTCCAGATCAAGGAGGCGGCCCCGTCGGTCCTGGAGGAGCATCTGGCGCCGAGCGCCTTCGACCAGGAGGGTCATCGCGTCGTCGATGGGCAACGAAAGATCCAGGCGACACCCGACGCGCTCGTCGGGTGGGCCCGCTACGAGCGTGGCGATGAACCCGCCACCGACTTCTACGTACGCCAGCTCTGGGACGGCAAGGCGTCCGCGGACGTCGAGACCATGACGGCGGACGTCCTGCGGCGTTATGCCATGGCCTGTGGCGCAGCGCTCGGCCGTGCCCACGCCCGGTCCGGTGACGCGTCGATGATCTCCGGATACCTCGGCGACGACGACACCTTCGATCGTGCGGTCGCACGGTTCGCCGAGGCCTATGCGGATCGCACCGAGCAGGACCACGACGAGCTGATCGGGGCCGTCGACGACGGCCGGGTGCCCATCGTCCGCGACCTCTGAACGGGCCGTCGAGGCCAGCGCCTCGATGTCGGGCACCGCACCTCCAGCGACGTTCCGACGGGTTTCCATTACCCTGTGCGGGGACCATGAGCACCGGGATCGACGCCATCGACGTTCACCGAGTTCTCGTCGATGCGAAGACCGGCTTTCCGCGCGTGCGCTCTGGGGTCGTCCGGCGGCCACGCCTCACGAGCTTGCTCGCCGCCGGTGTGGATCTACCCTTGATCGTCGTCTCGGCGCCGGTCGGATACGGCAAGACGACGCTGCTCGTCGACTGGCTGGAGCACGACGATCGCGCGGTCGCCTGGGTGTCGTTGGATCGGGCCGACGACGACGTCGCCACGCTGATGACATCGATCGTCACCGGGGTGAGGCGGGTGCGAGAGCTCGACGGCGCCATCTCTCGTGAGCTGATTTCGCCCGACGTCTCCGTACTCGGTCGGGTGGTGCCGGGGTTGGCGGCCTCGATCGGTGCGGTCGACGAGCCGCTCGTGATCGTCTTGGACCATTTCGACGAGATCCGATCACGCGACTGCCGTGACGCGGTGGGTCTGCTCCTCGATCTCTTGCCTGATCATGTTCAGCTGGTCGTCTCGAGCCGCCGGGACGTGTGGCTCGCCGGCGGCCGACGACGAGTGCGCGGTGAGGTGGTCGAGATCGGTGTGACCGACCTCGTCTTCGACGCCGACGAGGTGGCAGAACTTCTCGAGCTCCACGGGGTGGAACCGTTGCCGGAACGGATTCGTCGGTTGCTCGAGCGAACGGAGGGATGGCCCGCTGGCCTGGCGTTGCTCGAGCACACCCAGCGCAGCGGCGCGGCGACGGTCGGTTTCGCTCTCGCGCCGTCGTCGTCCGATCGGGCCGTGGCCGAGTTCATCCGATCCGAGGTCCTGGCTGGGCTCCCGCCGGAGATCGATCGCTTCCTCCACGGGACGGCGATCCTGGACGTGTTGGGCCCATCGCTGTGCGACGCCGTCCTCGACTCCACGCGGTCAGCCGCGGTGTTGGAGACGTTGATGCGTGCCGGCCTGTTCATCACGCCACTCGACGGCAGCGGGGCGTGGTTCCGGTACCACCCGCTGTTCAGAAGCGTGCTCCTCGACGAGGCGAGCCGTTTCGAACCGGACACCGTTCGGGAGCGCCACCTGCGTGCCGCTCGGTGGTGGGCGGCAGCTGGTTCCGTCGACCGCACCGTCGAACATGCCCGAGCCGGCGGAGATCTCACCATCGCTGCCGACGTGATCGTCAGGGAGTTGGCGCGTGCGTACAACGAGGGCCGGTTGAACGACGTCAGGAGATGGCTGGACCAGCTTGCCGACGAGATGATCGAACGGAATCCGGAGCTGGCCGGACTGGTCGGCTGGCTGGAAGCTCTGACTGGGAATGCCGTCGAAGCGCAGCGATGGGCGGATCGCATCGAGCATCTGACGTCAGAGGGTGACTCGGAGGTCGAGTCGTTCGTGTCGAGTCGTGCTGCACTCCGGGCCTTTCTCTGTGCGCACGGCGTCGAGCAGATGGAAGCGGACGCGACATCGGTCGTGACCAATGAGCCGGTCTGGGGCCCATGGCGGCCGGCATCCCTCGGCTTTCTCGCGGTCGCCCGATGGCTGCAGGGCGACGACGACGAAGCGTTCACGCTGTTCTCGGAGAGCCTCGAGGTGACGACCACGACCGACGGATTCGACGATCCGGAGGCGCGCTTCCTCGCGTACCGGGCGTTGCTCTCGATGGATCGTGGCGACTGGGCGAATGCAGAACGCGACCTCGAACTCGCCGTCTCGGTGGTCGATCGAGCCCATTTCTCCGAGTACGCCATCAACTCGATCGTCGAAGCGGCCCGCGCCCGTCTGTTGTTGCACCGCAACGAGACCGAGACGGGTCGGGCGTCGTTGTTCCGCGCGATGCGTTTGCGGACGGCCGTCACCTGGGTGAACCCGTGGGGCGCAGCGTGGTTGCGGCTCGAGCTGGCCGATGCGAACCTCGCGCTGGGCGATCCCGAGGCCGCCAGGATCCTGCTGCACGAGACCGAAGGGGTGCTGTACCGGCGACCCAAGCTCGGCCGCCTCAACGCCCGCACCGATGTGCTCAGCGCGACGTTGAGTCGCTGGCCGACCGATCTGCACGGGACGGCGCTGTCGACTGCGGAACTCCGCTTGTTGCCGTATCTGCAGACGCATCTCTCGCTCAAGGAAATCGGTGAACGGTTGTACGTGTCGAGGAACACGGTGAGCACCCAGACCAACTCGATCTACCGGAAGCTGGCGGTGTCCGGTCGCAGCGAGGCAGTCGACCGGGCCCGGGAGTTGGGCCTACTGGCACCGAGCGTGCTCGGCTGACATCGCTGATTCGCCGGTCGACCCGCCGGTGATCGGATCACCCAGGTTGCATGACTGCTGCGGCGCGTGTCGCCGTCAGGATGGCGTTGTCAAGCAATTCACCGACCAAAGGAGCGAGACATGGCAATGGACACATTCATGGCGTACGTCGGGGTGTATTCGAGCGTCGACGACGCCAAGGCCGACTACGACGCGGTCCACGACCTCCACACCAAGGAAGGCCTCATCGACGCCTACGACGCCGCCGTCATCGAGCGCAAGGACAACGGCAAGGTCAAGATCGTCAAGAAGCACGAGACGCCCACACGTGTCGGTGCGGTGGGCGGCGGAACCGTCGGCCTCGCCACCGGCCTGGTCATCGCGCTCTTCCCGGCGGCCGCGATCGGTGGCGGGCTGTTGGCCGCCACGACGGGTGGCGGCGCGGCCCTGGGCGCGCTCGCGGGGCACGCAGCGGCCGGCATGAGCCGCAAGGACCTCAAGGAGCTCGGCGAGAATCTCGACGCCGGACAGGCTGGTCTCATCGTGGTCGGCGTGTCCGACATGGGCGCGAAGATCGAAGGCGTCATGGCCAAGGCCGACAAGGTCGAGGAAAAGCAGCTCGAGGCGGACACCGCCGAGCTCCAGAAGGACGCCGAAGCCGAGAGCTGACGCACGATGAGTAGTGAAGGCAGCCAGGCTACGGAGACGGCGGGATCGACTCCGAGCTCGATCAAGAGGTACATCCCGATCCTGGCCTGGCTGCCTCGGTACCAGCGTGCGTGGCTGACCAAGGACGTGATCGCTGGGCTGTCGGTCTGGGCGCTCATGGTGCCCACCTCGCTGGGTTACGCATCGCTGAGCGGCGTGCCCGTCCAGAACGGTCTGTATGCCGCGGCGTTCGGCATGATCGTGTTCGCGCTCTTCACCACGTCGAAGCAGTTGGTGCAGGGCCCGGGTTCGTCGACCGCCCCGGTGTTGGGTGCCGCGATCGTCTCGATCGGGGCGGCGGGCTCCGACGACGCGGTGGCGATCGCAACGGCGATCGTGCTGGTCGCCGGGCTGTTGTTCGTGGTCATGGCCGTGCTCAAGATGGGCTGGATCGCCGAGTTCCTGTCGGCGGCCGTTCTGACCGGGTTCATTTTCGGTGTCGCCATCAACGTCGTGTCCGGTGAGCTGTTCAAGATCACGGGAACCGAGAAGTCCGGTTCGAACACGTGGCAGAAGCTCTGGGAGTGGTCGACGAGTCTGTCCGACGCGAACCGGACCACGGTCGTCGTCGGTGGCGTGGCGTTGGTCGTGTTGTTCGGCCTCAAGTTCCTCGTGCCGAAAGTGCCCGCCGAGCTGGTCGCGGTGGTGCTCGGCATTCTCGCGACGGTGATCTTCGGTCTGGGTGACCGTGGGGTCGAACTGATCGCGGACGTGCCGCGAGGTCTCCCGAATCCTTCGTTCCCGGACTTGCAGATCATCTTCGACAACTGGTCCGTGGTGGTCGGGGCGGCGGTCGGGTTGGTGCTGATCGGGTTCTCGGTGACGACCGCCGGAGTTCGCCAGTACGCGACCAAGCACAACTACCGGATCGACGTCGACCAGGAACTGCTCGCCCAGGGCATGTCGAACGTGTCGTCGAGTGTGTTCCAAGGGATCTTCAACAACGGCAGCCTCTCCAAGAGCCCCGTCAACGACGGCGCTGGGGCGCGGTCACAGGTGTCGAGCCTCGCCCAGGGTGGTTTCGTCATCCTGACGCTGCTCTTCCTCGCGCCGATCTTCTCGAAGCTGCCCGAGGCGGTGCTCGGAGCGATCATCATCGAGGCCGTGACGTTGGGCATGATGAACGTCGGTGAGATGAAGCGGCTGATCACCGTCAAGCG
>DATLBC010000150.1:0-2138 GCA_035527095.1 Ilumatobacteraceae bacterium | reverse complement strand
CGTCGATCACGCCGCGTCGATCCGCGGACCGGGCGGGAACCCCGCCGAACCCGACTGACCAACCACGTTTGCGTCGAGGTTTGGGTGGGGCGGCCCACCCAAACCTCGACGCAAACGGTGGTTCAGAGGCGTTCGATGATGGTGCCGGTGCCGAGACCGCCGCCGCAGCACATCGAGATCAAGCCATAGCGGCCGCCGGTGCGTTCGAGTTCGTACAGCGCCTTGGTCATCAGGAACGCACCGGTTGCACCGAGGGGGTGACCGAGGGCGATTGCCCCGCCGTTGGGGTTGGTCTTGGCCAGGTCCGCGCCGACCTCCTTCGCCCAGGCGAGCACGACCGAGGCGAACGCCTCATTGATCTCGAACACGTCGATGTCGTCGATCGACAACCCGGTGCGCTTCAGTAGGTGCTGGGTGGCGTCCATCGGTCCGGTGAGCATCAGCACCGGATCGGTGCCGACCAGGCACGTGTCGACGACGCGGGCCCTGGCCTTGAGCCCCAGTTCGGCGGCCTTGGCCTCGGTCGCCAGCAGGACCGCAGCCGACCCATCGGAGATCTGTGAGGAGTTGCCGGCGGTGTGCACGCCGCTCTCGCGGGCGACCGGCTTCAGCGCAGCCAGCTTCTCGAGGGTGGTCTCGCGCAGACCTTCGTCACGGTCGACCGTGTGGGTGGTGCCGGTGGGCTTGCCGGCTTCGTCGAGGTCCGGTGCCTCGATCGTCATGTACTGGCCCGAGAAGCGATCTTCGGCCCACGCCTGCGCAGCACGCTGCTGTGAGGCGAATCCGAAGCTGTCGGTGTCGTCGCGGGTGATGCCCCACTTGTCGGCGATGCGCTCGGCGCCCTCGAACTGCGAGGTCATCTCGTAGTGCTCGAAGTACGTCTTCGTGATCGGAACGCCGAGGCCGAGCGCCTTGTTGCCGGACGCGCCGATCGGTACTCGGCTCATCGCTTCGACGCCGCACGCCAGCGCCATGTCGACCGCCCCAGAGCCGACCAGCGAGGTCGCAAGGTTGGTGGCCTGCTGACTCGAGCCGCATTGGGTGTCGACGGTGGTGTTGGCGACGCTCAGCGGGAGGCCCGCCGACAGCCACGCCGTACGGCCGATGTTGAACGCCTGCTCACCTACCTGGCTGACGCAGCCGGTGACCACCTGGCCGACCTCGGTCGGCTCGACGCCGTTGCGGTCGATGATCGCCCGCTGCACGCGGGCGAGTGTCTCGGCGGGGTGGAGAGTGGACAGGCCACCATTGCGCTTGCCGATCGGTGTGCGGACGGCATCAACGATCACGACATCTGAACTGCTCATGCGGGTGACCTTAGAACCTGCCTGCCAGCCCGATTCAGCCGAGCCCGACCACCGGCGATGAGCGAGGCGACCGGATATGGCAGTTTCGCTCAATGGAGGCAAGTGTGTGCTGCAGTCAGACTTCCTGGAGCCATTCGTCGATGAGGCGGCGCGCGACCGAGATGCCCGGCGGAATGGTCGGCATGTCGTCGCGTCGGTACCAGTTGGCGTCGGCGATCTCAGTCTCGTCGAGTACGAGTTCGCCACTCGCGAATTCGGCTCGGAAGCCGATCATCAAGCTGTGCGGGAACGGCCATGGCTGACTTGCGCGGTACGACACGTTGGTCACGCGGATGCCGACCTCCTCGGCGACCTCGCGCACGACGGCGCCTTCGAGGTCCTCGCCGGGTTCGACGAAGCCGGCCAGGCACGAGTACATGGGCATCGGAAAGTTGACGCCTCGAGCGAGCAGCGCCTCCTGCTCGGGTCCCGGTTCGCCTCGGGTGACGAGCACGATCATCGCCGGAGCGAGGCGGGGATAGGCGATCAGTCCGCATGACGGGCACTTCAGGCCGCGCTCGCCACTCGACGGTTTGGTCGGTGTGGCGCAGCGCCCGCAGAATCGATGCGTGCGGGCCCACTCGACGATCTGGACCGCTCGCCCGGCGGCCATCCACTCGCTCTGGGCCGCCCGGCCGAAGTAACTGAACAGGTCGAGCGCCGACCCGTACGACGGGTCGTCGGCGTCGGCGGGTACGTCGACCGCCCACCAGGCGTCGCCCTCCACGATGCCGACGACATGGCGTTCCCAGGTGGCGTCGGCGAGTTCGGTGTCGACGAACACCGACGTGC